>NZ_JBIINP010000025.1:0-44308 GCF_044337415.1 Luteitalea sp.
GCATCGGGCAGGACGATCGTCCACGCCAGCAACTGCGCGTCGTCTGGACCTGGCGTCGCCGCGCGCGGGCCCGCCCAGGTGTTCGCGCCGAGGTGATGGTGGTACCCACCGGCCGAGAGGAACAGCGCGCCGGGGTAGCGCCAGACGATCCGGTCGAAGCCCATGGCGTCGCCGTAGAAGGCGCCTGCAGCCGTGGTATCGCCCACGTGGAGGTGCACGTGGCCCATCACCGTGCCGGCCGGCATGCCGGTCCACGTCGTGGCGCCCGCCGACTGCACCAGGCCGCGCACGTCCACCGGGTCGGTGGCCATCATCAACTCACGGCCGTCGCGCTTCCAGGTGTCGCGTGGACGATCCGCATACACCTCGATGCCGAGGCCATCGGGATCGGTCAGGTAGAACGCCTCGCTCACCAGGTGATCGCCCGCGCCGGCCCGCACGCCGATCTCCCCGAGATGGCGGACGAACCTCCCGAGCGCCTCGCGCGACGGCAGCAGGATCGCGAAGTGGAAGAGCCCGTGGTGCGGCGCGGCGTCGGCACGGCGTGCGCCCTTCCGCTCGACGAGTTCGACGAGCGCGCGCCGATCCCCGTGTGATCCGAGGCGCGCCTGCCCGCCGCCGTGGTCGAGCACGGCGAGGCCCAGCACGTCGCGGTAGTAATCGAGGGAGCGCTCGAGGTTGGCCACCTGCAGCGCCACCGGGCCGAGGCGCAGGGCGTCGGGCAGCCGATACGAAGGCGGTCGCTGGCCGTAGCTGCCGGGTGCCGCGATCTGGATGCCCGTCGGGTCGCCGAAGAGGTCGTCGGAGGTCACGCCCATCCAGAAATTGTAACAGTGAGAGTTTCGGACTTCGTCGAGCCCCTACGGATGCGTGTGCGCCGGCACGCGGAAGGCGGTCGTCGCCGACGCGGCGGGCGGCGCGATGACGCCGCGGTCGATGAACACCGGGTTGGCATAGAACCAGAGGTCGTCCCACGGGTTCTCGCCGGCCGTATCCATCGCCGGCTCATCGTCGGTCGTGCTCGTGCCGCGCACGCGCACGTACTGCGAGTAGGGCGAGGCCGGCAGCCGCGTCGCCAGCGAGCACGTCTCGCCCTTGCACTTCCAGTCCTTCGCGGTGAGGCGCGCCACGACCCGCGTGCGCGGCGCCCGGTCGGCGGTCGGGTCGGCCGCCGGCCCGGTCATGTCTCCCACGATGACGTCGATGCGGGCCACCGACGGCGTGCGCCCGCCGAAGTTCGGCCCCGCCGGATCGCGGAACGCGATCGCCACCTCGACGGCCTGGCCCGGCTTCGCCTTCATGGTCCCGCCGATCCCCGCCATCGACCTGCCGGCGCGCGCGGTGACCGACAGCTCGGAAATCAGATCACCGGCGACGGTGAACACGCGCCCCTCTCGAAGTCCCTCGAGCACGTCCGCGTAGTCCTTGCGCGCCAGTACGTACGTCTTGTGGAACTCGCCCGGCCAGAAGTCGCTGCCCTGTCGCGTCGTCTCGTCGAAGTGGACGTGCGAGTCCGACGCTGCCACCACCCAGAAGCGTCGCCCCTCGGCGAGCATCGTGTCCCACAGGCCGCCGACGATGGCCGTCATCTGATCGAAGCCGCCGAGGGTGTGCGCGCCCGGGCGTGAGTAGCCGCCGCGGAACCCGGTGAGTGCGCCCGAGGCATCCCGGCGCGGCGAGCCGTCCCTGGCCAGGCCCGACGCCTGATGCCCCGGTCCGCCCTCGAGGCCGCGGTAGACCTGCGGCGCGCGCGTGTTGTTGTCGCGCAGTTCGGCGGGCTCGTCGAGCCCGTACTGGCGGAGGCCCGTCGCCGACCGCGACGGGTGGTTGGCGAACACGAGCGGCAGGCGCGGCAGCGACGCGAGGAAGGCCAGGGCCGCCTGCCGGGCGGCGGCCGTCCCCCGCGACGGGTCGGCAGGCCACGCATCGGCCGCGTCGAACCGGCTCTCGATCTCGTACAGCACGTCGCGTTCGTCGGCGGCGCGCGGCACGATGAGCGTGTGGTGGTCCATGGCCGGCATGTTGAGTTCCATGCCGTAGAACTGCAGCAGGTCGGGCACGGCCGTGCGCGACTGCAACAGCTCCGGGTAGGCCTCGTCGCGATTGAGCCGCGAGTGGGTCGGTCCGCCATGATCGGTGGTGACCATCCACGAGAGCCCGTGGGCGCGCGCCATCGCGGCGTTCTTCGGCGTCGGGTACAGCGCGTCGGCGCCTCGCAGGTAGGTCGGCGGCGAGGTGGCGCGGTCGTAGCCGGGACTCCACTGGCTGTGCACGTGGGCGTCGCCGGCGAGCCACCGGCGTGGCGCAGCCGGCGCGGTCGTGCCGACGATCAGGAGTGCAGGAGACAGCAGCGCTGACGAGACGAGGGCGAGGGGCAGCAGGCGCACACGCGGAAGTCTATGCCCGGTTCGTCTCGACGGTGTAACCCGGCAGGAATTCAGAATTCAGAGTTCAGAATTCAAAGGGCGAAGGGCGAAGGGCGAAGGGCGAAGGGCGAAGAGAACAGTGCCCAGCTCAGAAGGGTGAAGGTCCGGGAGGCGTCGCGCGCTGCTCGCTGCTGGCGCTCTGGTCGTCACGGTGCGCGGCCACCAAGGCCGTGCAGTGTGCTTGCAACTGCGGGAAGAACTCGGCGAAGTCGGCGGCGATGTCGGTGTACTGCGCCGCGAGTTCCTCGGCGGCCGTCCCGATGTCGCGTGCCACGGGCGCCCGCCGCGCCATGCCGCGCAATGCGCGGCCGACGTAGGCGATGTCGGCGTAGCCGGTGAGCCAATCGCCCTGCGTCATCGCGTGCACGAGCGGGTGAATCTCCTCCGGCAGCCGCCCGAGGTTGCCCCGCAGCGTCCGGTACACGTCGTCGGCAAACGCCGGCAGCGTGCCCTCGCCGTGCGTCGCCCACTCCCGCGCCAGCACGTGGTCGTAGTAGACGTCGACGATCACGCTCGAGAGCCGCCCGTACCGGTGCGCGATGCGCTGCTTGGTGCGGCGCACCACCGGGTGCGTGTCCGAGAAGCTGTCGATGGCGCGGTGCAGGCGGATCCCCGCCTTGATCCCTGGCGTGACACCGGGATGGTCGTACCGTTCCACGCGTCCCTTCACGAGGTCGCCGAGGAAATTGCCCAGCCGCAGGTCCTCGTCGTTGGCCGACAGGAGGAAATGGGCGAGGAAGTTCATCGGAACCAGACGGAATCGGGAATCGGGAGTCGGGAATCGGAGGTCGGGGGGCGGCAGTCGGCAGTCAGTAGGCGGCAGTGAGCAGTCGGCAGTCGGCAGTCACGTCTGTATCCCGTACCCGGCACCCGGTACCCGGCTAGGCGGCCCGTCAGGACCGCACCGGCGGCTTGCGCAGGACGTCGCGGACGGCGAGCAGCAGGTGTCGGCCCTTGAACGGCTTCTGGAGGAACGCGAGGCCGTGTTTCATGATGCCCTGGCGGAGGACCGTGTCGGCGGTGTAGCCCGACATGAACAGCGCCCGGATCTCCGGCCGCGCGGCGCCGAGGCGCTGGCACAGTTCGCGGCCGCCGAGCCGCGGCATCACGACGTCGGTCAGCAGCAGGTCGATGGGGCCGGCGTAAGCGCTGGCCTGTTCGAGCGCATCGACGCCGTCGCAGGCGGCGAGCACCGTGTAGCCGTGCTGCTCGAGCAGCGTCCGCGTCAGGCTGCGCACCGCCTCCTCGTCCTCGGCCAGCAGCACCGTCGTCGCGACCTCGGCCTGCAGGTCGTCGTCGACGAGGTTGGGGCTGCCGGGCGGCAGCGCATCGACCTCGGCGACCTGCGGGAAATACAGCTTGAACGACGTGCCGTGGCCGGGCTCGCTGTAGAGCAGCACCTGGCCCTCGGCCGCGCGCACCATGTCGCGCACGACGGCCAGGCCCAGCCCGGTCCCGTGTCCGCCGGCCTTCGTCGAGAAGAAGGGCTCGAAGACGCGGGTGGCGATCTCGGGCGGGATGCCCGCCCCGGTGTCGGTCACCACCACGAGCACGTGATCGCCGGCCGGGAGTGGCGCATCGGCTCCGGTGTCCCAGCCGGCGTCGAGCGAGGCGATGCTGCTCTCGATCGTGAGCGTGCCCCCGCGCGGCATGGCGTCGCGGGCGTTCAGCGCGAGGTTCAGGATCACCTGCTCGAACTGGCCGGCGTCGACGCGGATGCGCGCGCCGGGGCCGGTCGACAGCCGTCGCATCGTGATCGTGGGGGGCAGCACCTGCGCCAGCAGGGGCTCCAGGCTGGCCAGCAGGTCGGCCACGTCGGCCACCTGGGGGCGCGGAATGCGATGACGACTGAACGAGAGCAACTGGCGCGTGATGCCCGCCGTGCGATCGCCGGCCTGCTTGAGTTCCTCGACGAGCCCGCGGTTCGGGTCGTCGGCCGCCAGTTGCGACAGCAGCAACTCGGCGTAGCCGGTGACGACGGTCATCATGTTGTTGACGTCGTGGGCCACGCCGCCGGCGAGGCGGCCGACGGCCTCCAGCTTCTGGGCCTCCAGCATCCGCGCCTCGGCCTCGCGGGCCGCGTCCTCCTGCTGCCGTCGCAGCGAGACGTCGCGGAACACCACCACCGCGCCGCGCGCCTCGGTGCCGTCCGCGATGGGCGCTGCCGACAGTTCCACGAGGGTCTGGTCGCCCTGCCGCCGCGTGAGGCGCAGCGGCTCGGCCACCACGTCCACGGCCTGCGTGGCGATGGCCCGGCGCGCCGGATCGACGACGGTGCCCGGATCCTGCTCGTCGATCACGGGGAAGACGTGGGCAACCGCCCGCCCCTCGGCGTCCTGCCGCGTCCACCCGGTGATCTGCTCGGCCGCCGGGTTGAGGAAGGTCACGCGGCCGTCGACGTCGGTGGCGATCACCGCATCGCCGATGCTGCTCAACGTGGTGAGGAAGCGCTGCTCGCTCGACCGCAGGTCGCGCTCGAGCCGGCAGCGGTGCAGCGCCAGGCTGAGCGTGACGCGCAGTTCGTACTCCTGCAGCGGCTTCAGGAGGTAGCCGTACGGGCTGGCCGCCTTGGACCGCTCCACGGTCATGTGATCGGAGTGGGCGGTCAGGAAGACGATGGGCGTGCCGATGGTGCGGCTGATGCGCGTCGCGGCCTCGATGCCGTCCATCTCGCCCTTCAGCCGGATGTCCATCAGCACCAGGTCGGGCCGTGCCTGCTCGGCGGCGGCGATGGCCTGCTCGCCACTGTGCTCGACGCCCACGACGGTGGCGCCGATGCTCTCGAGCCGCTCGCGCAGCTCCTCGGCCAGGAGGCGCTCGTCCTCGACGATCAGGATCCGGACGTCGAACCCGGCGGCGGTGGGGTCTGTGGTGGGCATCAGGCGGACGGGGCTGAAGGGACAGTTCCGGTGACGGATGTGCCCACGATGAGAGGGAAAGCGAGCGTGGAGCGGGTGCCCCGTTCCTGGCGCTCGGTCGACAACCGTCCCTCGAGCTGCTCGGTGAGCGCCTGCATCAGGCGCATACCCAGCGTCTGCGTCCGATCGGGGGAGAGGTCTTCCGGCACGCCGACGCCATTGTCCACGATCTCGATGCGCACCTCGCCGCCCCGCGCGCTGGCCTGCACCCGGAGGACCGCCGGCGCGCCGTCGACGAAGGCGTGCTTGAAGGCGTTGGTGAGCACCTCGTTCAGCAGCAGGCCGCACGGCACGGCCTGGTCGAGCGACAGCCGGATGGGCTCGATCTCGCGCTCGACCCGCAGGCCCGGCAGCGTGCCGCGGTACACGTTGGCGAGGTGGTCCACCAGCGAGTCGAGGTAGCGCGAGAAGTCCACGGCCGACAGGTCGTCGGACCGGTACAACACCTCGTGCACCATGGCCATGCTGCGCACGCGCGACTCGCTCTCGCGGAACACGCGGACGGTGTCGGGATCCTTCGCGTACCGCTGCTGCAGGTAGAACAGGCTCGACATCACCGCCATGTTGTTCTTCACCCGGTGGTGCACCTCGCGCAGCAGCACCTCCTTCTCGCGCAGGCTGGTCTCCATGCGGCGCTCGACGGCCCGCTGCTCGGTCACGTCGCGCACGGTCGCGATGATCCGCAATTCCTCGCCGAGGCGATACGGACTCAGGCCGATCTGCGCGGGAAAGGTCTTGCCGTCGCTGCGCAGCGCGGTCAGGTCCGGCCCGGGGCCGCGCGTGAGCATCGCCTGCGGATCCGAGGCGTAGCGCTCGTGGTAGGCCCGGACCGTCTCGCGGTCGACGTCGGCCACCAGCATGTCGCTCGGTTGCCCCAGCAACTGGTTGCGCGAGTACCCGAACATCCACTCCAGCGCCCCGTTCACCTCCACGATCAGCCGGTCGTCGTCGACCACGACGATGCCCTCGGGCGTGGCGTCGAGCAGCATCCGCAGCGACAGCGCGGTGCGCTCGCGTTCGCCGATCTCGTGCGTGAGCACACCGTTGGCCTCGGCCAGCGCCTCGTTGGCCAGGCGCGTCTGGAACTCCTGCCAGCGGCCCTGCTCGATGGCCAGCGCGAGGAGCAGCGTGGCCAGGCCGATCGTGGCCAGGAACCACTGCGTCACCACGACCCGCGCGTCGAGATCGGGATGCGTGGTCTTGAAGGCGCCCCCGCCGGCCGCCGTCCCCGCCACGGCGAGCAGCGCCAGGCCGACCATCGCGATCACCGCGCCGCGGACCCCGGAGCGGACGGCGATCAGCATCGCGAAGGGAATCACCTCGAACGGCAGCGACACCAGCAGCGGCGCCCTGATGCTGCCGACGCCGTTGAAGAACACCAGGATGCCGACCAGTGACAACACGCCGAACGCGAGCAGCGTCTCCGGGCCCCGAGCCGTCGAGGGGCCGGTCAGCGGCGGCAGGTGTGCCCGCTTCCAGATGAGGCACAGCGGCGCGAACAGGAGGATGCCCACGGCATGCCCGGACGACCACACGGTGAACACGTGCCAGGCATCCACCGTGGAGACGCCGGTCCCGTGGACGAAGAGCGCCCCGACCGCAGCCGCCACCATCGCCGAGAGCGTCCCGACCGTCACGAGGGCGAACAGGTCCTGGGGGCGGTCGAACTGCGTGACGGTGGGCCTGATGCGCGCCAGCACCCAGGCGGCGACCACGGCCTCGGCGACGCCCAGGCCCGACAGGGGCAGCGCGAACGTGAGCGAGACACCCAGCAGGTGCTGCAGCAGCGCCGTGGTGCCCCAGGTGGCCAGCGCGGTCGACAGCCACACCGCGCGCGGCAACTGCAGGAGCGCCCCGATCAGGATCCCGGCGGCGGGCCAGATGATGGCGACCGACCCCGGGACGCTGAAGAGGCGGAACCCGGCCCAGGCGGCGCCCGCGTAGGCGAGGGCGGTGAGCAGGACCGGCAGGGGCTGCGGCGGGCGGTCGGCGGGTTCAGTGGCGGGCACGGGACGAACGATACCCGCCAGCCCATGCAAGAGGAACTCCAGCTGCAGACGAGCTGGAACGCGCCGCCTCCGCCCGCAAACGCGTGAGTGGCGTCAGCGGTGCGCGCTCGGGCGGGCCGAGTGGTGTCGGCCCGGCGATGGCGGGGTCGGTCGCCCGTCGGTCAGGACATGCTGGCGGCGCCAGCCGTGAACGAGCCCTCGGAGGCCTCGTTCAGCCGTGCGTCGGCCGCATCCCGCGCTGCAGGCGCCAGCCACGACCGCACCATCGCGACGTCGTCGTGGCCCCGCAGGGCGCGTGTCAGGAGGATGCCGACGCCGATCCCGACGAGGCTGACGCCCAGCCAGGTGAGCGTGTGCCGGCCGTCGGCCGCCGGGTCCAGCCCCGGGCGTTCGCCCAGCCAGGCGCCGCTGTGCGGTGCGTCGTCGGCCAGTCCCTCACCGAAGGCATCCACCGGGTAGCCGCGGTCGCTCCGCTTCCACGAGTGCTTGTCGAACATGTGCGGGGCCTCCTCCTCTCGAGTCGTCGATGCGTGACCCTCGCATCGTCTCATAGAAGAAGACGCCAAAACCTCGTCGGGAGTTTGATCGCGGCCCCGTCGGACCGGCGTGTGCGGCGCGGCTGGCGTACACTCGGGCCGTGCATCGGCGGCGTTTCCTCGCAGGAGCCGGCGCGGGTGCGCTGGTCACGGTCCTCGGCCCTGTCTCGCGCACGCTGCGCTCGCAAGGACGTCAGGCCGACGTCCTCATTCGCGGCGGCCGCCTCTTCGACGGATCGACCGACGCTCCACGGCTCGGCGACCTGGCGCTCGCGAAGGGACGCATCCTGGCGGTCGGCGACCTCCAGGGCTGGTCGGCCCCGCGCACCATCGACGCTGCCGGCCGCGTCGTCGCGCCCGGCTTCATCGACAGCCACTCGCATGCGGCCGAGAGCCTCGTCCGCAAGGGCCTGCACTCGGCCGAGGCCCTGCTCGCGCAGGGCATCACCACCATCGTGATCAACCCCGACGGGGGCGGGCCTGTCGACCTGGCGAAGCAGCGCGCCGCGATGGGCGTGCTCGGCCTCGGCGTCAACGTGGCGCCGCTCGTGGGCCACGGCGCCATCCGCGGCGCGGTACTGGGGGGCGAGCAGCGGGCCCCAGTCGCGACCGAACGAGCCCGCATGCACGACCTGCTGCGCGCGGCCCTGCGCGACGGCGCGTTCGGGCTGTCCAGCGGTCTCTTCTACACGCCGGGCGCCTGGGCCGCCACCGACGAGGTCACCGACCTCATGCGCGTGGCGGCCGAGACGCTGGGGCCGTCGGCATTCCACACGAGTCACATCCGCGACGAAGGCACCTACTCGGTCGGCGTGGTGGCTGCGGTCGACGAGATCATCGCCATTGCCGAGGGCTCAGCGACGACCGGGATCGTCACGCACATGAAGGCGCTCGGTCCGGACGCGTGGGGGCGCACGCGCGAGTGCGCCGCGCATGTGGAGGCCGCGCGGCGGCGAGGCGTGGCCGTGTGGGCCGACCAGTACCCGTACGAGGCGTCGGGCACCAGCCTCTTCGCGGCGCTCGTGCCCCGTGAGGCCCAGCGCGGCGGGCGTGCGGCCCTGGTCACGCGTCTCGCCGATCCGGCGCAACGCGCCGCCCTCCTGCCGCAGGTAGCCGACAACATCCGCCGCCGCGGCGGCGCGGCCTCGCTGCTCGTGGCGTTCCACCCGCCAGACAGGACGGTGGAAGGGAAGTCGCTCGCGCAGATCGCCGAGGCGCGCGGCGTGCCCGCGGAGGAGGCCGCCCTGGCGCTCGTGGCCAGGCACGACACATCCACGGTGTCGTTCAACATGTCGATGGACGACATCGAGTTCCTGATGCGCCAGCCCTGGATGATGACGTGCAGCGACGGCGCGACGTATCTGCCTGGCGAAGGCAAGCCGCACCCGCGTGGACACGGCGCCTTCACGCGCAAGCTGACCGCGTTCGTGCGTGACCGCGGCACGATCACGCTCCCGCAGGCGTTGCACTCGATGACGGGCCTGCCGGCGCAGGTCTGCGCGATCACCGGGCGCGGACGCCTGGTCGAGGGCGCGCATGCCGACGTGGTGGTCTTCGACCCCGCCGCCCTGCGCGACCAGGCCACCTACGCCGAGCCCCACCGCCACGCCACCGGGATGGATTGGGTGTTCGTCAACGGCGTGCCGGCGATTGCCGAGGGCCGCACGACCGGCGCCCTCGCCGGCGTCTCGCTGCGCCGGGAGGCGCGTCGCTCCTGACTCCCGGCCTTCCCCCCGCGTTGCTCGACGCCATCGACCGCGAGGTCGATGCGCGGCCCGCCTCGCGCGTCGCGGCCGCGGCGCACGCGCTCACCGAGGACTACGCGCGCGGTCGCCCCTCGCCGGTCGACGACGAGGCGTGGCACGCGGCCTACCTGGCAACACGGCTGCCCGCGACGTATGCCGCCGTGTCGGCCACGTTGGCCATGCTGCCCGACCACGTGCGCGCGAGGTGCCGGGACGTGCTGGATCTTGGCGCGGGCCCGGGGACGGCGACATGGGCCGCGCTCGCCGCGTGCGAAGGCGTGCAGGCGGCACTGCAGGTGGACAGGAGCGCCGCGCTCCTCGGGGTCGGCGCCCGACTGGCGCCAGGCGCCCTCGACGGCCGCGCCGTGGCGATGTCGTCGCGCGTGGCCGACATCGGCGTCGCCACCGACTGGCCCGCCGCGGACCTCGTCATCTCCGCGTATACGCAAGGCGAACTCGCCCCTGCCGGCCGAGCCCGCCTGGCGCAGGCCGCCTGGGGCGCCACGCGGCAGGTGCTCGTGCTGGTGGAGCCCGGCACGCCCACCGGCTTCATGCATCTGGCCGAGGCCAGGACGCGCCTGCTGGAGGACGGGGCCCACCTCGTGGCGCCGTGCCCACACGCCGGCCCGTGCCCGGTGCGGGAGGCGGCCGGACGTGACTGGTGCCACTTCAGCGTCAGGCTCCCGCGAACGCGGCGCCACCGGCAGTTGAAGGGCGGCACGCTGGGGTACGAAGACGAGAAGTTCGCCTACCTGGTGTTCGCCCGCGACACGGACATCGAGCCGGCGAACGCGCGCGTGCTGCGGCACCCGCGCGTGGACAAGGGGAAGGTGGGACTCGACCTCTGCACGCCCGACGGCCTGCAGCGCGTCGCAGTCACCCGTCGCCACGACGCCTGGCGTGCGGCGCGGAAGGCGGAGTGGGGCGACGCGTGGAGCGCCGCCCCCCTTGACGCTTGACGCTTAACGTCGAACGTCGAACGTCGAACTGTGTTCTGTGAATTCTGAACTCTGAATTGTGAATTCTGAATTCCGCTAGCGCCCCTCGCTCGACGGCGGGACGAGGCCCTTGAGGCGCATGTAGGTGACCAGGTTGCCGTAGTGCTCCATGTTGTGCGAGTTGTTGAACGCGAACACGGCCAGGCGCGGCGTCGGCCCGGTGAAGAACTTGATCTCCTCGTGCACGTTGGCGGCCGTGAGCTTGCCGATGGCCGATTCGCAGTACGCGAGCGACTCGCCCAGGGCCTTCTCGAGCGCGGCCTTGCCGGTCACGGTCTTCTCGATGTTGCCCGGGGCCGGGCTCTTCTCGCCGATCGCCGTGGCGCAGATCATGTAGTTGGCGTTGGCCACGTGTCCCACCAACTCGCCGAAGCTGCGGACCTCGGGCGTCGGCTTGAAGGCGTAGTCGACCTCGGACATCTTCGCCGCCGACTTCACCAGGTTGCCCTTGACCATGGCGTGCTGCGTCTTGATCGCCGCCACCATCGGGTTGTCCTGCGCCGCCGCGACCGTCGCGACCCCGAGCACCATCGCCGCTGCCAGCACTGCCTGCCTCATGATCGTTGCCTCCCGGTTCGCCCAGGATGGGCGAGCCCGACGATCGTACCCAAGGCCCGAACGCGTCCGTGGCGGTCTGCTACGATCGACGGACCTGTGAGCAATCCCTTCCGAAAGGACGCGTGCATGACCGGTGGGTTCAGGGCAGTCTTCCTCGGCGCGACCCTCGCGATGGCCACGGCAGGCCTGGCGGGCGCGGCGCCTGATCAGGTGCAGCCGCCGGCTGTGCCGCTGCAGACCGAGCGGCGCCCGGACGTCATCTTCGTCCCGACGCGCGACGTGGTCATCGACGCCATGCTGCGCGCGGCGAAGGTCACGCCGGCCGACGTGGTGTACGACCTCGGCTGCGGGGATGGCCGCATCGTCGTCGCGGCCGCCAAGCTGGGGGCGCGCGCCGTCGGCATCGACATCGACCCGCAGCGCATCCGCGAGGCCAACGAGCACGCCGCCAAGAGCGGTGTCGCCGGCAAGGCGACCTTCCGCCAGGAGGACCTGTTCGAGGCCAACATCCGCGAGGCGACGGTGGTGACGCTCTACCTGCTGCCCAGCCTGAACGTGAAGCTGCGGCCCCGGCTGCTCGAACAACTCAGGCCCGGGACACGCATCGTGTCGCACGACTTCGACATGGGCGACTGGGCCCCGGAGGAGACCATCGAGGTCGACGGCAAGACGGTCTACCTCTGGACGGTGCCGAAGCGCTAGCGTCAGGCCGGCGTGGCGGATGACGGCGTCGCGGGCGCCTCCGCCCTGATGCGGACGAGCGTGTCCACCAGCAGTGCCGGTTCGACCGGCTTGGCCAGGTGGGCCAGGAAGCCCGCGTCGAGCGCGCGCTTCCTGTCGTCGGCACGCGCCAGGCCGCTCAGGGCGACGGCCGGCACCGCCCGCCCGCCGATGGTCGCCAGCAGGGCGAAGCCATCGCGTGACGGCATGCTGAGGTCGCTCACGAGCACCTCCGCCTGGCGCGCCTGCCAGAGCGCCTCGGCCTCGGAGGCCGAGCGCGCGGTCCGGACCACGGCGCCTTCCCGTTCCAGCACGAACGCGATCAGCTCCAGCGTGTCGGCGTGGTCGTCGACCACCAGGACGTCGACCCCTGTGAGGCGCTGGCGCCCATGGGCCTCGGCGGCCGGTTGCGCGCCCGGCGCGAGCTCGTCGTCGCGCCGCGCGTGGGCAAGCGGCAGGCGCACGGCAAAGCAGGCGCCCTCGCCGCGGCCCGACGACCGTGCCGCGATCGTCCCGCCCAGGTGCTCCACGATGTACCTGGTGATCGAGAGGCCGAGCCCGAGGCCCTCGTGCTCGCGGGTCGAGCTGGTGTCGGCCTGCTGGAAGCGCTCGAAGATCGTCGGGAGCAGCGCCGCGTCGATGCCGGCGCCGGTGTCGCGCACGTCCAGCCATGCGTGCCCGTCGTGGCTGCCGCACGCGACCAGCACCTCGCCACCAGGTGCCGTGAACTTGACCGCATTGGTGAACAGGTTGGAGACCACCTGCCGGAGCCGCTCACGGTCGGCGACCACGAACGGATCGCCGCTCGCCTCGAGCGAGACGAGCACGCCCTTGTCGATGGCGAGCGGCCGCAACTCGTCGACCGTCTCCCGCACCACGGTGGCGAGCGGCAGCGTGCTCAGGTGGAACACGAGCTTGCCGGTCACGATGCGCGAGACGTCGAGCATGTCGTTGATGAGCTGCGTCTGCTGGCGCAGGTTCCGCTCGATGGTGTCGAGGGCGTGGCCGGCCTGCGTGGTGTCCAGCGGGGCCGTACGCAACACCTGCACCCAGCCCAGCACCGACTGCATCGGCGACCGCAACTCGTGCGACAGCACCGCCAGGAATTCGTCCTTGGCGCGGCTCGATCGCTCGGCCGCCTCCCGCGAGGCCTCGGCCGCCTCGAGCAGCAACTGGCGCTCCGCGATGCGCTCGCGCAAGTCCTGGTTGAGCGCGCGGATGCGTTCCTCGGTCGCGCGCTGCGGCGTCACGTCCTGCAGTACGCCCTGCACCAGCACCAGCGCGCCGACGGCGTCGAAGAGCAGGCGACCCCGATCCTCGATCCACACCGGGCCCTCCCGGTCCTGCAGGGAGGCCTCGGCAAGCCGGTATTGCGACTGGTACTGCCCGTCGGCCGTGCGGGAGGCCTCGCGGATGCGCGCCACGTGGGCGTCGCGGTCGTCAGGGTGGATCAGCGCGATGCCCTCGGCCCGGGTGGTCGGCAGCCGTTCGACGGGGATGCCGAGCACGTCGCTGGCCGAGGCGCCGTAGGTCACGCGATCGGCGCGCGGGTCGTACTCCCACGCGGCCATCCGCGCGGAGGCCAGCGCACGGTGGAGGCGCTCCTGGTGCCGGAGGGACTGCTCGCGCAGCCGCCGCGGCTCGGTGACGTCGCGGAACACCACCGAGATGCCTTCCGCCGTCGGCGACACGTGCACCTGCGACCACTCGCCCTCACGCTGGAAGCTCGCCAGCTCCACCGTGACCGGGACACGCTGCACCATCACCTCGCGGTAGTAGTGCTCGAGCGGCGTGCCCACGGCCTCCGGGAAGACGTCCCAGCACGAGCGGCCGATCAGCTCCGCCTCGCTGCGCCCGAAGTAGCGCTGCGCGGCCTCGTTCACGTAGGTGTAGCGCCAGGCGAAGTCGACCGCGACGAACCCGTCGGCGATGCTGTCGAGCACGGTCTGCACGCGGTGCTCGGCCCGCTCGGCCTGCACGCGGGCCTGTCGCGTCAGGTGCGTCAGCCAGACGATGAGGCCGCCGACGATCAGGAAGACCAGCAACGGGACCAGCGCGAGCGGCGCGTGCGCCGGGCCGGGCACCCACAGCCACGCGCTCGCGGCCGCCGAGACCGCCAGCGCGAGGCTGCCGGGGCCGAGCCCGCCGGCGAGCGCGGCGAGCACCACGGCGCCGTAGAACGGCCCGAACGTCGTGCTGCGTGGGTCGGTCCCCACCTCGAGGAGGGCCAGGCGACAGAGCGCGGCCCCCGCCACGAACACCAGGGCGAGGCCGTACCGGCCGACAGGAGATTCGAGGCGCAGCATGCGGGCAGGCGGCAGCGCCGCAGCGGCAGTGCCTCCGCGAGTTCACCTGACCCGCCCCCCGCAGTCAAGCTCAGCGACAACAGATCGGGGTCGGCAGTCGGCAGTCGGCAGTCGGCAGTCGGGAGTCGGGGAGCGGCCCCGGGTCAGGTGGTGGCGACGGGCTGGCCGATCGGCACTCGGCCGAGGGCCTGGCGCAGGTCGTTCAGCTGCACGGGCTTGGGCACGAAGTCGTTCATGCCCGCGGCCAGGCACTGCTGTCGATGCTCGTCGAGGGCGTGCGCGGTGAGCGCGATGACCCACGGGTGGGCCCCGTGCGCCTCCCGGATGCGGCGCGACGCTTCGAGCCCGTCCATGACGGGCATCTGCAGGTCCATGAGCACCACGTCGTAGTTGGTGCGCGCCACGGCGTCGATGGCCTGCTGCCCGTTCTCCACCACGTGGATCTGGTGGCCGAGCACCTCGACCAGGTGCGCGATCACCTGCTGGTTGACGAAGTGATCATCGGCCAGCAGGATGCGCAGCGCCCGCGTCGCCTCCGCGGGCGCCAGCTCTCGGGGCGGGCCAGGATCGGCCGGCGCCTCGGCCGCGCGCAGCGGTACTTCCACGAAGAACTGTGCGCCCTCGCCCAGCACGCTTTCGCACCAGAGGCGCCCCTCCATCATCTCCACCAGGCGCTTGCTGATCGCGAGGCCGAGGCCGGTGCCCCCGTAGCGCTTGGTGATCGACGCATCGCCCTGCTCGAACGGCCTGAAGAGGCGCGACAGGCGCTCGGGCGCAATGCCGATCCCCGTGTCGCGGACCTCGAACAACAGCCGGTCCTCGCCGTGCAGGCCCGGGACGCGGCGCACCCGCACCGTCACGCCGCCCCGCTCGGTGAACTTCACCGCGTTGGTCACCAGGTTGAGCAGCACCTGGCCGAGTCGCAGCCCGTCGAGCTGCGCGGCCGCCGGCAGGCCGGGCTCCAGTTCCGACCGCAGCGTCAGCGACTTGCCCGTGGCGAGCGGCTCCACGCACTGCACCGTGACCTGCACGAGGTCGCGCAGGCGCGTCGGCTCGGGGGCGATCTCGAGGCTGCCCGACTCGATCTTCGACATGTCGAGCACGTTGTTGATCAGCCCGATGAGGATCTGGCCGCTCGACCTGATGGTCTCGACCCGCTGCCGGTGGCGCGGCGCGAGCGTGTCCTGCAGCAGCAGGTCGGCCATCCCGATCACGCCGTTCATCGGCGTCCGGATCTCGTGGCTCATGTTGGCGAGGAAGTCGCTCTTGGCGCGGTTGGCCTGCTCGGCACGGGCGCTGGCGCGGGCCAGGTCCTCGGTGCGGGCCTTGACGCGCGCGTCGAGCTCGCTGAGTGTGGCCTCGAGCTTCGCGTTGGCGTCTTCCCGCGCGCTGAGCGCCGACTGCAGCTGGGCCTGGTTCTCGTGCAGGCGCTCGAGCATCGCGCCGAGGTCCTCGGCCAGTTGCCGCACCTCGGTGGGGGCCGCCGCCCCCATGTCGGGCATGTTCGTCGTCGTGCCCGGTTCGGCCCCCGCCGTGGCTTCGAGGAGCCGCTCGAGCGGACGGGTGACGCGCTCGGCGGCCAGGTTGGCCAGCGGCAGCGCGATCAGGAGCATCAACAGCGCGCCCGCCATGGTCACGCGATAGAAGTCGGCGATCGGTTGTTGCACGACGCGCACCGGGACGCGGGCGTACACGGTCCACGGCACCCCCTGGACGGCTGCCGTGCCGACGAGGAAGCGGGTGGGGAAGCCCATGTTCGGCTCGCGTTCGTAGTGCGTGCGCCCCCCGCGCGCCGCGCTGCTCACCCATGGCCCCTTCGAGACGTCGCGCAACAGGGTGGCGCCATGCGGCCCCGTGCTCGCGACGACGCGGCCCCGGTCGTCGACGACCACGGCCGAGCGCTCCGCCGGCACGTAGGTGCCCGCCACCTGCCCGAGGAACTTGAGGTCCAGCGAGCCCTCGATCACGCCGGTGAACCGCCGCTGCCGGTCGTGCAGGGGCGCGCTCAGCGCCACGATCGGGTCGGTGCCGAACCCGCGCCCCAGGAACACCTCAGACGTGAACGGCCGGCCCGTGCGCGCGGGCTCGCGGAAGTAGGGCCGGTCGGCCACGGTGCGCCCGCCCGAGTTCTGCTCGGGCTGGCTGCGATCGTTGACGCGCGACGATCCGGCGACGATCCAGCCCTGGTGGTCGGCGACCAGCATCGTCAGGAAGCCACGATGCAGCCCGTGCGCCGCCAGCAGGGCGCCGGTCACGTCGCCGCGCGCCGACTGCGTGCTCTCCACGAGCAGCGCGGCCGAGGCGAGCGCGTCCTCGTGCTCGCGGACGTAGTCGGCGACCTGCCGCGCGAGGCGATAGGAATGCTCGTTGAGTGCCGTGAGTTCCTGGCGCTCCGCATACTGCGCGAAGACGCGCCCGAGCCCGAAGCCGAGGAAGAGCACCGGCACCACGGCCAGCGGCAGGAACGTGTGGAAGATCTGCTGCTTGAGCCGCGTGTCGCCCCCGCGCACCGGGGCGCCGCGCAGCAACCCGACCACGGCCGGTTGCGCCGCCAGCAGCGTCGCGATCACGGTGTTGACCAGGCTGTTGAGCGGCTGCTTGGCCATGACCAGCGTGACCGAGGTCGGGTCGTGCTTCTGGATCAGCAACTGCACCACGAGGATGAACGGCCAGCCGATCAGCAGCCAGTACGCGACCGTCGCCAGCACCGGCTGCCATCGCCGCCGCCGCACCAGCGCCACGACGCACAGCACCTCACCAGCGGCCAGGACCACCATCTGGCTGGAGCCCGCCTCGATGGCCGTGCGCAGGGTGGCCAGGATCGCCGTGATCACGCCGGCCGCAGGCCCCAGGACCAGGCCGAGCAACAGCGAGAACGCGCCATCGAGCCGCAGCACCGACCCGTCGAGCAGGGGCAGCCCGTGCTCGATGCTGCGATCGCCGAGGATGCCGGCGAGCAGCACGACAATCGCGACGCGAAGCAGGTGGGGCAACTGGCGCATGGACGGTGGAGGAGGCTAACGCCCGGGACGCCCCGGGTCAACCGGGTTATCGGCGCGCGCGGCAGAAATCGCAGGGGCATACCCAAGGGCAGGTCTCGCTCCCTGCCCTCGTCAGGTGACGGGTCCCCCGTGGGTGTGTCGGCAGGCAGGCGGTGCGGGCAGGCGCCGCGCCTCCCCGGTGCGAATCAGGTGTGGACCGGCGCCGGCCGCCAGGCGCGCGCGGTGGTGGCCACCAGCACGAGGCCGCCGCCGAGACTCCCGACCAGCCCCGGTGTCTCGCCGTGGACGAGGAAGGTCCACAGCGGGTTCAGCGCGGGTTCCAGCAACAGCAGCAGCGAGGCCTCGAGGGCCGGCAGCTTGCCGATGCCCCGCGTGAGCAGCACATACGACAGCGCGAGCTGGAAGCACCCGAGGTAGCCGATCACCAGCCAGTCGACCGGGCGAGCCCCGACGACGGGGAAGGCCAGCGGGGCGCACAGCAGGAACGCCAACACGTTGCCGTAGAACGTGGCCGTCATCGCGCCGCGAAGCCCGTCCTCGCGGGAGATGCGCCGGACACCAACCAGGACCAGGGCCCACGTGACGCCGCTCGCCGTGGCGATGACGTTGCCGAGCAGGGGATTGGGCGCCGTGGTCGAGGGCGCGACAGACCCGGTGAACAGGAGCACGAGGCCCAGCCCCACCACCAGCAGGAACGGCACGTCGCTGGTGTGCATGCGCTCGTCGAGCAGCCACGGGCCGAGCAGCACCAGGTACAGGGGCGCCGCGGCCTGCAGGAACACGGCATGCGCCGACGTGGTGAGCTTGTTGGCGACGATGAACGAGATGAACGTGACGGCGATGATGAGGCCGACGCCGAGCGTGCGCCATGTCGGCCGCAGGTGGATCCGCGCCACGAGGAGCAGGAAGACGGCGGCCACCGCGGAGCGGAAGCCGGCCACCTGCCACGACGTGAGGGTGGTGGCCTTGACCACCATGCCGGCCGTGGAGAAGAGCACGGCGGCGATCAGGACCTGCAGGCGTCCACTCATCGGGGCGGGATGGTATCAGGGTCAGGACTCATGACTCTCGAGTCATGAGTCCTGACCGAATGCCGCGATGCGGCGATGCCGGAATGCCGAAGGCCAAAGGCCAACGTCGCAGGTGCGTCCAGCCCCCAGCGCCACGCCCCCAGCACCACGCCCCCAGCACCAAGCCCCCAGCACCAAGCCCCCAGTTTCCAGCCCCCAGCCCTGTCGCCGTCGTATCCACATGTGCCGATGGCGTGATGGCTGTCGACGGGTCGCCGAGTATGGTGAAATGCGGCGCATGTCGTTGTCCTCATCTTCGTCCGCCCGCCTCTCGCGTCGCGCGTTCGTCGCGCGGACGCTCGGCACCACCGGTGCCCTCGGCCTCGCGCCCCTCACCGGGCTGGCGCGCGGCGCCACCGTCCAGGGCGCCAACGACGCGGTCGGCGTCGGCGTCATCGGCGCGGGCATCCGCGGCGAGATCCTGATTCGTGCCACCAAGTCGATCCCGGGCACGCGGATGGTCGGCGTCGCCGACATCTACGACGGGCATTTCGCGCGCAGCAAGGAAATCCTGGGCGACGGCCTGGTCACGACGCGCGACTACCGCCAGCTCCTCGACAACAAGGACATCCAGGCCATCGTCATCGTCACGCCCGACCACTGGCACAAGCAGATGGCCCTCGAGGCGATGGCGGCCGGCAAGGACGTGTACATCGAGAAGCCGATGACCCACAGCTGGGAGGAGGGCGACGCCATCATCGCCGCCGCCCGCAAGCACCAGCGCATCGTGCAGGTGGGCAGCCAGTGGGCGAGCATGCCCGGCAACGCCAAGGCCATCGAGATCATCAAGAGCGGCCGCCTCGGGAAGGTGACCCAGATCAACGGGGCGTTCAACCGCAACACCGCAACCGGCGCCTGGTACTACCCGGTGCCGCCCGATGCGTCGCCCGAGACCATCGACTGGGCCCGCTTCATCGGCCCCGCGAAGAAGGTGCCCTTCGATGCCGAGCGGTTCTTCCGGTGGCGCCTGTACTGGGACTACTCGGGCGGCCTGCCCACCGATCTGTTCGTGCACCTCATCACGGCCACCCACACGCTGATGGGGGTGTCGATGCCGAGCAAGGTCTTCGGGATGGGCGGCGTCTACCGGTGGAAGGACCGCGAGGTGCCCGACCAGATGTCGGCGGTGGTGGACTACCCCGAAGGGTTCACGCTCAACCTCGCGTCTACCGCCAACAACGCGCACGCCAGCCCGCCACTGACCATCCTCGGCACCGAGGGCGCCCTCGAGTTCTACGCCAACCGGCTCGTGGTGCACCACGAGCCGCTGCTCGAGAACTACACCTACTCGACCAACCACTTCTCCGCCGCGCAGAAGGACGCGTTCGCGGCCAAGCACGATCTCGATCGGGCGTCGATGCGGCCGAAGGCCACCGCGACCCAGAAGCCGTCGCCCGCCGAGGAGATCAAGGTGGAGGGCGGCGACGCGACCGTGCCGCACATGGCCGCGTTCTACGACAGCGTGCGTACCCGCAAGGAGCCGTTCGAGAATGCCGACATGGGCCATCGGTGCGCCACGGTCGGGCACATGATCAACCTGAGCTACCGCAAGGGCGCGCTCGCGCGCTGGGACGGCAGGCGTGTGGTGGTGTAGAACAGGGCTCAGGGCTCACGGCTCAGGGCGAAGGTAGAAGGTAGAAGGTAGAAGAGCGAAGAAACAAGGATGAAGGGATACGAACACGTGCGAATGCTGAAGATACTGACGATGACGGCGGCGAGCGTGATGCTGGCCGCGACGGTGACGGCGCAATCGGTGCCCGAGGTGAAGCTACCTCCGTCGCCAGCAGGACAGGCGTCGGTGCAGGTGGGCGGCACCTGGACGAAGTCCGACGACGGCCAGCGCTATCAGGGCGGCAAGTGGATCGTGGTGGACTACGGGCGTCCGCTGCTGCGCGGCCGCAAGAACATCTTCGGCAGCGGGGCCGAGTACGGCAAGGCCGTCCTGGACGGCACGGCCATCTGGCGGGCCGGAGCCAACGCCACGACCACGCTCACCACGCAGGCGCCCCTGATGCTCGGCGGCAAGCGGCTCGAGCCTGGCATCTACAACGTCTTCGTGGACCTCAAGCCCGGGGCGTGGACGCTGGTGCTCACCAACCAGCCGCGGCAGGCCAAGTACGACCCCAACGACAAGGTGAACCTCTCCGGCGCGTACAACTACAACCCGAAGTTCGACGTCGCGCGCGTGCCGATGATGGTGGACTCGGTGGACTACTCGGTCGAGCAGTTGATGATCACGTTCATCAACGCCACCGACACCTCGGTGGTCATGGCGATGGCGTGGGAGAACACCGTGGCGCTCGCGACGCTGGAAGTCGCGAAGTAGGACGCAAACCTACAGGGTAGGGCGCGGTGTCCCACCGCGCCGCTGTGGAGGGCGGCCGGGTGGGACACCCGGCCCTACCTCGATTCCCTCACCGCGCCGCGACCGTCTCCACGTACACGCTGTAGAGCGACTGGCTCGCCGTCATGAAGAGGCGATTGCCCTTCGCGCCCCCGAAGCACAGGTTGCTGCAGACCTCCGGCAGGTCGATCTGCCCGATGTGCGTGCCGTCGGGCGCGATGATCCGCACGCCGTCGTAGCCCGCCCCCACCCAACCCGCGCTCGCCCAGATGTTGCCGTCGGCGTCGCAGCGGATGCCGTCGGCGCCGCCCTTGCCCATGTCGTGGAACAGGCGTCGGTTGGCCAGCCCCTTCCCGTTCACGACGTCGAAGACATGGATGCCGCGCGGCCACGCAGCCGACGGGTTCTCGGTGTCGGCGACGTAGAGCTTGGAGTAGTCCGGCGAGAAGCAGAGCCCGTTGGGCCGCTTGATGGCCTCGGTCATCGGCGTGGCGACCTTCGTGGCCGGGTCCCACCGGTACACGCGCGTGGGGAGCTTGAATTCCTCGAGCACGCCCTCGTAGCGCGAGAGCAGGCCGTACCCGGGGTCGGTGAACCAGAGCGATCCATCCGGATGCGCCACCACGTCGTTGGGCGAGTTCAGTGGCTGTCCGCCGACGCCGTCCACGAGCACGGTGATCGTGCCATCGGGCTCGGTGCGCACCACGCGGCGGCGTTCGCACGTGATCAGGCGGCCCTGCAGGTCGCGCGTGTTGCCGTTGCAGTTGTTCGAGGGTTGCCGGAACACGCTGACCTCGCCGGTCTCCTCGGTCCAGCGCAGCATCCGATTGTTGGGGATGTCGCTCCAGATCAGGCAGCGGAGGTCGCCGAACCACACGGGGCCTTCGGCCCAGCGGCACCCGGTGTAGAGCCGCTCGACCACCGCCGCGCCGACCCGGTACTTGCCGAACCGCGGATCGAGTACGCGCACCGCGGGATCGGGATAGCGGGTGACGGCAGGCAGTTGGCCGGCGGCCTGCGCGCGGGCGGTCGGCGCGAGCGCGCCGATGGCGGACAATGACAGGAATGCACGACGGTCCATGGGGCGCCTCCTCGGGCCTGCCTACGAGTGTGCGCAGACGATACATGAGCGACCGCGCATGACACCACTCCGCGCCTGGATCGTCCGCATCGTCCTGCTCGGCCTCGGCAGCGCGGGCCTCGCGTCGGCGGCGGTGTGGCTGGCCTCGGAGCGCCGGCTCCACGCCACCGAGACCTGGCCGCAGCCCGTTCTCGACGCGGTCCCTGCCGATGAGGCGACCGTGCGCGAGGGTGAGCGTCTCGGGCGGATTCTCGGATGCCCGAGTTGCCACGGCCCGGCGATGGCGGGTGCCCCCGTGCGCGATGCCCGCACCGGCCTCGACCTGGCGGCACCCAACCTCACGCGCGTGCGGCATGCCTACACGAACGACGCACTGGCGCGGGCCATCAGGGCCGGCGTGGACCGCGACGGGCGCGCGTTGTACGGGATGCCCGCGCGCGACTTCCGGCATCTGTCGGACGAGGACGTGCGGCGCGTGATCGCCTGGCTGCGGGCCCTGCCCGAGCGGGCCGATGCCCTGGCCCGCCGCGGCCCCGGCGTCGGCGCGCGTCTCCGCCTGTTGGTGGGACGTGCCGTGCCGGATGCGCTCGCGGTTGGGCCTGTCACGCCCTCGTCATCGGAACCAGACGCGGCGACGCGGGGACGCTATCTCGCCCATGTCGCGTGCGGCGAATGCCACGGCGCCACCCTCGAGGGCGACGGCGCGCGCGTGCCGCCGCTCACCGTGGCGGTGGCCTACACGGAGGCCGCATTCGCGCACCTGATGCGTACCGGCGAGACCCCGGGCGGTCGCGATCTCACGGTGATGGACGACACGGCGCGCGCCCGCTTCACGCACTTCACCGACGAGGAGATCGCGTCGCTCTACGCGTACCTCAGGCAGCGGGCCGGGCAGTAGGCTTTTCGAGCCCTGAGCCTTTTTCTCACTGCATCCTGAACACTTCGCGCAGCGGCACCTGCACCGGCGACTGGTCCGCGTTGGTATCCATGATGTCGGCCATCATTGCCCACCAGCGCTTCATGATCGGGTGGTCGGGCAGGGCGTCGAGCGTGTGGTCGGTGCGCCGTGTGAGCACCGCGAAGAGCGCCCGCGTCTCCTCGTCGAGGAAGATGCGGTACTCGACCACGCCCGACTCGCGCAGCAGGGCGTCGAGTTCGGGCCAGATCGCATCGTGGCGCCGCTGGTACTCGTCGGCCTGCCCCTCGTGCAGGCGCATGCGGAAGGCGACGGTCTCGGTCTGCGACATGATCTTCTTTTGGGGCTAGGGGCTAGGAGCTAGGAGCTAGGGGCCAGGGGCTGCAGGCAGCCTGTGGCCTGTCGCCTGTAGCCCTTCAGATCATCGGCGCGGCCCGCTTGGCCAGCTGGATCGCCAGGCCCCACGGGTCGCGCAGCATCACCAGGTGCGACCCGTCAGGGTGCCGCTGGTGCTCCAGGAGCACGGCGCCTGCCGCCACCAGCCGCTCCGTGTCGGCGTCCGGATCGGCCGAGGTGAAGGCCACGTGCAACTGCGCGGGATGCAGGTCCCCGTACATGTCGGCGCGCGCCACCGGGTTGTTGTAGATCTCGATCATCGCCCGGCGCGACGCGTCGGCGAGGAAGTGCATGTGCACGGGCGCGTCGCCGCGGCGCACGACCGTCATGCCGAGGTGCGTGACGTACCACTCGGCGACGGCGACGGGGTCGGCGACATTGATCGCGAGGTGCTCGAAGGCCAGTCCTGCCATGGCGGCAGAGTACATCACGGAATGCCGCGATGCCGGGAATGCCGCGAATGCGGAACGAGCAGCCCACCTGACGTAGGATGCGACGCGTGAATCGCCGGAATCGAACACCCTCGGGGGTGCCCCTCCGGACGTCCGGCCGCCGGACGTTCCTCGAGTCGTTACTCGCGCTTGGGGCCCTGCCGCTCCTGCGCGGCGGGCTGCTTGCCCAACCAATCGGCGGCGGCACATCGCTGCTGCAATTGGCCTACGCGCGGCCCGCCCGGCAGTGGGTCGAGGCCCTGCCGCTCGGCAATGGCCGGCTCGGCGCGATGGTGTTCGGTGGCGTGGGCGTCGAGCGCCTCCAACTGAACGAGGACACGCTGTGGTCGGGCGGGCCGTCCGACTGGAACAACCCCGGCGCCCGCACGGCGCTTGCCGACGCCCGTGCCCTGGTGGCTGCAGGCCGCTTCGTCGAGGCCGACGCGGCGGCCAAGCGGATGATGGGGCCGTACACGCAGTCGTACCTGCCCCTCGGCGACCTGCATGTCGTGTTCGATCACGGCGACCTGGGGCGCGGCTATGCGCGCTCGCTCGACCTCGCCACGGGGGAGGCGGTCGTCTCGTACCGGCAGGGGCCAGCCACGTTCACGCGCCGCGTGGTGGCCAGCCATCCGGACCAGGTCATCGCCCTGCACCTCACCTGCGACCGACCCGGCCTGCTCGGGTTCGAGGCGCGGTTGTCGAGCCCCTTGCATGCCGCCACGCGCGCCGATGGCGAGGCGCTCGTGCTGCGAGGGCGCGCCCCCTCCCACGTCGAGCCCAACTACGAGGACGTTGCCGACCCCGTGCGCTATGCCGACGATCGCGGCATGACGTTCGAGGCGCGCATGGGTGTCCGCACCGACGGCCGCATGTCGATCACCGCCGAGGGCGTGCGCGTCGCCGGGGCGTCGCACGCGACCCTGTACGTCGCGATGGCGACCAGCTTTGCCGGGCCCGATCGATCGGGCATGGCCGACGGACGCGATCCGGCTGCGGCGACATCGGCGCAGCTTGCGGCCGCACGGCAGCGCGACTGGGACGCACTGCGCGCCCGCCAGCGCGAGGATCATGCGGCGCTGATGTCGCGCGTCACGCTCGACCTCGGTGCGGCCTCGGCAGCACTCGTGTCGCGACCGCTCGACGTCCGCCTTGCCGAGGGACCCGCCGACGACCCGTCGCTGGCCACGCTGTTGTTCCAGTACGGCCGCTACCTGCTGATTGCCTGCAGCCGGCCTGGCACGCAGCCGGCCAACCTGCAGGGGCTCTGGAACGATCAGGTGCGCGCGCCGTGGAGCAGCAACTACACGGTCAACATCAACACCGAGATGAACTACTGGCCGGCCGAGCCGGCCAACCTCGCCGAGTGCCATGCGCCGCTGCTGGCGATGGTCGGCGAACTGGCCGTCCCCGGTGCCGAGACGGCGCGCGTCAACTACGGCGCCCGTGGCTGGACGACGCACCACAACACGGACCTGTGGCGGCAGACGGCGCCGGTCGGTCGTTTCGGCGAGGGCGACCCCGTGTGGGCGTCGTGGCCGATGGGCGGCGCCTGGCTCTCGCAGCACCTGTGGGAGCACTACGCCTTCGGGGGCGACAGCGCCTGGTTGCGCGCCACGGCGTACCCGCTCATGCGGGGCGCCGCCGAGTTCTGCCTCGACCTGCTGGTGCCCGACGCCGACGGCCACCTCGCGACGTCGCCCTCGACGTCGCCCGAGCACAAGTTCCGCCTCCCGGACGGCCGCTTCGCCGCCACGAACGCTGGCAGTGCCATGGACCTGGGGATCACCTGGGACGCCTGCACGAACGTGCTCCAGGCCGCCGCGATCCTCGGCATCGACGACCTCGTCACCGCGCGCATCCGTGAGGCGCTGCCCCGGCTCCGCCCCTACCGCATCGATGCCAACGGCGCGCTGCAGGAGTGGGGCGTCGACCTGCCACCGCAGGATCCGTACCACCGCCACTTCTCGCACCTGTTCGCGCTGCATCCGGGCAGGCAGATCACGCCGTTCTCCTCGCCGGAGCTGTTCATGGCCGCACGCAAGGCCCTCGAGTTGCGCGGCGACGACGGCACGGGCTGGTCGCTGGCGTGGAAGGTCAACGCGTGGGCGCGGCTGCGCGACGGCGATCGCGCGCATCGCCTGCTCGTGCGGCTGCTGCGCCTGGTCGACGAACTCGGCGTGCGCATGAGTGCGGGCGGCGGCGTGTACGCCAATCTGTTCGATGCGCACCCGCCGTTCCAGATCGACGGCAACTTCGGCGCCACGGCAGGGATCTGCGAGATGCTGCTGCAGAGCCACGCGGGCGCGCTCGACGTGTTGCCCGCCCTGCCCGCGGCCTGGCCGCGCGGGCGCGTGACGGGGCTGCGGGCCCGCGGCGGCTTCGATGTCGACCTCGCGTGGGACGCAGGCCGCCTCGTGAGCGGGGAGGTGCGGTCGCGCCTCGGTGGCATGTGCCGGCTCCGCAGCACGACCCCGTTGCGCGTGCAGGGGGCGTCGACGCGCGCGGTGACCGGACCCAGCAGCAACCCGCTGCTGGCGACGCACGCCGTGGCGACGCCCTTGCGGGCCCCTGGGGCCACGGTGCCAGCGCTCCCGTCGTGGTCCCTGCACACGATCGATGTGGAGACGCGCCCGGGAGGGACGTTCACGGTCAGGGGCTGACGGCCGACAGGCGTACAGGCGACTGGCTGCCTGCACGCCCGCATGAGGTTCCTCTCCCCTGGCCTGCCTCCGAGCGCGCCGGCAGTCGGACCCGCGGTCCGCGCGCTGGCCGTCCGTGGTGCCCGAAGGCACCAGTGTCACGGTGTCGTTGCATGGCGCCGGTACCGTGGGACCCGTCTTCGACGGCTCCCCGCCCGGGGCGACCGTTCGCGTCTGCGCCTTTCTTGCCAACCATGACCCGATACCTGCATTCCTTCCTGCGCGCCCTGGCGTTGCTCTGCGCGCTCGCCCCTGCGGCCCACGCGCAGTTCGACAGCGCCACCGTGCTCGGCTTCATCAGTGACCAGTCCGGCGCGGCGATGCCCGGCGTGACGGTCACCCTGACCAACCCGGCCACCGGCATCTCGACGACGGCGGTGACCGACGACCGCGGGCAGTACCAGGTGCTCAACGTGCGGCCCGGCTCCTACACGGTGAGGGCAGAGCTGCAGGGCTTCACCACGGCCATTGCCGACAACGTCGTGGTGACGGTCAATGCGCGCCAGCGCGTCGACCTGTCGCTGGCGGTGGGCGGGGTCGGCGAGACGGTGCAGGTGACCGGCGCCGCGCGCCTGCTCGAGAGCGAGTCGAGCGACCGCGGCACGGTCATCAGTCGTGAGCAGATCGTCAACCTGCCCCTGAACGGGCGCGCCTACGCCGACCTCGCGCTGTTGAGCCCGGGCGTGCGCCGCTCGTCGATCGCCACGTCGCGCGACGCCTCGTTCAACGTCAACGGCCTGCGCAGCGCGCTGAACAACTTCATCCTCGACGGTGTCGACAACAACTCGTACGGCACCAGCAACCAGGGTTTCTCGAACCAGGTGGTGCAGGTGTCGCCCGATGCGGTCGAGGAGTTCAAGGTCCAGACCAACAACTTCAGTGCCGAGTTCGGGCGCGCGGGCGGCGCGGTGATCAACGCGTCGTTCCGCAGCGGTACCAACCAGTTCCGCGGCGCGGCCTGGGAGTACAACCGCAACACCAAGCTGAACGCGACCGGCTTCTTCAAGCCCTCCTCTGGCGTCAAGCCGGAGATGAACCGCAACCAGTTCGGCGGCGTGCTCGGCGGGCCGATCGTCCGCGACCGCGCCTTCTTCTTCTTCAACTACGAAGGGTTCCGCGAAGTCTCCAAGCAGCTCACGTTCGCCAGCATCCCGACGGCGGCGCAGCGGCAGGGCAACCTCGGCGTGCCGATCCGCAACCCGATCACCGGTGAGGTCTATGCCGATGGCGTGGTGCCGCAGTCGGCCATCACGTCGTTCGCCAAGCAGGTGCTGGCCGGCCTGCCGGATCCGACGCGGCCTGGGCTCTCCAACAACTTCGACTCGATGCCGCGGCGCGAGGACTTCAACGACAAGTTCGACATCAAGTTCGACCAGAAGTTCGACGCGGCGACCACGGTGTTCTTCCGGTACAGCCACCGCGACGTCACCAACTTCGAGCCGGGCCCGATTCCCGGCGACATCGGCTCGCCGGCCAACAACTTCGTCGACGTGCTGAACAAGCAGTACGCGGGCGGGGTCACGCGCACGCTCACGGGCAACTCGCTGCTCGAACTCCGCGTCGGCGTGTCGCAGACCGATGCCGGCAAGTCGGCGCTCGGCACGGGCACGCCGAACATGCTGCAGGCGTACGGCATCACCGGCCTGCCGACCGACACCTACTTTGCGGGCGGCCTCACGCAGCAGTCGGTGGGCGGGTGGACGGCGTGGGGGCGGCAGAGCAGCAATCCGCAGTTCCAGAACCCGACAGTGATCAACCTCCGCGCGAACTACTCGTGGATCAAGGGCGCGCACACGCTCAAGACCGGCTACGAGTACCAGTCGATCAACACCGAGGTCGACGACGTGAACCCGAAGTACGGGTCCGACTCCTACTCGGGGCAGTTCAGCCGTCCGACGGGGGCGGCGGCCAACGCGCCGATCTTCAACCTCGCCGACTTCATGTTCGGGGCGCGCAGTTCGTACGACCTGGTCAACCCGTACGTGTTCAACCTGCGCCAGCGGATGCACTTCGGCTACCTGCAGGACGACTGGAAGGCGGCGCCGAACCTCACGGTGAACGTTGGCGTCCGGTACGAATTCGGCACGCCGCAGTGGGAGGCCGACAACTACCTCACCAACTTCGACCCGGCCACCAACACGCTCCTGCAGGCCAGCGACGGCTCGATCTACGACCGCGCCCTGGTCAACCCCGATCGCAACAACTGGGCGCCGCGCGTCGGCGTGGCGTGGAGCATCACGCCGAAGACCGTCGTCCGCTCGGCCTACGGCATGAGCTACATCCACTTCAACCGGCTGGGCGGCGAGAACCTGCTCTCGTTCAACGGTCCGCACGTCGTACCGGTGTCGATCACGCAGCAGCCGTCGCAGGGGCTCTGCTCGGGCAACCAGGCACCCACGACCTGCTTCCGCACGACGCAGCAGGGCTACCCCGAGGGCCTGAACGTGCCGGCCAACTTCAACCCGCTGAACGGGCGCGTCAACCACATCCCGAGCGACCTGAAGAGCGGGTACGTGCAGAGCTGGCACGTGACGCTGCAGCGCGAGCTGTTCTCGAACGTGATGGTGGACATCGCGTACATCGGGAACAAGAGCGACAACCTGATGATCCTGGCGGACCTGAACCAGGCGCGACCGAACCAGCCGGGCGAGAACACGCTGCTGCAGTTGCGTCGGCCGATCCAGGGCTACCAGTTCATCCAGACGGCCTTCGACGGCGGGCGTGCCGAGTATCGCGCGCTGCAGGTGAAGCTGGAGCGGCGCTGGTCGGATGGCCTGTACCTGCTCAACTCGTTCACGTGGTCGCGCGCCATGGACAACGCGTCGGGCCACCTCGAGACGGCCAACGGCGACAACAGCCGCGTGAACTACGCCAACCTCGAGGGCGAGTACGGCCTGTCGGGCTACAACCAGCCGCTGAACAACACGACGTCGGTGGTGTGGGAACTGCCGTTCGGGCGTGACCGCCGCTTCGGCAACGACTGGAACGCCATCGTCGACGGCATCGCCGGGGGCTGGCGCCTCACGCTGATCAACACGATCACGAGCGGGCTGCCGGTCAACCTGACCTATGCGCCGTCGGCGCAGTTCTCGGTGAGCGGCGCGCCGACCTACCGGCCGAACATCTCCGGCGACATCTACCCGGCCGAGGGGTCGAAGACGATCGACAACTGGTTCAACCGTGATGCGGTGACGACGCCGACCAATTCCTCGCAGCCGTTCGGCAACGCGCCCCGCAACGTCGCGGTGGGCCCCGGCATCTGGACGCTGGACCTGGGCTTGCACAAGAGCTTCCCGCTCGGCTTCCGGCAGGCCCGCCTCGAGGCGCGCGTCGAGGCGTTCAACGTGCTGAACCGCTCGAACTTCGGCGCCCCCAACGGCAACCGGTCGTCGACCGACTTCGGCACGATTCGGACGCTGTCGACCACGCCCCGGCAGATCCAGCTCGGGGCGCGCATCAGCTTCTGACAGACAAGGGCAGAAGAGTAGAAGAGTAGAAGAGCAAAAGGCAGAGCGGGAAGGAAAAAGGACGAAAGCGGGAAGAAGCCTTGAAGTCTTCAAGGCCCTTCCTGCTTCCGTCCTTCGCCCTTCCCGCTCTGCCTTTTGCTCTTCTACTCTTCTACTCTTCTTTCCTTCTATTTCATGCTGCTGATGTCGATCACGAAGCGGTACTTGACGTCGCTCTTCAGCATCCGCTCGTAGGCCTCGTTGATCTGCTGGGCCTTGATCAGCTCGATGTCGCAGACGATGCCGTGCTGGCCGCAGAAGTCGAGCATCTCCTGCGTCTCGGGCAGGCCGCCGATGAGCGAGCCGGCGATGCTGCGGCGGCCGAAGACCAGGCCCATCACGCTCGGTGACGGGTGCGAGTGCTCCGGGGCGCCCACCAGCACCATCGTGCCGTCGCGCTTGAGCAGGTTCACGAACGGGTCGAGGTCGTGCGACACCGCGACGGTGTTGATGATGAGGTCGAAGCTGCGCATGTGCGCCTGCATCGCCTGCGGATCCTTCGAGATGACCACCTCGTCTGCGCCCAGGCGCTTGCCGTCCTCGACCTTGCCGGCCGACGTCGTGAAGAGCACCGTGTGCGCGCCGAAGGCGTGCGAGAACTTCACGCCCATGTGCCCGAGGCCGCCGAGGCCGACGATGCCGACCTTCTTGCCGGGGCCGGCGCCCCAGTGCTTCAGGGGGGAGTACGTGGTGATGCCGGCACACAGCAGTGGCGAGGCTGCGGCCTTGTCGAGGTTGCCCGGCACCTTCAGCACGAAGTCCTCGGTGACCGTGATGCCCGTCGAGTAGCCGCCGTAGGTCATCTGGCCTGGCAGGTGCTTGTCGGGGCTGTTGTAGGTCATCACGAAGCCGAACACGTCGCAGTACTGCTCGAGGCCCGCCTTGCAGCTCTCGCAGGTGCGGCAGGAGTCGACCAGGCAGCCGACGGCGGCGGTGTCGCCGACCGTGAACTTCGTGACGGCGCTGCCCACGGCACTGACCGTGCCGAGGATCTCGTGACCGGGGACGCACGGGTACACCGTGCCCGGCCACTCGCTCCGCGCGGTGTGGAGGTCGGAGTGGCAGACGCCGCAGTACTGGATGTCGATCTGGACGTCGGTCGGGCCCGGGTCACGTCGGGTGATGGTCGTCGGGCCGAGCGGCGTGGTCTTGTCGAAGGCGGCGTAGGCGTGGGCGGAGTGAGGCATAGGACTCAAGCCTACGGCAATCCCGCAACAGATTCGCAACGAACGGTCCTGACGGGGCGGCCCGCGGCCGGGATGGTGAGGCCAACGGTGGCGCGCCGTCTGCCTATCGTGCCGGGGGCAGCGGGTCGGCGAGCCCGAACACCGTGAACTCGGCGATGCCCGCCGTGATGCCGCGCGGCGCGCCCACCACCACGACTCGGACACGCGTCACCGACGTCGGCGGGAGTTCGCGGTAGTCGATCAGGAGATCCGTGGCGTTGTCGCTACGGTCCAGCAGGACGCGCCAGGTTCCGGGAGCCGTCTCGCCCTCGATGCGGTAGCGGAACGGTCCGGGTACCACGCCCTTCCTGGTGTCGAGGCCGACGTCGCGCCACGCCAGCCGCATCGCCCGCACGGTGGAGCGCGTGCTCAGGCGACTGGTCAGGGTCGGCGTGGCATCACCCGCCGCCGGTTCCCACCACGTGCGCAGGTCTTCGTCCACGGTCTGTCGCGGCGGCGCCTGCGGCGTCGTGCTCGACGCCACGGTCTGGACGCCCACGTTCAACGGCAGCCATCCGGTGTCCGCTCCGGAACCTGCGGGTTCGCGGCCCGGCAGCCACTGCGGCGTGCTGGTGGCCTGCCGCACGAGCAGTTCGCCGTCGGCGTCGACCTCGACGCGATCCATGCCGATGCGCCGCTCGAAGCCGTGCGTGACGGTCGCCCGCAGCGTATAGAACGCCCACAGGTGCCCACCCGGCCCACGCGCGATGCTGCCGTGCGCGGTGCCGGTGAGCAGGCCGTGCACGTTGCGCATGAACGGGTTGCGGCGCTGCGGCGTGAACGGACCGAGCGGCGAGTCGCTCACGTAGGCGCCCATGGCATAGGTGGCGTTCTCCGTCCCCGCGGCGCCGTAGGTGAGGTAGTAGCGGCGACCGACGCGCAGCACCCACGCGCCCTCCACCCACCCGGCGTGCGGATTCTGGTTGTGGTCACCAACGCGTTCCCACGGGTGCTTGTCGGACTGGAACCGCAGCAACTCGATCGGCGCGCCCTTGATGCGCGTCGGGTCGTCGGCGTCGAGTTCGACGCCCCACAGGCCCGCGGCCGGCGAGTTGCCCCAGTAGTAGTAGAGCCGCCCATCCTCGTCGGAGAACAGCGCGGGATCGATCAGCGACGGCCAGCCACCCTTCGCCGGCAGCGCGATGCGCCCGAGGCGCTCGAACGGGCCGAGCGGCGATGACGACCCGTAGAGCTCCGAGTCGGAGGCCATCAGCAGGAACCGCCCGCGATGCCGCACGACGGTCGGGGCATAGCCGACGTCGCGCACGTTCAACGGGTGATGAGTCCACGTGGCGCCCGCGTCGCGGCTCATCCACGCCATGTCGACCGACGGGTAGAGATACCACGCGTCGTCGTGCCAGAGGGCGGTCGGGTCGGCCAGCTCGCGGAACTGCGCGACACGGTCGACAAGCCACAGGTTGGAGTCATCGACGGGGGAGCCCACCTCCACGTCGCGCACCCGTCGGCCGATCGGGTAGTCGGGGATCGACAGCGGGTTGCACCAGGTCACGGGCGCCGTCGTCGCAGCGGGTTGCGCCCGCAGCGGCACCGATTCGTTCGACAGCGCCAGCAGCGTGCCCGCGAGGACGCACGCCAGTGCCACACGGACATCGCGACGGGCCTGCAGCATGCGCGCATGATAGCGATTCGCCGCGCCTGGGCAAGCGCCTCGCTTGCCCTCCGTCAGGCCGTGTGTCACGCTCCGCGCACACGGAGGTAGGGCACATGGCCACTCGACGGACGTTCCTCAAGGCCGTCGCCGTCGGCGCTGGCGTCGCGCGCGTGGCGGCGAGCGACCGCGTGCGCGTCGGCTTCATCGGCGCCGGTCTCATCGGCACGCGCCATCTCATCGACTTCGCGGCGCAGCCCGACGTCGACGTGGTCGCCATCGCCGACGTCTCGCCCCCGCGCCTGGCGGCGGCCGTGAGGCGCGCCGGAGGACGCCCCGAGCCCGTCACCGACTTCCGTCGCCTGGTCGACCGGCAGGACATCGACGCCGTCGTCGTCTCGACGCCCGACCATTGGCACGCGCTGATGACCATCATGGCGTGCGCCGCCGGCAAGGACGTCTACGTCGAGAAGCCGCTCACCCATGTCGTGCGCGAGGGCGACTGGATGATCGAGGCCGCCACGCGCCATGGCCGCATCGTGCAGGTCGGCACGCAGCAGCGATCGGGAAAGCACTACCAACGCGCGGCCGAGCTGGTACGGGGCGGGCACATCGGGCCGGTTCGGCACGTGCACATCCGTGCCACACGCAACATCTCGCCAGGCTTCACGCGTCCAGTGGCCGAGCCGACACTCGACGCTGCGGCCTGGGACCTGTGGCTCGGCCCGGCGCCGTTGGTGCCGTTCGACGAGCGTCGCGCGCTGTACCACTTCCGCTGGTTCTGGGACTACTCGGGCGGCCAGACGACCAACCTGCTGGCCCACGACCTCGACATCGTGCAGTGGATGACCGGCGCGATGCCGCGCCGCGTGTCGGCGTTCGCACGCCGATCACTCGAGGGCTTCGGCGAGACGCCCGACACGTGCGAGGCCATCTACGAGTTCCCGGACTTCCTGCTGACGTGGACCAACTCCGAGGTGTCGGCCGGTCGATGGCGCGGCCTCGAGATCGGCGGCACGAAGGGCACGCTCACCATCAACCGCGCCGGCTTCCAGGTGGTGCCCGATCGCGCGATCCCGGCCGAGGTCCAGATCCCGACGCCAGACTTCGCGGGCAGCGCGCCTCGTGAGGACCCGCTGCGCACCGAGGCCGTGACCGACGAGGGCTATCAGCAGGTGCGCGACCAGTTCGTGCCGCACGTGCGCGACTTCCTCGAGAGTGTCCGCTCGCGCCGGCCCCCGATGTCGGACCTGCGCAGTTCGCAGCAGACCAACATCGGCTGCCACCTGGCCAACATCGCCCTGCGCGTCGGACGCGTGGTCACCTGGGACGCCGCCGCGAACACCATCGCCGGCGACGCCGAGGCCGCAGCGATGCTCTCCAAGACCTACCGCGCGCCCTGGGACCGCGAACTGCGCGCCTCGATCAACGCGGTGTGACGGATAATCCGGGGATGGACGCCCACGCGGTATCGCCAGCTGCGTCGGCTGCGCGTCGACGCCGGATGCAGGTGCGCGTGTTCGGTTCGCTGGCCGAGCACGACCGGAGCGACCCGGCCTACTGGGCCGCGCTGCCGGTCGGCGAGCGCGTCCTGCAAGTGTGGAGACTGAGCCGCGAGCAATGGCCGTCCGAGGTGAGCACCGCGCATGAACGAGGACTTCGTCGATCTGTTGCGTGCGTTCGCCGACCATGAGGTGCGCTTCCTCGTCGTCGGCGCCTACGCCCTGGGTGTGCACGGCCGCCCTCGTGCGACCGGCGACCTCGACGTGTGGGTCGACCCGACGCCGAGCAATGCCGCTCGGGTGATGGCGGCACTGGCTACGTTCGGCGCGCCCCTGTCCGACGTGTCCGAGACGGACTTCGCCCGCCCCGGCATCGTCTTCCAGATGGGCCTGCCCCCCGTGCGCATCGACGTCCTCACCGAGTTGACGGGCATCACGTTCGCCGAAGCCTGGCCCACCCGGGTCCGCGCCCCCTTCGGGCCCGTGGAGGTCGACGTCATCGGCCGAGCCGCGTTCATCGCCAACAAGCGAGCCACGGGGCGCGCCAAGGACCTGGGCGACATCGAGTCGCTCGGAGAGCAGGCATGACACCACTCGCACATGGCGTCCTGATGGACCGACGCGGCTTTCTCTCGACACTCGCCGCCGCGTGCGTCGCGGCCCGCAGCACCGAGGTGGCCGCCGCGCGGCGATCGTCGCTGTGGCTGGCCTACACGAGCTTCGCGGTGCGGCTGCGCTATGGCCGCGAGACGCCCGCCGCCGTTCCCTTCGATGCCGTGGCGTTGGCCGGCATGTGCACGCGGGTCGGGTCGTCGGGCGCGCAGGTCGACTTCGGGCAACTGCAGCCGGGTAAGGAGGCCATCGACCGCGCCGCGGCGGCGTACCGGGGGCCTGGGCTCGGCCTCGAGGTGTCGATGCCGGCGCGCGCGCTCGATTCGCCGCAGGCCTATGCCGACGCCATCGCCACCGCCCGGGCCCTGGGCGCCACGCGGGCGCGGGTGGCGCTGCTGTCGGGCCGGCGGTACGAGACGTTCGCGACGCGTGCCGACTGGGAGGCGTTCGCGACACGGTGGCGGGAGACCCTCCTCCGGATGCGGCCCGAGTTCGAGCGCCAGCGGTTCACGATCGGCATCGAGAACCACAAGGACTGGCTGGCGCCCGAGCTCGCGTCGTTGCTGCGTGAGATCGACAGCCCGTACGTCGGCGCCTGCGTCGACTTCGGTAACAACCTCGCGATGCTCGAGGATCCCGACGAGACGATCACGCTGCTGGCGCCGTTTGCCGTGACGACGCACGTGAAGGACATGGGGGTGCGGGTGACGACCGACGGGTTCGAGCTGTCGGAGGTGCCCCTGGGGCAGGGCATCCTCCCGCTGGCCCGGTACATCGACGTGATCCGCGCGGCGCGCCCCGACGCGCGGTTCTGCCTCGAGATGATGACGCGCGACCCGCTCTTGGTGCCGTACCGGACCGAGCGCTACTGGGCGCCGTTCGAGGCGGCCGGGCGTGAACCGGCGCGGGTGCGGCGATTCGAGGAACGGGTGCTCTCGCGCGCGACCACCACACTGCCGCGCGTGAGCGGCCTGACGCCTGAGCGACAGCTTGCGCTCGAAGTGGACAACGTAGCAGCCTGTGTCGCGCACGCATGCGACGTGCTGCACCTGGAGGCTCCCGACGCATGACCGCCACGCCACCGCACGCCCTCGACCTGTTCAAGCTGGCCGGCCGCACTGCACTGGTGACGGGCGGCGCGCGCGGGCTCGGTCGCGTGATGGCGGAGGCGCTCGCCGAGGCCGGCGCCGATGTCTGCATCACGAGCCGCGCGGCGGCCTCGGCGACCGAGGCCGCGGCCGAGATTGCCGCAGCGACGGGGCGCCGCGTCGTGGGCGTCGAGGGCGAGGTCTCGACGGCCGAGGGCGTGCAGCGGCTCGCGGCAGCGGTTGCCTCCGCGTTCGGGCACGTCGACATCCTCGTCAACAACGCCGGCGTCAACATTCGCGGCAATGCCGGCGACCTGTCCGAAGCCGACTGGGACACGGTGCTCGACACGAACCTGAAGGGGCCGTTCCTTGTGGCGCGCGCGTTCGGTCCCGCCATGTGCGAACGCGGCTGGGGACGGGTGATCATGCTGTCGTCGATGCTGGCGACGATTGCCCTGCCGGGGCGGGCGCCCTACGCCTCGTCGAAGGCCGGCATCAACGGGCTCACGCGCGTTCTCGCCCTCGAGTGGGCGAGCGCGGGCGTCACCGTCAACGCCATCTGCCCTGGGCCGTTCGGCACCGAGATGAACCGGCAGCTCATGAACGATCCCGAGAAGTACCAGGCCTTCATCCAGAAGCTGCCGATCGGGCGCTGGGGCCACCTGCACGAGATCAAGGGCGCCGTGCTGTACCTCGCGTCAGACGCCTCGTCGTTCATGACCGGCGCGTCGCTCGCGCTCGACGGCGGCTGGACGGCGCAATAGCAGGACGGGCCTGTCATGGGTCATGGGTCATGCCTCATGCCTCATGCCTCATGACTCATGACGCATGACGCCGCTCCCGACGCGGCACCATTGGTGCTGACGACGGGCACTCGCCTTGGGTCCTACGAGATCGTTGGCCCCATCCGTGCGGGGGCCTGGGCGAGGTCTATCGCGCGACCGACACGAAGCTGAAGCGGCAGGTCGCGAGCAAGATCCTCCCGCCGTCGGTCGCGGCCGATCATGACCGGCTCGCGCGGTTCCAGCGCGAAGCAGAGGTCCTCGCGTCGCTGCCTGGCCCCCACTCCCCGAGAATGCCGTCTCAGCCTACTTGCTCGCCGCCGGTACGATCCTGAGGATCGCCCCGTCCTTCTGCTCGGTGGCGAGGTAGATGTACCCGTCAGGACCCTGCTTCACGTCGCGCACCCGCTGGTGGAGGTCCCACAGCAGGATCTCGCGGCGCAGTTCCTCCATGTTCTCGTTGAACACGAGGCGCTCGAGGTGGCCGGTGCCGGGGATCTCCCCTGTCCGCAGCGCGCCGACGAACACGTCGCCCTTCCACTTGGGCAGCGCGTCGCCGGTGTAGAACATCAGGCCCGAGACGGCGATCGCCGGGGTCCAGTAGGCGACCGGCGGCTCGAACACCTCGTGGCTGGGGCGGTCGCCCCGCTGCCATGGACCCGGATAGGTACGGCCCAGGCTGACGAAGGGCCACCCGTAGTTGGCGCCGGGCTCGAGCAGGTTGAGTTCGTCGCCGCCGTTGGGCCCGTTTTCGGTCTGCCAGACCGCGCCGGTCGTCGGATGCACGGCGAGCGCGAGCGCGCCGCGATGCCCCAGGGTGTAGATGGCCTTGTCGGCGCTCGCACTGCGGGCGAAGGGGTTGTCCGAGGGAATCGAGCCGTCGTCATTGAGGCGCAGGATCTTGCCGCCCGGGATGGACATGTTCTGGGAATCGCCGCCCGCGCCGCTGAGGAACAGCGTGCCGTCCTTGCCGAAGGTCATGACCACCAGCCCGCCCGCGCCGCTTGGCGCCTGCCAGACGTCGCTGAAGCCCTCGATCGCCGAGCCCGTCCAGCGTCCACGGCCAACCGCCGCGCGGCGTCCCCCGCCGTCGGGCGTGTTGTAGGAGATGTAGACGAGGCCGTTGCTGGCAAACTGCGGGTGCAGCGCGACGTTCATGTACCCGTGCCAGTTGCCGGACGCGCCGGACTCGCCGCGGAACACGGCGGGCGGCCCGCCGGCGACCGTGCGCGGCGTGTTCGATTCCGGCGCGAGCTGGAACAACTCGCCCTTGCGCGTGACGACCAGCATCGACCGGTCGGGCAGGAAGGTCAGCGCCATCGGATATTCGATTCGCGCCAGGACCTCCACGCGGATGTCCATCTGTTCGGCGGTGCGATACGTGAACGGTCCCTCCGGCAGCGGGTTGTCGGCCACGCCTGTCGGAGCGACCGGAATTCCGTTGGCCATGGGCACCGTGCGCTGGGCCTGTGCCGCGCCTGCCGCCAGTGCCAGTAACCCGGCACACACAGTTGTCTTCGCAGTCACCCGCATGACCTGTCTCCCCTCAGTCGTCGTCCCTCACTGGCCGCTGGCCGTCGCCCGCGCGAGCACGTTGTGCCCGGAGCCGGTGTCGAGCCGCAGCCTGACCACCTTGCCGTCCTGCTTCTCGAAGACGACCAGGGTGTCCCTGAGCGCGAAGGTCTCGCCGCCGCGATAGATCAAGGCCTCCGGCGGATCGGCCGCGTCGGCGGCGTTGGTCAGCGTCAGACCGCGTCCGCTGGCGGCAATCGTCACGGTGGTGGCGCTGCGGCGGCCACGCCCCGTGAACGTGCCGGCATAGGCAGACGCGTCGCCGGTGAACGGACGGCTGCGATCGGGCGGCGGAGGCAGCACCACGTCGGCAATCTGCAGGGCCAGGTCGCGCGGGTTGACCGAACCCCTGGTGTTCTGCAGCACGACGATGATGAGATCGTCGTCCGGGTAGTACTGGGATTCCGACAGGAAGCCGTCGATGCTGCCGCCGTGGGCGATGGCGCGGCGTCCACCGATGTCGCGCAGCCCGATGCCCATGCCGTACCGCACCGGCGTGCCGTCGTTCAGCACGCCCGGCGTGGTCATCTCCTTGTACGACGCCGGCGACAGCACTGTGCCTCCGTGCAGGGCACGGTTCCACGCCACCAGATCCTCGGCGCTGGAGCACAGCGATCCGCCCGCGTAGGGCCAGGTGTGATCGATATAGCCCTTGAGCACGAGCGCACCCTTCTCGGTGTCGTAGCCGTGCGCGTGGTTCCTGCGCACCGTGCGCTCGCTGCAGTAGTACGAGTTCGGCATCCCCACGCGGTCGAACAGGCGCTGCTGCACGAACGTCTCGTAGGACATCCCCGACACCTTCTCGATCACCAGGCCGAGCAGGAAGAACGCGGAGTTGTTGTAGATCTGCTCCTCGCCTGGCGCGAAGGTGAAGGGCTGCGCGGCAAACAGCGCCACGAGATCCTGGCGCGGCCGCCTCAGCTTCGAGAAGTCGCCGAACTCACGCATCTCGGTGTAGCCCTTGATGCCCGACGTGTGGTTCAGCAGGCGGCGCAGCGTGAGGCGGTGGCCCTGCGTCGGGTAGTCGGGCAGGAACCTCGTGATCTCGTCGTCGAGCGACAGCGCGCCCTGCTCCTTCAGCAGCAGGATCGCGGCGGCCGTGAACTGCTTGGTCACCGAGCCAATCTCGTAGGTGGCGCCCGGCGGCGTCGGCACATGCAGTTCGAGGTCGGCCAGGCCGTAGCCCTTGCTGACGAGCGTCTTGCCGCCCTTCATCACGGCAACCGACGCGCCGGCGATGGTGCCGGCCTTGATCGGAGCCTCGACGATCGCGTCGATACGGGTCACGAGATCCGGCTGCGCGGCCGCGGACCTGCCGACCAGCGTGGCCAGGGCGACGCACACGACGAGGTGATGGCGAATCATCGGGGCCTCTGTTCCCGGCGGCGGCCGCCAGGGCTCAACTGACTCTGTGGGCGATACGTGCGTTGTCGCGAATCCGTTGCACGGCGCCGCGTTGGTCGCGGATGAAGGCGCCACGATAGCAGACACCATGACGCAGGACGCCGCTCCCGACTCCCGACACCCGGCTCCGGAATCGAGGCCGACGCTGGAATTGCGAAACTTGTTTCGTGAATGTAACGTCTGCTAGCCTCGACCATCCGGGCAGCGGCCCGGCCGTTCCCGGGCGTCTCCTCGGCGCCGAACGGCCTCGCGCTGCTGCGTCCGGCTTCTCTGGATTCTCAGGAGTGCGGACCCGCCGCGCGCGGGTCGTGTGAGGAGGAACTATGGTGCGTCTTCGACGCGCATGGCTCGCCGTGGCGGCGATGGCCATGGGTGTGCTTCTGCTCGGGCCGTCGGCCGCGCCCGTTGCGGCGCAGTCGACCACGGGCACGATTCAGGGCGTGGTGCGTGATGACCAGAACGCGGTCATCCCCGGCGCCACGGTGACCGTCCGCAACGTCGGCACGGGGCAGTCCCGCACGGGCGTGACCACCGAGGGTGGGCAGTACCGGTTCCCGAACCTGCAGGTCGGGCAGTACGAGCTCACGGTGGAACTGGCTGGCTTCGGCACGTACAAGCAGGCGGGCCTGAACCTCTCGCTCAACCAGGACGCCGTGATCGACGTGACGCTCCGCCCGGCCAGCGTCTCCGAGTCGGTGGAGGTGACGGCCGACACGCCCCTGCTCAACACCACCAACGCCGAAGTGGGCGTGCGCTTCGATACGCGGCGCGTCGCCGAGCTGCCCGTGATCAACAGCCGCGACATCTTCTCGCTGGCGTTGCAGGCCGCCGGCGTGTCGCAGCTGGGCGCGGGCCAGACCGGCTTTGCCTCGGGCACCAATTTCTCGGTCAACGGCATGCGCCTGCGGTCCAACAACTTCATGATGGACGGGCAGGACTCCAACGACCCGAGCGTGGCCGGCCGCCAGCAGCCGATGAACAACACGGACCTCGTGCAGGAGGTCCGCCTGATCACCAACCAGTTCGCCGCCGAGTACGGCCGCGCCGCCGGGTCGGTGATGAACGTGATCACCAAGAGCGGCACCAACCAGTTCCGCGGGTCGGCGTTCCTGTTCCACAACGACAACAGCCTCAACGCCCGCAGCAACCTCGACAAGGCCGCCGGCCGCACCGAGGCGCCGTTCTACCGTGAGCAGCAGTACGGCGGCACGATCGGTGGTCCGGTGCTGCGCAACCGCACCTTCTTCTTCGGGTCGTACCAGAAGTGGACGCAGGACCTGCTCGGCTCCGGCACGACGCTCAACGGCGCGCCGACCGAGGACGGCCGCCGGATCCTCGAGTCGGTCGCGGGCACGCGGCCCCAGGTCGCCGCGCTGCTCAAGTACCTGCCGCCGGCGCAGACGCCGCTCGGGCGCACCGTGCCGATGACGGTCAACGGGCAGTCCTACGCGATTCCGATCGGCTCGCTCACCGGGTCGGCGGCCGGCGTGTTCGACAACCACCAGGGGTCGGGCCGCATCGACCAGCAGTTCGGCGGCAACGACAACCTCGGCGGCCGCTACATGATCAACGACAGCGTGCAGGACGGCACGGGTCAGGTGACGCCGCAGGGCCTCACCACCTTCAGCCCGTCGCGCCAGCACTCCTTCACCGGCTGGTGGACCCGCGTCTTCTCGGCCAACGTCGTCAACGAGTTCCGCTTCGGGTACCAGAAGCTGAACACGACGACGACGGCGTCCGATCCCTCGTCCGAGGCGATTCCGTCGATCGAGATTCCGGAGCTCGGCCTCACCGGCTTCAACGCCGCCACGAGCCGCACGGCGATCGGCCTCGCGGTGAACCTGCCGCAGTACCGCATCAACGACACGTTCCAGTACATCAACAACCTGTCGTACGTGCGGGGCCGGCACGCCTTCAAGACCGGCATCGACGTGCGTCGCATCAACGTCGAGAGCTTCTTCCTGCCGACGATCCGCGGCCGCCTCGTCTACCCGACGCTCCAGCGCCTGATCGACGACAACGCAGAGACGGCCACCATCAACAAGCCGCTGCCCGGCGGCCAGGCCATCCAGCTCTACGACTGGACCGACGTGTTCGCGTACATCCAGGATGAGTGGCGCGCCACCGACAACCTCACGCTGAGCGCCGGCCTGCGCTACGAGACGCCGGGCAACTCGATCGCCAGCCTCTACCCGCTCAACGACGCCATCGTGGCCGAGGCGGGCGGCGACCAGCGCTACGCCATGACGACGCGTCCCGAGCGCGATACCAACAACTGGCAGCCGCGCGTCGGGTTCAACTGGAACCCGCGGACCAACGGCGAGGGCCTGCTCGGGTTCCTGACCGGCGGCGACAAGATGGTGGTGCGCGGCGGCTACGCGCGGACCAACGACTACGCGTTCATCAACATCAACCTCAACATCGCCAGCGCGTTCCCGTTCGTGGCGGCCTTCAACCAGCCGAACATGCCCAACGCGTTCGTGACGCTGCCCACCGTGCAGCTCTCCGGGCTGAACCCCAACTCGTTCGCCCGCACGATCGTGTCCGACGACTTCCGCTCGCCGTCGGCCGACCAGTTCAGCCTGGAGTTCCAGCGCGAGCTGACGAGCGACATCGTGTGGCGCGTCGGGTACGTTGGCACGCAGGGCAACGACCTGTTCCAGACGCTCGACGGCAACCCGCGCCAGCCGTTCTCGGCGGTGCGTGTCGACCCCACGCTGGCGACCGTGCGTGAGCGCTCGAACACGGCGTCCTCGAGCTACCACTCGCTGCAGACGTCGTTGCAGAAGCGCCTGCGCGGTGGCTTCGCGGCCGAGGTCCACTACACGTGGAGCAAGTTCATCGACACCGCCTCGGAGATCTTCAACCCGTCGTCGGGCGAGGTGGCCGTACCGCAGGACTCGTTCAACATCGCCGCCGACAGGGCCGTGTCGACCTACGACCGTCCGCACCGCTTCACCGGCAACTTCGTCTACGAACTGCCATTCTTCCGCAGCCAGGAAGGCTTCCTCGGCAAGATCCTCGGGGGCTGGCAGGTCAACTCGGCGTTCACGCTGCAGAGCGGCGCGCCGTTCACGGTGCTCAACGGGTCGGACCCGACGGGCGCCCTCGCCGGCATCGACGGCCTGGTCGGCAGCGCCATCCGTCCGAACATCAACACGGACATGGACCTGTCGAACATGACCATCCCGGACATCATCGCGGCCGGCGGCTCGAGCCTCTTCCGCACGCTGTGCGGCAACCCGAGCGCCACCTGCCAGGGCGAGCGCGTCGGCAACGTGGGCCGCAACACGCTGCGCGCCGACGGCATCCAGAACATCGACGTGGGCTTCATGAAGAACACGCGGTTCGGCCGCACGAACCTGCAGTTCCGCCTCGAGATGTTCAACGCCACCAACACGCGCAACTTCGGCATCCCCGAAGGGCGTGTGACGTCGACCAACTTCCTCAACCAGTGGGGCACCGACGGCGGCCGCCGCGCGATCTGGGCGTCGGCTCGCTTCACGTTCTGATGGCCTGACCCGCCGCTCGGTGGATGTCATCAGGGGCGCGGCGCTTTCGGGCGCCGCGCCCTTCTGCATTCAAGGCACGCGCGTGGGTCACCTCACCAGTGGCCTGTGCCCGGCTCCCCCTTGAACGGGCCCACCACATCCGGGGTGATCCATCCGCCGTAGAAGCCGCCGGGCTGCGGCGTCACGGGCGCATCGCCCACGAAGCAGGCGTCCACGCGTCCGGCATAGAAGGCCACGTAGCCGGCGATGGCCGCGAACGCGGGCGCAGGCGATGGATAGCTCCACGCGGCCTCACGCGACACGCGGTCGCCCACGCGCAACGTCCAGTAGGCGGCGCGGCCCTTCCACTCGCAGTACGACGAGCCCCCTGCAGCTTCGAGGACACCTGCCGCGATGTCGTCCGGCGGCAGGTAGTAGGTGGGCGGGCTGGCGGTCTCGCACACGCGCCAGGCGCGCATGGTGTCGGCAATGACGAGGCCGCCGAACTCGATGCGTACCGGGGCGGCGACGCGCTCGAGGCGCGGCGGGCGGGGGAAGTCCCAGACGGAGATCTGGCCGGTGCCAGGAGCAACGGGAATGGGGCGGGCAAGCGGCATGCCCAGTGAGACGCTCCGATCATGTCGCCGCGCTTCACGCGGGCAGCGCGGCGCGGCTTGTCGGGCGGCTGAACCGACAGCTCAGGAACGACCCCGAGACGTACCAGGCGTTGGTCCAGAAGCTGCCGGGCGCGGCCGCGCTTCGTGCCCGGGCAGGCGTTCCTGGCACATGGTTGCCGCCGCAACTCCCCGCCAGCGTGCCGGGGCACGGCGACACGCCCCGTTACCGTTCGCAATCGCGGTAATCCGGCGCAGGCGGTGCCAGTGGTAGACTGAGTCAGTTTCCGTCATGGGCGCGGCCGTTGTTCTGCGGCCGCTGCCGTCCACACTGCGCCCCGCCCCCTTCAAGGGAGGCGGCTGGCTGGCCGCCGAACGTGGCGGTCGCGATGGGCGGCGACGCGTCAGACCGACGGCGCCAGGGGCGGTGGGATCGATCGCTGACGAACGAACGGGGAGAGTCGAATGATGCGCAACACGCTTGCCGCGGCCGTCGTGGCCATGGTCGCCTTTGCCGCACCGGCCAAGGCCGCACCGATTGTCTATGGCATCACCTTCACGAACACGGTGACCACCGGCGCGCTGCCGGCAACGCCGAGCGGCTCCTTCACCTATGACGCGGTCACCGCGACGTTTTCCGGCTTCCTGGTGACGCATCGCGGCGTCACGTTCGACTTCACCGCTGCCGCCAATGCGGGTGGCGGCGTCGCCTTCCAATGCGGCGCCGGTGCGAGCGCGTTCGAC
>NZ_JBIINP010000114.1:0-14298 GCF_044337415.1 Luteitalea sp.
TCGTTGACGCGCTGGCGCCACCACCACACGAGGTCGCTCGCGCGGGTCGTGCCCGGCACGATGACCTTCTCGGAGAACATCGTCTCGGACAGCTGCCACACGAGGGCGTTCATCTGCTCGAAGAACGCCTCCTCCTCGGGCAGGCGCGAGGCGATGAGCTCGAGCGGCAGCGCCTCGGCGTTCCTGAAGCGCGAGGTCCACGTCGTGCCGAGCGCCTCGCTCATGCCCTCGAGTTCGCCGCTCGACAAGCCGTCGCTGAACGCGAAGACGCGCGAGCGGTTGATGCCGATGGTGGCCGGCTTGCGCTCGGCGACGACCTGCACGAGCAACTGCCACTGCTCGTCGCCCCAGAGTTCGGCGTTCCGGCCACCCACCGGCTGGCTGACGGCCTTGGCGGAGGTGCGCGCGTCGAACACGCCCCCCTGCGACGTGCCGCCCAGCGCGATGCGCTCGACGCACGCGGGGGCGGGCGGCGTGCCGGCGGCCGCGCAGCGATCGAAGAACACGTAGATGGTGCGTCGGCGTGCCGCGAACGTCTCGGGCGCGGTGATCGACGAGAACACGGGGTCCTCGTTGTACTCGCGCATCGGCACCACCCACAGCGCGATGCTGTGCGCGCGCATGAGCGCGGGCAGGAACGTATCGAGCCGCTTCTTCAGCCACGCCTGCTGCATGGCCGCCTGTTCGCGCAAGGTACCGAAGGGCCGCGTCACGGCGGGCAGGCCCGACGCCGCGATTCGACTCGTCCAGTCGATGGTCGGCGGTGCAGGTTGGCCATACGCCAGGCCAACGCAGAGGCTGAGACCGAGAGTGAGGACGAACGTCGCGCAGAATCTCGAACGCAAGCGGCTGTCTCCGGCATCGCGTCAGAGACCGGAACACCCGGCCTGACCGATGACAGGCAGTCTAGCCGAGGTACCTGGCCGCGCCCGGCCCGCGCTGCCTCAGCGGATCGCGTCGAGCCCCTCGGTCAGCTCGATCAGCGTGCCCCACGGGTCGGTGATGAACGCGATGTCGATGCCGAGTTCCGGCACCCGACGCATGTTCTCGGCCACGATGCCGAGCCCCTCCAGCTTGCGGAGGAGGGCGGGCAGGCCGTTCACCTCGAACCCGACGTGGTCGACCACGCGGCCCTTCGTGGCCACGACAGGGCGCGGCGAGGCCGTGAAGTTGAGCCCGACGCCTGGCAATGTGGCCCTGAGGAACCGGTTGCCCGCCGCGGGCGGCGCGGCGGTGGCACCGAGGGCCTTCACGTACCAGGCCTGCATGGCCTCTCGGTCGGGCCCGAAGAAGTGCACGTGGTTCAGCGTGACGGGCGCCGCCTGCGCGGCGACCTGCACGAGTTCCACCTTGAGGCCGTCCGGGCCGAGGACGAAGGCGATCGGCGAACCACCCAGCGGGTTCGTCGCCATGTCGTCGGTCACGGTCCACTCGGCCGGCACGGACTCGCGCGTGACCATCGTGTGACCGGCCGCCTTCAGCCGCGCGATCACCGGTCGCAGGTCGGGCACCGAAAGACCCAGATGGTCGGCCGTGGTCCCGACCGAGCCTGCTGTCGGCGCCTGCTCGCGCACGAACACGAGCACGTTCGGGAACTTCACGACCTGCCGACCCGCGATGGTGACGGGCGCCCCGCCGAGCCCCTCGACGAGGAACCTCGTGTGCGCCGCCACGCTCGTCGCGTTGACGTGGTGATGCCCGTAGACGACAGGCGCGTCGCTGACAGCCAGCTGCGCCGACGCCGGAGCCACCGGCAGGAGGACGAGCGCGCTGACGCACGCCAGGACAAGGGCCGCTCGCATGGCGACGGAGTGTACTGCAGCGCGCGCGCCAGGGCGCCACGGTGCCAGAGTGCCGTCGATCAGCGGCGCTGTTGGCCGGACGCGGCGGGCGGCTTGGCCACCATCCGTCGATGCCCGCACCATTGACACCGCACGTACAAGGTGTGCTCGGAGCGGACGTCGACGTGCAGGGGCGTGTGACACGACGGACAGTCGGGCAGCTCGATGCGGCGCACGCGGCGTTCCGCACGCGGGCTCGGCTCTCGTCGATTCGGCGCGATGTTGATGGACATGCCAGGCGACTCGATCGTGTCATCGGCCGGTCGCGTCGCCGCGTGAATCACCCGCGCCCTGCCTCACAGGGTCGCCTGCACCCGTCGGCGTGCCCCGCCGCACATCGTCGTCACGACAGCCCCGCGCGCGACAAGTGGTTCGACACCCGCATGTTCGCGGGCCAGCCGGCGTTCACGCCGCGCACCAACCCGGTCTTCCACGACGGCATGAACGGCCCGGGCGCCTGGTTCCTCGACATGACGCTGACCAAGGGCATCCCGATCGGTCGCTACCGCCTCGAGGCTCGCGTCGAGGCATACAACGCGTTCAACCACCTCGTGTGGGATCAGCCGGAGACGACGTTCGGCAACGCGAACTTCGGCAGGGTGACCCGCAAGCGGGCCGACAGCCTCGGCCGCGAGATCCAGGTCGGCCTGCGCTTCGTGTTCTGATGCCGTGAGGCGGGGGCGCACCCGCGCCCGCCTCCGCCGCCCGCCCACCGCTGGCGGCCCGATCTGCGGATTCCTTCCGGGAATGCGCCGGTGCGCCCTCTCGCGCGAGCGATGTGCCACACTTGAACTGGCAGGCCGGACGTCCGGGCCTGGTCACCCCTCGTCGGGGTGGCCCGTTGGCGCGTCCCGGCCCCCGTCTTCGTATCGCATCGCCTCGAGGGGTGCCCTGTTCAGGGCCAGCCCCTCGTCACTGGAGCGCCGACCCGTGTGCCGGCGTTGGGACCACCCCGGAGAGAGACACCATTGAGTCGCAAGGGAAAAATGACGCAGGTGAAGCTGCAGCGCGAACGTGCCCTCGCCGATCGCCGCCGCGAGAAGCAGAATCGACGCACGGCCCCCAAGGAGACGGTCGTCGCACCGGCAGGAGCCGAGGACCCGGATCTGGCCGGCATCCGGTTGGGCCCGCAACCGCCGCAGGACTGGCAGCTGGACGAGTAGGGCGCCCCCGCGCCGAGGTCGCATCGGTTCCCGATGCGACCGTGGCATAGTGTGCGCCATGCCGACACCCGATCGCGCGGCGGACCTGCCGTCCGACCACGGCGCGCTGCCTCCCTGGTCCGTCGCGGACCTCCCGGCCCCTCCCCCGTTCTCGCTCCGCAACGCGTTCAGCGTGATCGGCCCGGGCGCCATCATGGCGGCCACGTCGGTCGGCGGTGGTGAGTGGCTCGTCGGGCCCGCCGCCGCGGTCAAGTACTCGTCGGCCATCTTCCTGGTGGCCACAGTCGCGATCGTGCTGCAGGTGCTGTTCAACCTGGAAGCCATCCGCTACACCCTCTACACCGGCGAACCCATCTACGGCGGCATCCTCCGGCTCAAGCCGGGCGCCCGGTTCTGGGCCGCCTTCTACAGCCTCCTCGGATTCTTCCAGCTCGGCTGGCCCGCCCTGGCCGGCAGCGCCGCGGCCACGCTGCTCGGCGCCGCCATGGGGCGCATGCCCGGCGCGCCGGAGCAGGCGATGCAGGGCTGGATCGCCAGCGGCCTCATCGTCTGCGTGGTGCTCATCCTGTCGTTCGGCGGGACGATCGAGCGGATGCTGGAGCAGTTCGCCTGGACCATGCTCGCCGTGGTCTTCGGCTTCCTCGTCATCGTCAACCTCTTGTTCGTGCCGGCCGCGCACTGGTGGCAGACCTTCACCGGCTTCTTCAGCCTGGCGGGCCTGCCGAAGCCCATGGACTGGGCCCTCATCGGCGCCCTGGCCGCCACGGCGGGTTCGGGCGGCATGGGCAACCTGACCGTCACCAACTGGCTGCGCGACAAGGGGTTCGGCATGGGCGCGATGGTCGGCGCCATCCCCAGCGCCGTGGGCGGCCACGCGATCACGCTGTCGCACGTGGGCACCGTGTTCCCGACGACGCCGGCCAACATGGCGCGGTGGCGGCAGTGGCTGCTCTACGTGCAGGTGGATCAGGTGTGGGTGTGGGGCATGTTCTGCTTCGTCGGCATGTTCCTGAACGTGAACCTGGCCACGGCCGTGATCCCGCACGGCACCGACCTGCAGGGCCTCGCGGCCGGGGCCTACCAGGCGGAGTACCTGAGCCACGTCTGGAAGGGGTTCTGGTTCCTCACCCTGTTCAACGGGTTCTGGGTGCTGTTCAAGACGCAGCTGGGCAACACCGACGTCCTGGTCCGCACGATCACGGACGCGGTGTGGATGGCCAGCCCGGGCGCCCGCGCCGCCTCGAGCATCCGCACCCTCTACTACGGCGTGCTCGTCACGTTCTCGATCTGGAGCGCCATCGTCATCCAGGTGGCGTCGCCGTTCCAGCTGTTCAAGATCCTCGCGAACATGGCCGGGGTCGTGCTGATGATCGCGGGCGTGCAGATCTTCATCGTGAACCGCCGCTTCCTCCCGCCAGCGGTGCGTCCGCCGTTGTGGCGCGAGGCAGGCCTGCTGCTGTGCGCGGCGTTCTATGCCTTCTTCGTGTTCTTCGTGGCGCGCGACCTGATCCGCGGCTGGTTCTGACGCGGGTGCGTCACCTGAACGCCTGCGCGTGGAAGGCCCCCACCTCGCGCACCACGGAGAAGACGTAGAACAGCGGGCTGCCGAGCCGCTGGACGCTCACCGGACTGGCCGAGGCCTCGATGCCGACACGCCAGAAGAGGTAGCGCGCGCGGCACACGTGATAGCTGTCGCTCACGACCAGCGCGCGGCGCCAGCCGCGCGGCACCATGATGTCGCGCACGTAGCGGGCATTCTCCAGCGTGTTCCGGCTGCGCTCCTCGAGCAGGATGCGGTTGCGCGGCACGCCGAGCCGCATCAACACCTCACGGCAGCCGTCGGCCTCGCTGCGTCGAACCCACGCGCCGGGCCCCGTGCCCCCGGCGCAAATCACCATCGGGGCCTGTCCCTGGTGCCACAACGCCGCCGCATGTTCAGAACGCCGCGTCAGCGCCTTGCCTGGCGCGCCCGCGTCGGTCAACGCCGCGCCGAGCACGACGATCGCATCTGAGGCGACGGGCCGATCGACGAGCCCGACCACGACGACCAGCACGGCGAGCGCCAGGCACGCGACGAGCCAGGCGACGGTCACGCGAACGCTCAGCCGGACGAACCTACGCATCGCCACGAGAGCGGACCCGCGCGGCAAGGGTGTCACGACGTGCGCGGACCGTCAGCGGCGCGCTCCCGTCGCCCCGAGTCCGCGAAGGATCTGCCCGGGCCGCGCATGCGTGTGGTTGCCGTTGTCGATGACGAGAGTGCCGTTGACGATGACGAAGGGGATACCGCTGGCGTACTGGTGCGGCTGCTCGAACGTCGCGCGATCGATCACCTGGGCAGCATCGAAGATGGTCACGTCGGCGCGGAGCCCCGGACGCAGCAACCCGCGATCGAACTGGCGCACCTTCGCCGCGTTGGCCGAGGTCATCTTCCGTACCGCCTCCTCGAGGCTCAGCACGTGCGCCTCGCGCACGTACCGGCCGAGCACGCGCGGGAAGGTGCCGTAGAACCGCGGATGCGGATGCGACGGCCCCACCGTCCCGTCGTCGCGCACCGCGCTCCCGTCGGATCCGACCGACACGAACGGCTGCGCGAGCGCGTATCGCATGTCCTCCTCGCTGTGATGGAAGAACACCGTCGGCACCGAACCCTCGTTTTCGATCAGCAACTCGAACAACACGTCGAGGGGTGGCTTGCCGATCGACGCGATGACGTCGCTCATCCGCTTGCCTGCGAACTGGCGATAGCGCGGGTTGGAGAGGGTCACCAGGAGCATGCCGTCCCAGCCGCCGGTCGCCGTGTAATGGTTGTACCAGTCGCCGAGCGGTACCTTCCCGAGAATCTCGGCGTCGAGCCTCGGGCGCAGCGATGGATCCTCCAGGCGCTCGACCAGCTTCGCCGCGCCGCCTTCGTGCGCCCAGGGCGGGATGATGCTGGCGAGGTTGTTCTGGCCGGCGCGATACGGATAGACGTTGGCCTCGACCGCCTGCCCGCGCGCCCGCGCCGCCGCGACGAGCGCCACCAGTTCAGGCATGCGCCCCCACATCGTCCGCTCGGCGATCTTGAGGTGGATGATGTCGACCGGGAGCTTCGCACGACGCCCGATGTCGATCGCCTCGGCGACCGAGGCGAACACGCCGAGGCCTTCCGTGCGCATGTGCGTGGAGTAGCTGCCGCCGTGCCGGCCCGCGACCTCCGCGAGCGCCACGAGCGTGTCGGTGTCGATCCACACCCCCGGTGGCCCGCTGAGTGAACTCGCGACGCCGAGCGCGCCGTCGGCCATGGCCTCGTCCATCAACCGGCGCATCTTCGCCAGTTCCGTCGCGTCGGGCGGACCAGCCCTGGGCCCCCGGACCTCCGTCCAGATCTGGCTCGAACCGACGTACGACCCGACGTTCACGCTGAGCCCGCGTCGTTGCAACTCCTCGAAGTAGGCACTGAAGCGCGGCCACTTCGCCGACGGCGCCGCCGACCCGCCCTCGCCGAGGATCATCGACGTGACGCCCTGCCGGATCATGCTCTGCGCGTCGGGGTCGTCGAGCAGCGTGGTGTCGGAGTGGTTGTGGATGTCGATGAAGCCGGGCGCGACGACGAGCCCGGACGCATCGATCGTGCGTGCGGCGGTGCCGCTCACGCGCCCGACGACGGTGATGCGTCCGTCCTTGATGCCGAGGTCGGCATCGAAGCCGGGATTGCCGGTCCCGTCGACGAGGCGTCCGCCCCGGATGACGAGGTCGAACTCCGGTGCCTGGCCGCTCACGGCGGCCAGGCCGGCAGCCACGACGAGCACGACGCTCACGAATCCGGGGAACAGTCGCACTTGGCGCTCCGCCCGTCAGGCGCTGTCGACTACCTCGCCGTCAGGGCGGGCGTGATCACGATGTTGCGGTACTCGACCGGGCCGTGGTCACCCTGGAGGTACAGCGGGCCAGGCTCGCCCTCGCGGCTGTCGAGCGCGCCACCGGTGATGCCGGGAATCTCGCGGTTGCAGATGACGGTCACACCGTTGAGCGTGAGCGTCAACATGCGGCCGGTGAGGGTCACGTCCATCGTCTGCCACTCACCCGCGGCCTTGGCGGCAGCCTCGCTCGGCGCGATGAAGCCGTACAGCCCCCCGAGGTGGTGTGAGGACGGCTCGAGTCCGAACGCGTCGTCGATCTGCAGTTCGTGGCGGCCGCGCAGGTAGATGCCGCTGTTGGACCCCTTCGGCACGCGGAACTCGACGTGCAGCTTGAAGTCGTCGAAGGTGCGCTCCGTCATCAGGTTGGCGCCGCTCTTGGCGTTGATGAGCACGCCGTCCTTGACGCTCCACTGGCTCTCGCCACGCCCGAACGGCTTCCAGCCGTCGAGCGATGCCGTGCCGAGAAGCGCGACCGGTGCGCCATAGACGGGCTTGGCGGCGCGCCGCAGCGACGGCGCACGCGTGCCGGTCCACGTCAGGACCTGCCCATCCCCCATCGTCATCGACCCGGTGATGCGGCCGGCCTCGAGGCGCCCCTCGAAGGTGATGTCCTTCGGGTTGCTGTCCCACTGCGGCGGGATGGCGAACTTGAACGCGCCGTCGGCGAACTCGATCTTCGCGATGGGGCGGGCGCTGCCGCCCGACCCGACGAACTGGCCCACAAGCGTCGCGGTGCCGGAGCGCTCCACCTCGAGCCATGACGGCGAGGTCTGGGCGCCCCGCTGGACGACGAGATCCCAGCGGCCCAGCAGGGGATCGGACGGCTGGGGGGCCTGAGCCTGCGCGCCCGTGATTCCCACGGCGACGAGCATCGACGCGACGCCGAGTGCGACGCGAACGTTCATGGAGTCCTCCTCGAAGCGGCACGCGACGAGCGTCCCGGGACGCGGAGGGTGCGCCCGGCTGCGCCGCTGCGGCCGTGGCCGCCAAGTATATCGGGGCAGCGACTCAGGCCGACGCCAGCACATCGCGCACGGCACGCGACAACGACGCGAGCGTGTACGGCTTGCGGAGGAAGGCGCGCCCGTCGGCCGCCAGGGGCGTCGCGACCTCCCCGTCGGACTCGCCCGCCACGAACAACGCGCGCAGCTCTGGCTGCAACGCCAGCGCGTCGGCGTAGAGCGCCGGACCGTCGCCATCAGGCAGCCGAAGGTCACTCACCATCAACATCACCGGCGGCGCATGGCGCCGGACGATGGCCAGCGCCTCCGCGCACGTGCCCGCCACCAGCACGCGGTGCCCGGCGGTGAAGAGGACGGTCCGCGCCAGCTCACACACGCCACGGTCGTGCTCCACCAGGAGTACGACGGAACTCGCGTCTTCATCATGTGCAAGCGGAGCCGCGTCGGCCGCGCCAGCGCGGGCAACCGGGAGAATCACGGCGAAGGTGGTGCCCTCGCCGACACGCGAGTCGATCGACACGGTGCCCCCGCTCTGCTGCACGATGCCGAGCACCGTGGGCAGGCCGAGCCCTGCGCCCTTGCTGACGTCCTTGGTGGTGTAGAAGGGCTCGAACACGTGATCGGACGTGACCGTGTCCATGCCGAGACCCGTATCGCCGATCAGCACCTCGGCGTAGTGGCCGGGAGGCAGCCCCAGATCGGAGGCATGCGCGCGCCCGAGGTGCAGGTTGCCCGTGCTGATCGTGAGCGTGCCGCCGGCCGGCATGGCGTCGCGTGCGTTGAGGACGAGGTTCGTGAGGGCGCGGGTAATCTCGCGCGGGTCGGCCCACACCGGCCGCAGGTCGTCGGCCGACTGCCGGACGACGCGCACGCGGTCGGGCAGCATGCGATCGCAGGCCTGGCAGAGATCGTCGACCACGCTGTTGAGGTCGACGACGCGCGGGCGGAGGACCTTGCGCTGGCTGAACGCCAGCAGTTGGTCGGTGAGCGCCGCGGCGCGGTCGGCCGACTCCCGGATCTGGGTGACCTGGCCGTAGAGCTCCGGGCGGGCCGCAAGCGCACGTTCGAGCAGGCTGCAGTAGCCGATGATCACCGTGAGCAGGTTGTTGAAGTCGTGCGCGACCCCCCCGGCGAGTCGCCCCACGGTCTCCATCCGTTCGGCCTGCCGCCGGCGCTCCTCGCTCTGGCTCAATGCCAGCTCGATGGCGCGGCGCTCGGTCACGTCCTCGATGGTCAGCAACACCATCTCGGTCCTGGCCAGGCGTCGGCCGCTGACCAGCACGACATGCGGCGGACGGTCGCCCACCACGATGCGCAATTCGAGTTCGTCGAACGGGCGTTCGTCACGGGTCACGCCAGCGATGCCGTCCTGCAGGCGGTCGATGTTCCACGCACCGCCACACGTGTCGCCCAGCTTGCGCCCCTCGATATCGTCCCGCGACACGCCGAACGTGCGCTCGAAGCAGGCGTTGACGTGCCGCACGGCCTGATCGCCGTCCACCACCAGCAGCGGCATCCGCACGGTCTCGACGATCGAGCGGCTGAGATCGCGCGCCAGCGTCAAGGCGGTGTTGCGCGCCTCGAGGTCGCGATTGACGGTGATCAACTCCTCGTTGGTGGACTGCAGTTCCTCCTTCGCCGTCTCGAGCTCCTCGGCCAGGCTCTGGAGCGCCTCGTTGCTCGACACCGCCTCCTCGGCGACCTGCAGGTTCGCGTCGCGCGCGTGCTCCTCGGCGTGCAGTTGCTCCAGCAGTCGTCGCCGCGTGGCCTCGAGCTCCGCCGTCAGGTGGGCCACCACCGTCGGGTTGGGCTCGGGTCCCACCAGGGCACCCGCTCCCCCGCCAGGCAGGAGGATCACGAGGAACGCGCGGTCTGCCCCGTCGCCGACGGGCAGCACGTCGACGTGCGCGAGCCCGAGGTCGCCTTCCGGCCGACGGAATGGCACGTCGCGGCGCATGGCCGCCGTGCCTGACGCCGCGGCCTCGCGCACGAGCGACTCCACCGCCACGAACAGGCCCGCGTCGACCATGATGCGCAGCAGGTGCAGCGTCGCGCCGCCGTCGGTCAGGGCGAGGAAGGGCGCCGGCCGGCCGCGCAGTTCGAGCACCTGCAGGCCCTCGTTCACCAGCACGCTGGTCGGGGAGAAACGCGCGAGGAGGATCTGGTCGGCCCTGGCCGAGACTGCGTCCGGCCGCTCCGCCTGGCTCGTCGCCGCCGGCGACGTCGGCCCGACCGGCACGAGCACGCGTCGGGGCGGCATCGCGGCCTGCACCCGTCGCGCCCCGGGGCGCCTCGCGTACAGGTGCACGTGTGCGTCGGCAGGCTCGAAGAGCTCCGGGTGCTGCGGCGTCTCCGCGCGGCCGAGCAGCAGGAAGCCGGGGTCGCGCAGCGCGTAGTGGAACAGCGGCACGATCATGCGCTGCACGCTGGCCAGGTAAATCAGCACATTGCGGCAACTGATCAGGTCGAGCCTGGAGAACGGCGGATCGTCGAGCAGGTTGTGGCGCGAGAACAGGCAGCGCTCGCGGAGTTGCCGACTGACCTGATACCCGGACTCGAGCCGCGTGAAGAACCGCCTGAGACGCTCGGGAGAGACATGGTCGGCAATCGTGTCCGGGTACCGGCCGGCCCTGGCCACGTCGATCGCCTGGTCGTTGATGTCCGACGCGAACACCTGCACGGGTGTGGTGCTGCCGTGCGCGTCGAGGTACTCGATCAGCGCCATCAGGATCGAGTACGCCTCCTCTCCTGTCGCGCACCCGGGCACCCAGATGCGCACCACGTCGTCTGGCGCACGATCGCGGATGATCGCCGGGAACACGTGCGTGGCGAGGGCAGCGAAGGCCTCGGGATCGCGGAAGAAGTGCGTGACGCCGATGAACAGGTCGCGTTGCAACGCCACGCGCTCCGACGAGTCGTCGGCCAGCAGGCGGGCATAGGCCGCCAGGCCGTCCAGCTCGCGGATCATCACGCGCCTGTCGATGCGCCGGCGGACGGTCTTCTCGCGATAGATCGAGAAGTCGACGCCGGAGACGTCGTGCAGGAGATCGAAGATGCTGCGCAACGCATCGGCGTCATCGTCGACCTCTGGGGCGTCGTGGACGGGTCGCGCGCTCGCACGACGCGCGAGGCGCCCGATCTCGGGTCCGATCGCCTCCGGCGCCAGCACGAGGTCGACGCCGCCGCTGGCGACTGCGGCCGCCGGCATGCCGGGATACTCCGCAGACGCCGGGTCCTGCGCAATGCATACGCCGCCGGCCTCGCGAATGGCCTGGAGGCCGCGCACGCCGTCGACGCCGCTGCCGGACAGGACGACACCAATCGCGCGCGTGCCCTGGTCCTCGGCCAGCGACTGGAAGAGGACGTCGATGGGAAGCTGCGGTCCGATCGGGGTCGGACGCGGGGCCACGTGCAGCACGCCTCCCGCAACGGTGAGCTGGCCGTTGGGCGGAATCACGACGACGGCGCCGCCACGCAGGCGCCACCCGTCGGTGGCCAGTTGGACCGGGTAGCTCGTGATGTCGGCGAGCAGGTCGACGAGCGTGCTCTTGAAGTCGGCCTGCAGGTGCTGCACCACGATCACGACGATGCCGTCGTCTCGCGGCAGGTGCCGGAGCAACTGCGTGAGCGCGTCGAGTCCGCCCGCGGACGCCCCGATGCCGACGACGGCCTGCAGTTGGTGGTCTTCCGGCAGCCGTTCCACGGGGCTGCCACCGGTGTCCTTCGGGTCTTCCATGGGCACCTACGGTGACGCGCAGCGTATCACCTCGGCGCGGCGCTCTGATACTCGCCGATGGCCATCTCAACCGTAAGTGTCGAACGACACACGGACGCGAGCGATGCCACGGATGAGCGATGTCACACGAGGTCGCCGTGCCAGTACGCCACCTCATCAGCAGGCCAGGTGTCGAGCGCAGGTGCGTGCGCCAGTGCACGGACGCAGAGGCGCACTGGCGACGGCCCCGTAGAGGCGACGGTGACCTGCGGCGGCAGGAATCCTGGTGGCAGCCACGCGGAGATGACGGGGCGATGCTCGGCCGGTTCGCGCGCGATCAGCATCTGCAGGATCGCGCCGATGCGTGCGCCGGTCGGATCGCGATCCCCGCACGACTCGATCATCCAGCGACCCTCCGTCGCGCTGATCACCACGTACGCCGCCGCGCGCATGCCCTCCTCCACGACGAGGAACCAGAGCTGGCGAGAGCCCGAGGCCGCAAGGCCGGCGAGCAAGCGCTTTCGGGTCAGGGTGAACGCCATGAAGTCGACGTCGCGCGCGATGCAGAAGCGCGGCGCGGGCGCCCCCAGGCGCGGCACGTCCACGAGGAACGGCAGGTCGTCGTGCTCCCCCGATCGCACCGGCGCCATCGGCGCGCCCCGTCGTGTCGACTCCGTCACGACCAGCGTCGACTCCGTCGTGGCGACGACGTGGAAGCCGTCTGGCACCGCTGCGCCCTCCGCGGCGATCGTGGCGATGATCGACGCCCCCGGGCACCAGGTCGCCACCTCCTCGGTCACGCGCGCGATGAGCGACGCGGCGTGCGCCGCCGTGTCGCCGTATGCGATGACGTCACCCACGGTGCAGATCGTGAGGGGGTGCCCATCGACGACCGCCGGCAGGCGATACAGGAGCGCGGACGCAAGGAGTTGCGCCGCCTCGTCGACCAGCGCCACCGGGCGCAGGTGCGCCTGTCCCCACGTGGTACGGGTCAAGGCCCGCGTGAACTGCGCGAACGCGCGCGGGGTCAGGCCTGCCTGCCCGCGCGCGTCGGCGGCGGCCATCTGGTCGAGGACGGCCGCGTCGATGGGCACGAGTGAGGGCATCCCGCATTATGGGTGCGCCGGCGCTCGGCCTCGGCGGTACACTGCCGCGGTCGTGTCACGCCGGTCCCTCGCCCCGCTCATGGTCGTGCTGGCGCTCGCGCCCGTGCTGGCACAGTCACGCATCACCACCGACAGCAGTCAGGCGCGCATGCGCGCCGACCTCGAGGTGCTCGCCTCGGCCGAGGCCGCGGGCCGGGCCTCGCTGACGCCCGGCGCCGACGTCGTCGCGCGCCACCTCGCCGCCGAGTTGCGCAAGGCCGGCCTGCAGCCCGCCGACGGCGACGGGTACCTGCAGCGCTTCGACCTCGTGCCCCTGCAGCTCGACCGTTCACCGTCGGCCGTCGTTGTGCGCGGGGCAGGCGCCGAGCAGCGTTTCGCTCCCGTCGCGGTCGCCTTCCCGGATCCAACAGCTCCCATCGACGTGACGCTCGACGTGGCGTTCGCCGGTTTCGGCATCAGCGCGCCGGAGTTCGGCTACGACGACTATGCGGGTCTCGACGTGCGCGGCAAGGCGGTGCTCGTGTTCGATCACGAACCGCAGGAGGACGATCCCCGCTCCGCCTTCCACGGCACCGGCTTCACGCTCCACGCCAACACGTGGCAGAAGACGCGCACGGCCCAGCAGCACGGCGCCGCCGCCCTGCTGGTCGTGACCGAACCCGTCAACAGCCATCGGTCCGCGCCGCGCCCACCCGAGCGCGCCGGCGCACCGCCTCAGGCCCTCGCGGCGGGCGCCCTGCGCATCCCGCGCATCACCATCCCCGCCGATGCCGCAGCGGCCCTGCTGCAGTCCACGGGCCGCACTCCCGCCGACACACAGCGCGCCATCGACGCCGCGGGCCGCCCCTCGTCGCGACGCCTCGACGGGGTCACCGTGACGCTGCAGGCGGTGAATGCCACGACGCGCGTGCAGGCGTCGGCCAACGTCGTCGGTCTCCTGCCAGGCACCGATGCACGGTTGAAGGGCGAGACCATCCTGGTGACGTCGCACTACGACCATCTGGGCGTGCAGGAGGGACGCCTCTACCCGGGCGCCAACGACAACGGGTCTGGCACGGTGGCGATGGTGGAAGTGGCGCGACTGCTGGCCGGCGCGAAGCTTCGGCGCAGCGTGTTGTTCGTCTCGTTCGGTTCGGAGGAGCAGTTGATGCTCGGGTCGTACCACTACGTGTCGCACCCGCTGCGGCCGCTGGCGACGACGCGCGCGGTGCTGAACCTGGACATGGTGGGCCGCAACGAGGCGCACACGCCGGAGAGCGAAGGCGTGTACGAGATCACTGCGGGCCGACCCGATCAGTTGAACCTGGTCGGCGCGGCGTACAGCCCCGACCTCGCGTCGGTGCTGAAGCGGGTGTCGCCGCGAGCGGGCCTCACGTTGAGCGACAAGTTCGATCGCGACTCGTCCATGCGCGCGCTGTTCCGCTGCGACCACCTGCCGTTCCTGCAGCACGGCATCCCGGCCGTCTGGCTGTTCGGCGGCTTCCATCCCGGGTACCACGAGCCCATCGACACGATCGATCGCCTCGATTTCGACAAGATGGACCGCGTCGTGCGCCTCACCGTCGAGGCCGTGAAGGCGCTGGCCTCCAGCGACGCGCCGCCGCGATTC
>NZ_JBIINP010000299.1:0-4009 GCF_044337415.1 Luteitalea sp.
CGCGCCGCATGCGCATCACGAGCGACTCGATGTCGAACGGGTCGCGGCCGATGATGTGCCGCGACGCCGCCTGCGCGTAGGCCTCGAGTGCGTGCGGGTGGTTCGGGATGCGCGACTCGCCCAGCCCTGTGAGCCCCTCGTCGGTGTTGACGCGGCAGATGGTGAAGTTGCGCCACTCCGTGCCGACGAGGAACGTCTCGATGTGCGTGACCTTCATCAGTGTCTCTCCGCCGGGATGCCCGGCGCCTTCGGGTCGCCGACCGGCGACATGATCGGCGCTGGCGCGCCGCCGGGCACCGGGTTCAGGGTAGCGGGTACCGGGGGGAACAGCGGATCCGTCCCCGTCTGGCGTGCCAGCAGCGCCAGACCGAGCTCGGCGCGACGCACACGTTCACGCGCCATGTTGATCGCGACCGTTTCCAGGTGCAGGCCCGACGGATAGATGTCCGGCGCATTGCGCAGCCCGAACTTGACGTACACGGGCGCCACCGATTCGATGAGCTGCGGAATCTCGTAGTGCCGGACGAACCCGCCGAAGCCGTCGGGCACCTCCACGTACACGTCGAGCGGGATGTCGGTGTGCTGCCGGATGGCCGCCAGGTGCGCCAGCGACAGGTCGGTCGGTACGTTGATCGTCGTGGCGCCCTCGTCGGCCAGCACCGCCACGGCCAGCGGGTTCGCCGCGGCGAGCTGCACGCTGATCTTGATCACGAGGTCCTCCGGCAGGTGACCCGCCTGCTTGGCGAGGTCGAGGATCCGGAGCAGGCCCATGTCGGCAATCAGCACGCTTCGCACCCCGAGCGCCGTGGCCCGGATCACATCGTCGAGCGCATACCGCACCTGGTCCTGCCCGCGGAGCTGCGCGCCGAGGGTGCGGCCTGCCGCCGACACGATGGTGGCGCCGGTGTCCCACGCGGCACGCGGGCCGACGAAGAGCGACAGTTCCATCCGCTCGGTACGGCACATGTCGCACATCTCGAGGATCTCGGCGTCGGTGAGCAGCATGATGCCCGAGCCCTGCGACACGCGATGGATCGGCACGTGACGCGCCTTCGCCTCCTCGAGGACGGCGGCGAGCACGCGCGGGCCCTCGACGCTCGGGATCTCGACGCGGTACTGCCCGCCGTCGGGAAAGCGATGCGGCGAGGTCGGCAGATCGTGGGCGTCGGTGGTGGGCAGGTCGAGCGCCCGCAGCAGGCGGGCGGCGGCGGATTCGGGCACAGGCATGGATCAGGCTCGTGGATCGAGAAGGACCTTGATGGCTGGTTCAGTGCGGGCGTCGAGCATCGCGAGTGCGGCCTCGACGTCGCGCAGCGGCAGGCGATGCGTGACCAGCGGCGACGGATCGATGCGCCCCTCGTCGATGAGGCGCACGGCGCGGCCGAACACGGCCGAGGGATACGCGAACACGGCCTCGAGGCGCGCGTCGCGGAAGACCAGGGGATCGAAGTTGAAGGGTGTGGTGCGATCGGACCCGGCGATGCCGAGCACGGTGAGTCGGCCGCCGCGCGCGAGGACGTCGGCCGCGGCCACCTGCGCCAGCGGATGGCCCGCGGCCTCGATCACGACATCTGCGCCACCACCGATCGCGTCGCGGATGCGGCGCGCCAGTTCGGCCGCCGGTGCGCACACGGTGTGCGTGGCACCGACGCGGCGCGCCACATCGAGGGTCGTGTCTCGAACGTCGGCGACGACGAGCTGCGCCGGGCGGCATGCGGCCGCGCACGCAGCAGCAAGGAGGCCGATGGGGCCGGCGCCGATCACCACCACGCGGTCGTCGTGCGCGATGGCGCTGCGCTCGACGGCGTGCAACGCGCATGCGGTCGGCTCGGCGAGGGCGCCGAGGGCCGTGTCCACGCGCTGCAGCGGGTGACAGAGGTCGACGCGCGCGGCGACGTACTCGCGATAGCCACCGTCGCGTGTGAAGCCGTACTCGTCGTAGTTGGCACAGAGGTGGGTGCGCCCGGCGCGGCACGGCCCGCACGCGCCGCAGAAGTGGTGGCCCTCAACCACCACGCGCGTGCCGGCCGGCAGGTGTGGATGTGCGCCGGAGGTCTCGGCCACCGTACCCGCCCATTCGTGACCGGGCACCACGGGGTAGCGCGTGAACGCGGCGTCGCGCGTGCCCTTCACGAGTTCGAGGTCGGACCCGCAGATGCCCACGGCCTCGACCCGCACCAGGACCTCACCGGGACCAGGCGTGGGCACCGGGTCGTCGACGAGGCTGGCCGAGCCGGGTCGCTCCACGCGATAGGCGCGCATGGAGCGGCATTATGTCGCACCGCAGGACGGCGCGCCCCGCCCTCGCGGCTCGTTCAGTGCGACGACGGGGCGCTTTGCGGTCCGAACACCTGCAGGTTCTGGATCGACCACGGCGGCGCCGCGTCGGGCGAGGCGGTCTGCGTGATGCGCAGGAACCGCGTGGACACCGGCGGGAACGTGATCGCCGTCGTGAGTCCGCGCCCCACGCCTTCCGCGATGGCGGGACTCCAGGTGGCCCCATCGGCCGACGTCTGGACGACGTACTGCCGCGGGTAGCCGACGATGGTGACCGGCTGGCCGGTGACGTCGGGCTGAGGAGGGGCTACCGCACGGGTGGCCCCACCGGCCGCGCCTGGCGGCGGCGCCGCCGGTGCACTGGCCCCCGCCGGTCCGGGCCTCGGGGGCGGAGGCCGCACGATCGCGGACGAGTCGAACTGCAGCTCGCTGACCAGCGTCGGCTCTGACAGGTCGACCTGGAACCACATGCCGGCCGCCTGCGGCACCAGCGACGTCCAGGCGCCGACGGCTGCGGTGAGGGCGCGTGCCGCCGTCTCGGACTCGTGACTCGCCGCCGCCACCCACGTCGGCTTCGGGGCAATCAGCTGTGGCACGACCGCTCGCAGTTCCTCGACCGTCCAGTTGCCCTGGCGTCCGCGGCTGGCGGCACGCACCCGTGCGACGTCGGCCGCGCTGATGAAGGCGGCGCGGTTGCCGAAGCTGTTGCGCACGAACGACGCGACATTGGCTATCCACTCGTCGCTCTGGTCGCCCATCGGCGCCATCACGCCACCGGGGTACGTGGTGCCCTCGATCGGGCCGGTGAGCCCGTGCAGCAGCGTGCGGATGGCGTAGTCCCGATGGCCGAGCAGTCGTGGCGACCCCGCGAGTGGCGGCGCCATCCGCGTGCCGGCTGGAGCCCCGGCCAGGGGCGCGCCCTTGCCATCGGATCCGTGGCAGGCGTAGCAGAGCTCGTCGTAGACAGCCTCACCACGCTGCAGCGCCTCGCGCTGCGTGGCGGTGACCACACGGGACGTGAAGCCGGGCGGCACCGGTGGCCTGAGGATCTGGTCGCCGATCTCGCGAACGCCCCGGGTCGGACGTGTCGCCTGCGCGGTCTTCACGATCGCGGCGAGGTCGGCCACCTTCCAGAGCTTCAGCGTGAGCATCGCCTGGATGACCACCGAGGTGTCCGCATCCTGGGTGAGCGCGCGCACGTCGGCCACGAAGGAGGTGTCGCCGGCGGTGAACAGCGACTCGCTCGCCCGCATGGCCTGGATGCGCATCTGCGGACTTGGATCCTTCAGGAACTCGCGCACGAGGTCGGGTTCGAGCGCGCCGAGGCCCTCGAGCGTCCAGAGCGCGTGGAAGCGCGCCACGAGCGCCGGCGCGGTCCGCGCCTTCTCCACCAGCGCCGGCACGACGCGGCGGTCCTGCCGCAGCACGAGCAGGCGCTGGGCCGTGTCGCGCCACCACCCGTTCTGGTGGTCGAGGTGTCCGACGAGGGCATCGACGCCCTCGGCAAGCATCCGCGGCCGCGTGAGGTCGGGCTGGTGGTCGTCATGCACCAGCCGCCAGATGCGCCCGCGCCGCACGACCTTGTCGAACTGGTACTGCTCGATCTTCTTGCGCAGGTACGTGCCCGGCTTCGTCCAGTTCGATTCCTGGATGATGCCGTGGTACATGTCCGCGACGAACACGGTCCCGTCGGGAGCGGTGGCGAGGTTCACGGGCCGGAACAACGGGTCGG
>NZ_JBIINP010000115.1:0-14233 GCF_044337415.1 Luteitalea sp.
CGGGAAGGCGAGCAGCGGCGTGCCGAAGTGGCCGTACACGGTGAGCCCCATGTCGAAGCCGAGGCGGGGCGAGAACCACTGGTGGTACTGGCGTTCCATCGCCGGTTATGAGACCCCGGAAGCGGGGTCACTGTCCAGTTGAAGTCAGGGCGCTCGGCCTATGCGCTGTCCCGGCGCCGCCAGCGCAGGGAGAACAAGCCGCCCAGCAACGCGGCGAGAGCGAGTGCCAGCGCAACGAGCACCTTGACCAGGAGGGGGAACGACGTCGAGACGTCCCCGTCCTGCTCGACGGCAATCCGTGGATCGAACTCACCGTTGATCGTTCGCTGCCCACCCACATGTGTGATGTTGATCTCGTACTCGGCGGCGTAGACGAGACTCGACCCGGCGACCTTCTTGTACTTCTTGGTCTTGCAGGACACCTTGAGGGATCTGCCCGTTTCCAGTGTCTCGGACTTCCCGTCGTCCTCCAATGCCTCGAGGCACTCCTTGTCGCCAGTGAAGGTGATGGTGTTCGACGGCGGTATCAACACTCTCACGACCGCCGTGATCGCTTTCTGGCAGTCGTTCTTTACCGTGATGCCGAACTTCTTCGCCCCACCGTCGGCGCCATCGCAAAGGTCGCCCGTGTCCTTGTTTGCCTTTTCGTTCTTGAGCATCCAGCAGCCCAGGCCCTGGCTGTTTGCGCCGACGAGTTCGACGGTCCCTGGACTTGCCTGGCGCGTGATCGTGAACGTGAAATCATCACGCTTGGTGCACTTCGCCTCGGCTGGGACGGTGGCAAGCAACATCGACACAGCACAACACATAGCCAGCACGATCGGTCTGTTCATCGCTCGGTCCTCTTGACGACGCGCATTCAGGAAACAACGTGGCTGGCCGCGGCCGGTTGGCCCGCGGGTGGCCGGCACTGGACTTCACTTCGGGTCGAGTTGGCGTGCGACGATCTGACGTACCTCCCGCGGCGCCGACGCGGCGACGTCCTGTTCCAGCACGTTCGACAAATCGACGCCTTCAGTCCGAATGGCCTCGAGATTCGCGAGGGCCCGCGTGGTACTCCCGCAGATCAGACGGGCGTTGGCCACGTCAATCAATCCGTCGACCTGCGGCGACGTCGCTGACTCGATACGCGTACTGTGCGCGTCCGACAGCTCACAGTTGCCGGCGCGCGCCCAGGTGTAGGCGGCGATGCTGAGCGCCGTCTGGTCCTGCGGGTTGACGCGGATCTCCGCCTCTGCGAGGTCCGCTGCGCGCGCATAGCCCTCACGCGCGTCCACGGCGCGGCCCTGCGCGCGCAGCGCATCCGACAGGTTTCGCTGCATCAGCGCATCCTGCGGCCTCAGCTCGACCGCCTTGCGGTACGCGCGTTCGGCGGCCTTCAGGTCGCCGAGGCCGTACTGGTACGTCCCGAGGTTGGTGTACGCAGCCGCCGACGGCCGGATGCCGAGCGCCCGCTCGTAGGCTCGCACGGCCTCGGCATCCTTCTTCTGCTTCTGCAGCGCCGCACCGAGCAACTGCAACGCGAACGGGTTGTCCGGCTGCAGCGCCGTGCACTCCCGATACTGCTGCTCGGCCTCGGCATAGCGTCCCGCGTCGAACAGCACCGTCCCCAGCGCCCGATAGTTCGGCCAGCTCGGGAAGCGCTCGACGACGGTGCGCAACGTGCGGACGCCCTCGTCGACCTGGCCACTCGCCGCTTCCAGTTGCCCGAGCAGCCGCATCGCCCGGTCGTTGCTCGGCGCGAGCGACACCACCTGCCGTAACTCCGCAATCGCATCCGCGCGCTGCCCGGTGGCCTGCAGCGTCGTCGCATGCGCGATGCGCGCCTCGACGAGACCGGGGTCGAGTCGCATGGCCTTGCCCGAGGCGGCCTGGGCCTGCACGATGAGCGCCGGGTCACGCCGCTCCCGGTACTGCAGCACCAGCACTCTCGCCAACTCTGCCTGAGCGGCCGCGAACTCCGGCTCGCGCTCTACCGCGCGTTCGAGCAGGCCACGCGCCAGCGCCAGCGCCTCGGGCTTGTCGGGACGCTCCACGTACTGCCGGGCCTGCGAGTACTCGCCGAGGGTGCGTGCGCTCGGCTCGTACGCCGGCCCTGCCGACGCGGGCGCGCCTCCCTCGCCAAGCCACTCTCGCAGCTGTCCCGACAGGCGTCGCACGATCGCCCCCATCGCGTCGGGTGCCCCCGAGGCCGTCACCGTGTGCACCACGCCGCCATCGCTCGCGCGGCGCACGGCCACGCTCACGCGCACGCCGTCGGCGCTCGGCGACACCGACGGCACCAGCACGTACGTGAGGCCCGTGAACCTCAGCTCCTTCACGAGCGTCTCGACGTCGTCCTTGAACGCCGGCACGTCGGCCGTCACCAGCCGTGCCTGCGTGAACGACCCGAGTGACCGGCGCAGGAGATCGGCCGCCGCGGCCGACACCGTGCCAACGGCCGCGTCGTCCACCCGCGCCACCACCGCGAGCGCGGGAGCACCAGACGACGCCGTCGAGAGCGACGCCGACCCGCCGTCGCCGGTCACGGCCACGCCGCCACTGACGCACGTGCCGAGGACGATGAGCGCGGTCGCCGCCCGCGTGCGCCACGAGTCGACGCCCGCCGGCGCGGCGCCCGGCAGGAGCGCCAGGAACGCCGCTCCATCGCGAGGTCGACCGTTCGCCTCGGTGGCGAGTGCTGCCGCCGACGCACGACGCAGCGCCTGCGCGGCGTGCGCCGGCAGCGGCGCGCCGGCCCGCGCGCAGTCGTCCACCATCTCCTCGACGAGCACCCCGAGGCTGTACACGTCGGAGGCCGGCAGCGGCCGCGCCCCCTGCTTCACCTCCGGCGCGGCATAGCGCGGCGTGAACGCCGGCGCGACGGTCGTGTCGCCGGTGAGCGTCACCGACGTCTGCTGCATCTGCGCGATGCCGAAGTCCACCACCTTCGCGTCGCCGCCGCGCGTCACCAGCACGTTGCCCGGCTTCAGGTCGCAGTGCACCACGCCGCGCGCATGCGCGTAGGCCACCGCTTCCACCACCTGCCGGAGCACCGTGAGCACCGCCGCTGCCTGCCGCGGCGACGCCAGCCAGTCCGACAGCGTCGTGCCGTCGACGTACTCCATCACCAGTGCGGGCGGGGAGGTCTCGATCACGTCCCGCACCCGCGCGACGTGCGGATGGTCCAGCGCCGCCAGCGCCCTGGCCTCGTGCACGAGACGACGGAGCGCCTCGCCATCCGGAAGCCAGAGGTTGCGCAATCGCTTGATCGCGACCGGGCAGTCGAGCCTGAGATCGTGAGCCAGGTCTACCGTGCCCATGCCGCCGCGCCCCAGGGGACGCTCGATGCGGTAGCGCCCGGCCAGCACCTCCTCGCGCTGGGTCTCGGGGACGCCCGGCACAGCCGGGAACGCGACGACGCCCGTGTCGACGTCGAGGAAGGGGCGCACGATCGCCGCCTGCGCCGGCGGCAGCGCCCGCAGGCGCGCCTCGCGCTCCCCGGGCGACAGCGTCCCGAGCTCGCCCAGGAGCGCCTTGATCGCCCCCCATTCCTCCGGCGTCATCGCGGTGGCGTTCACGGCTGTCGCCCTCGTGAGCTCATCCGGGCGCCGACCACGCGTAACGAGATGGACGGCATGACTTCGCCGCTCCCGCTTCCGGAGGTCTCCGTGCCCACCGACCCGATCAGGTCCACCATCGTCATCGCCCTGTCCGCGCTGCTCGCGGCCGCCGAGACATTCGCCATCGCCACGCCGCCATCCCTGCCCACTGCCGACGGCACCGCCCGGACGGTGGCCACCATCGACGGACGCCTGGAGGCCGGCGCCACCGCCATCCACGTCGTGCCCTTCGATCGCGGGCGCGCCCTCCACGCCCGGGTGCAGGCCGTGGCGCCCGGCGCCGACGTCGACCTGCAGCTCCTGTCGCCGACCGGTCGCGAGATCGATCGGGCCACCGGTCACGGCGCCCACCCCGACGTCTCCACGGTGCCGTCGGCCGAGGACCGCTACCTGATCGACGTCACGATGGCGCGCTGCCCTGCCGACATGTGTGCCTACCGGCTGCTGGTGCTCGCCCGGTGACCGTCCCGCCGGCACCAGGCACGCGCGGCGCGATCGCTCCCGATCCTCCAGACGGACACGCCCGCCACTATTCCTGCCTGCCCTGCATCAGGTGCACGGCCAGGAAGCGGCGGGCGCTGTCCCAGTCGCGCTTCACCGTGGCCGGCGACGTCTCGAGCACCGCTGCCACCTCGTCCACCGTCAACCCCGCGAAGTACCGCAGTTCCACCACGCGCGCCTGCCGGGCGTCGAGGCGCGCGAGCTCGTCGAGCGCTTCGTGGAGCCACAACACGTCGAGGTCCTGCGAGGCGCCCTCGGCCGGCAGGCCGCTGAGCGTCACGCGTTCGGCGCCGCCCCCGCGCTTCCCGGCGACGTGCGCCCGCGCGTGGTCCACCAGCACCCGCCGCATCGCCTGCGCGGCGATGGCGAAGAAGTGGCCGCGCGAGTTCCACCGGACGTCGCGCTGGTCGACGAGCCGCAGGTACGCCTCGTGCACGAGCCCCGTGGGCTCGAGCGTGTGCCCGTCGCGCTCACGACGCATGTAGGACCCCGCGAGTCGACGCAGTTCCGCGTGGACCACGGGCAACAGGGCATCGAGCGCCGCCGCGTCCCCATCGCTCCATCGCTGCAGGAGCACGGTGACGTCCGACGACGGCGCAGCGCCCCCGGGGGTTCCTGGGGAGTCGGCCATCACCAACCTTGGGAGGGATGCTTCTTATCTGCGAGAAGCGCCAGTCGTGTCAAGGCGTGAGCCGGTCCGGGGCCGGGTGCCGCGTGAACAGGCAGGGGGAAACCAGCCATGTCACGCACCACCATCGTCCTCATCGCCGTGTTCGTCGTCGCCGCCAGCACTCCCTGCCAGGGGGCCATGGCCACGTCCGCCGCCCTGATCCCGGAGGTCCCTGATTACGTGTTCGAGGCCCTCGCCGCCGGCCTCGGCGACCTCGCGCAGCCGACGGCCGCCTCGATTGCGGGAGGCGCCGCCGCGCTGTGTCTGCGGGCGGCGGGCGCATGGGTGTGGGGAGTCGCCCTCCGGCACGTGCAGCCTGACGGCCGCCCTCCGGCACGCGCGATGCGGCGCTGGGCGTGAGGCGCCGTCAGGGCGTCTGCGCCTCCTCGATCACGACCTCGGGGTCGAAGAGCACGAACCTGCCCGCCCCCGGGGTCCGTCCGCCAATCGAGAAGCTGCGCGTGAAGGTCTGCGTGCCGGCGCGGTACGGACGAGAGACGCAGGTGCGCACGGTGGGCGCCCCGCGGGCCGCCAGCACCTGCGTGAACACCGTGCCGGTGCAGTTGGTGAACTCGAGCGGCGCGTTGCCCGGCGCCATCAACGTGAACTGCACCTCGACCGGCACGGCGCACTTGTTGAACACGATGAAGCGGAACGGAATCGCGGCGCCGTTGCCGCCGGGCCCGTTCCCCGCGACGTCCTCGAACCGCTTCGTGCCGTCCTTGCGCCAGAAGCAGTCGACGCCGGGCGCGACGCGCTTGTCGCGATCGGCCATCACGTCGGATCCGGGCACAAGGCAGGCGCGCACGTCGGCGTCGCCGCGGGGGTTGCACTGACCGGCGTTGGCGTTCGCGTTGCGTCCGAACGACCGCGAGAGGTCGCCCTGGGCAGCCTCGGGCTGCGGCTGGGCACCCACGGGCGCCACCACCAGCGAGGGGCGCAGGCTCGCGACACCGGTGGCGATCAGGATGGCAAACAGCGCGGGAACGACGAGGGACGGGCGTGGCTGCACGGGGTCTCCTGGGGTCACAACAGGCCCGTGAACTCGGGGCGGGCCTGCAAGCGCTCGAGCACATCGTGCTCCAGCAGGGTGGTCAGCGTGGCGCCGCGGGCCTTCAGCACCCGGGCCATCCGGAACGCCTCCGACCATTGCCCGCAGATGGCCCAGGCGTTGGTCATGTTGGCGGCCACCGACGGGTTGGGGCTGCCGAGGGCCTCGGTGCGCGTCGCCTCGGCGCCCGCCGCGTCACACTGGCCAAGCCGGGCGAGCGCATAGGTGGCCGTCCCACGCGCACGGGCGTCGGCCGGGTTCACGCCGATCAGGGCGCGTGCGGCCTCGAGCGCCGCCGTGTAGGCCTGCAGCGCGTCGGCCTTGCGGGACTGCCGCAGCAGCGCATCGCCGAGGTTGCGGTGCATCACGGCATCACGGGGCCGTAGCGCCACGGCTTCGCGATACAACCGCTCCGCCAGCACGAACTCGCCGCGGCCGTACTGCACGGTGGCGAGGTTGGACAGGGCCGCCGCGGTGCGACGGATCTCGACCGAGCGCCCATAAGGCTGCACGGCGCCATCGAGGTCGCCGGCCATCTGGCGCGCGGCGCCGAGCATCTGGTAGCCCCACGGGTTGTCGGGCTGCAGTTGCGTGAGCACCTCGAAGCTGCGACCGGCCTCGACATAGCGGCCCGCGTTGAAGAGCGTGGAGCCGAGGGCCCGATGGTTCGCCCAACTGCCCGGGCGCAGCATCACGGCGCGCTCGATCAGGGCGACGCCCTCGTCGACGCTGCCCTGCTGCGCCTCGAGCTCCCCCAGCAAACGCAGCGCGACATCATCGTCGGGCGCGGCAGCGAGCGCCTGGTGCAATGCCGCCGCGGCTTCGGGGTAGCGGCCGCGCTCGCGCATCAGGAGCGCCAGCGTGATGCGTGTCTCGGGCAGGTCCGGCTGCCGCGTCAGGGCGTCGAGCAGCGAGAGCTGCGCCGCCTCGAGGTCGCGCGACTCGCGCGTGGTGCGGTACTGCAGCCAGTACACACGGCCGAGTTCCGCATGGGCGGCCACGTAGGACGGATCGCGCGTCACGACCTGCTGGAGCAGCTGAATCGCGCGGCCGAGGTTGCCGGGGATGTCCGCGCGCTCGGCGTACTGGCGGGCCTGCGAGTACTGCCCGAGCGAGAGCATCGACGGCTGGACGGCCGGCGCCGCGGCCATCGGCGCGGATGCCTCGCCGAGCCACACCTTGAGGTCGCGCGCCGCGTCCGCGGCCAATCGCCCCAGGTCGCCCGGCGGCCCGAACCGCGTCGTGGTGTGCACGAGGCTGCCGTCGCTGGCCTTGAGCACCGCCACGCTCAGTCGCGCCGACGACCGCATGGTGGCGACGGTCGGGACCAGGACGTGCGTGAGGCCCTGATCCTTCAACGCCTCGACCAGGCCGTGCACATCGGCCGTGAGGGCCGGCACCTCCGCGGTCACGAGACGGGCGCGCGTCAACGGACCGAGCGCGTCGCGCAGCAGGTCGGCCGCAGCCGCGGATGTCGTGGCCGAGGCATCGGGATCGAGGCGCGGCACCACCGCCAGCAACGGGACACCGCGGCTGCCCGCGGGCGTCGCCCGCCCCTCGCGCACGAGGGCGAGGCCGCCCGTGACACACCCGCCTCCCACCAGGACGGCGATGAGCGCCAGGGCGCGGGCGCGGGACGATCGGCCCGGCAGCGGCCGGCCGGCCGCCGGCGCTGCCGCGCCGATGGCCTCCAGGTCCGCGAGCAGGACGGTGGCGTCAGCCGGACGGATGTCGAGCGACTCGGCGCGGGCCCGTCGGCCGACGGCGCGGAGCTGCGTCGCAAGTGCAGCGGGAAGCGGCTGCCTGGCGCGCGTGCAGTCGATCGGCAGGTCCTCGAGCATCACGCCGAGGGCGTAGACATCGGCGGCCGGCGTGGCGGTCAGCCCGCGCAGCACCTCGGGCGCGGCCCACTTGGGCGTGAACGCCGGCTGGCGCGTCTCGTCGCTGCCAGACGACGACTCGGGGCCCGCCTGGCCGAGCCTGGCGATGCCGAAATCGAGCACCGTGGGCACGCCGTCGGCGCGAACGACGATGTTGGCGGGCTTGAGGTCGCAGTGCACGACGCCGGCGGCGTGAGCGGCCGCAACGGCCCGCACCACGCTGGTGAACGCCTGCACCACGGCGGCGGGCGACTGCCCCTGGTCGAGCCAGGCGTCCCATGTCTCGCCGTCCACGTACTCCAGCACCAGCGCCGGCGGGGCGAGATCCAGGACGTCGTGGATGGCGGCGATGCCGGGATGGCGGAGCGCCGCCAGCGCGCGCGCCTCGTGCAGCACCCGTTGCCGTGCCTGCTCGCCGCTGAGCGTGACGTCGCGGAGTTGCTTGATGGCTACGCGGCGCTCGAGTACGAGGTCCTGCGCCAGATGGACCGTGCCCATCCCACCCCGGCCGATCTCGCGATCGACCCGGTACCGTCCCGCGAGCAGGAGCGGGACCTGGGCGCCGCCACCGATCTCGGTGACGGCCATCTCCTTGGTCATGGGCGCGGGCATTATCGCTCAGGTACTCCGGGTTGACCCGCCACGGACGGGGACGCTACGCTGCCTGTCCGGGCCCGGCCCGGTCCGCCATGGCCGATCACGGTTTGACAGACGACCAGTACGAGGTGCTCGGAGAAGCCGGAGAGTGCTCCGTCTACCGGTGCGAGCACGGCTGCCTGCACCTGCAGATCGGCGATCTCAACCTCCGGATCGAGGACGACCGCTTCGCCGACCTCGCCGAAGCCGTGGCCGCCGCCGCACAGGCCGACCCGGCCCTCCTGCGCTGGGCCGCCAGCGCGGCCAAGGGCCCCGCCCACTAGAGAACGCGAGTTCCCGCGAAAGTGCACAGGTCTGCCGAGGACCGGCCTGCGGAGGCCGGTCCGGCCGGCGTTCAGCCGGGGCAGGCCGCGCCGACGCACTGAACACCGTCGCGCGTCCGTTCGTCCCACCTTCCGCGCGCTTCATCCCGGACCGCTTGTGGCCGGACTGTCGCGCGCGATAGGACGGGACATGGTTCGGCTCGGCCGCGTGGGACGTCCGCCTGGTGCGGGCGCGGAAGACCTGCCCCCCTTCGGCGGGCCCGACGGAGATGGCGCTCCCACGTCCTTCGCCACGATGGGCGAGCTGCGATCGGCGGTGGTCGACACCCTGAAGCGCCCGCATGGCAGCCACACCGACGCCATCGAACGTCGGGGCTGGGTCCTGCTGGCCGCCGTCCTCATCGTCCTCAGCCTCGTGACGATGCCGCAGCTGGCGCTGCAGTACCGCATGCGGGGCGTGGACCTGCCGCTGGCCGAGATCGTCTTCTCGGGCTTTGCCACGTGGATGCCGTTCCTGCTGCTGGCCCCGGCGATCTTCAGCATGGCGCGCCGGTTCCCGCTCGAGCCGGGGACCTGGCGCCGATCGCTCGGCCTGCATGTCCTGTCGTCGCTCGGGGCGTGCGTCGCGTACGCCGGCTGCCGGTGGGGCGTCAGCCACATCCCGGTGATCGATCCCACGCCGCTGCCCTTCTCCTGGCTGCTGGTGTCGCAGTTCTACCTGGCATTCCAGTCGTACTGGGTGCTCGTCGCCGTGCACCAGGCCTGGCACAACTACAAGCGGTTCCGCGACCGCGCCCTGCGGGCCTCGCACCTGGAGGCGCGCCTCGCCAAGGCCCAGCTGGAGGTGCTGAAGGGGCAGTTGCACCCCCACTTCCTCTTCAACACGCTCAACGCCATCTCGACGCTGGTGCACCGGGACCCGTCGGCGGCCGACGAGATGATCACGCAGCTGAGCGACCTGCTCCGGATGTCGCTGGACTCGATCGGGGTCCAGGAGGTGCGCCTGGGACAGGAAGTGGAGTTCCTGAGCCGCTACCTGGATATCCAGCGGACGCGCTTCCAGGATCGGCTGAAGGTCGACGTCGACGTCCCGGAACACCTGCTGCACGTGCTCGTACCTAATCAGGTGCTGCAGCCCATCGCCGAGAACGCCATCAAGCACGGCCTGGCCACGCGGCCGGAGTGCGGGCGCATCGAGGTGAGCGCGCGACGCAGCGGCCACTGGCTCGACCTGGCCGTGCGCGACGACGGGCCGGGCTTTCGCCTTGGACCTGAAGGCCTGCCCATGCGCGGTCTCGGCCTGCGCAACACGCGGGAACGCCTGCGCGAGCTCTACGGCCCCGGCGCCGTGCTCACGCTCTCCAACCATCCCGACGGCGGAGCCGTGGTGCGGCTGCGCCTGCCGATCGGCGACGCCGCGGACCTGACCGCGTCGGTCGAAGGAGTCTCTGCATGACCTTGCGCACCCTGATCGTGGACGACGAACCCCTGGCGCGCGAGCGCGTGCGGATGATGCTCGGCATGCACGACGACGTGGCCGTGATCGGCGAGGTCGGCGACGGACAGCAGGCCGTCGACGCCATCCGTGATCAACGCCCCGATCTCGTGTTCCTCGACGTCCAGATGCCGGGCGTGGACGGCTTCGGCGTGCTGCAGGCGCTCGAGGGCGAGGACCTGCCGCACGTCGTGTTCGTGACCGCCTACGACCAGTACGCGCTCAAGGCTTTCGAGGTACACGCGCTCGACTACGTGCTGAAGCCCTTCAACGCGGAGCGGTTCGGGCAGGCGCTGCAACGGGCGCGCGCGGCCATCGCGAAGCGCCACGAGGCCGAGGCGCCGGTCGACCGCGATCATCTGCGCTCGCTGGTGGCCTCGCTCACCGCCGAGCAGCGCGAGAAGCAGCGCATCGTGGTCAAGTCGTCGGGCCGCGTGTTCTTCGTGAAGGTCGACGACATCGACTGGATCGAGGCCGAGGGCAACTACGTCCGGCTGCACATGGGCAACCAGTCGCACCTGCTGCGCGAGACGATGAAGGGCATGGAGTCGGTGCTCGACGCGGGGCAGTTCATCCGCATCCATCGCTCCACGATCGTCAACGCGGACCGGATTCGCGAGTTGCAGCCGCTCTTCCACGGCGAGTACGCCGTCATCCTGCGCGATGGCACCCGCCTGGTCGCGAGCCGCGGGCCGGACAACCGGCTCAAGAAGCTGCTGGCCGAGGCGACGATTCACGGGTAGGGGGAAACGGCAGTCGGCGGTCGGCAGTCGGCAGTCAGACCCGCATGAGTGCCCGGATGCGGTCGGCCTGCGTGGGCCAGGTGGCCAGCAGCGCGGCGCGGTCGCCCGCCTGGTAGTCGCTCACGTCGAAGCCTGGCGCCATCGTCGTGCCGAGCAGTGCCCATCGACCACCCGGCACGAGGCGTGTGCCCTGCCAGGCGTCGCGCGGCGCCACGTGCTGCACGCGCTGGCCGGCGCGCAGGTCCTGTCCGAGCACGACCACCTCGCTGCGTCCATCGGGATGCAGCAGCAGTTGCTCGACGGGATCGCCGAGATAGAAGTGGTAGACCTCGTCGGTCGGCAGGCGGTGCATCGCCGAGAAGCCGTCCGGGTCGTCGGTGACCAGGTAGTAGATGGCCGTGCCGAGGGCCTTGTCGCCCGCATACCGCGGCCCGAGCGTGCCGCCCGCGACACGCTCGGACGACACCCACGTCTGGCGGAAATACCCACCCTCGCCCGGCAGCGGCGAGAGATTCAACATCCTGATCAGTTCGAGGCGAGTCATGGGTGATCGGCGACGGGCTATGGGCTGCAGGCTACCTGAAGCTCGACGCTGTGGGCCGCGTTGGGACAACGGGCCCTACCTCGGGCAGGCTGTAGCCGGTTAATACGCGCGATTGGTCAGCACGCCGCCGTCCACCACGAGCTCGGCGCCGGTGATCCAGCGTGCGGCCGGTGAGGCGAGGAACAGGCACGCGTCGGCGACGTCCTCGAAGTCGCCGAGGCGGCCGAGCGGCGTCGCCGCCGTGTAGGCCTGCACACCCTGCGGCCAGGCCTCGGCCAGCCCCGGACGCCCGATGAGTCCCGGCGACACGGCGTTCACGCGGATGCCCAGCGGCCCGAGTTCCCGGGCCGCCGACTTCGTGTACATCACCACGCCGGCCTTCGCGGCGCTGTAGTGGCTGTGCGCCGGCGCCACGTTGCTCGCCTCGATGGAGGCGATGTTGACGATGGCGCCAGGACGACCCGCCTCGCGCAGGGCGCGCGCCGCCGCTTGCGTGACCAGGTGCACCGTGCCGAGGTTGGCCGTCACGACCGCCTGCCACTCGTCGAACTCGACGTCGATGATGGTGCCGAGCGGGTAGATCCCGGCGTTGTTCACGACGATGTCGGGAACGCCCAGGGTGGCCGACACGGCGCGCACCAGGGCGTCGACGTCGGCGGCGCGGGCGAGGTCGGCGCCGAACGCACGGGCCTGGCCACCGGCCTGCGTGATCCGGGCCACCACGTCCTCGGCGCCCGCTCGGCTCTGGCGGTGGTGCACGGCGACCCGTGCGCCCGCCTCGGCCAGCCGCAGGGCGATGCCGGTGCCGATGCCCGTGCCAGCGCCCGTGACGAGCGCGGTGGTACCCGTGAGGTCGAGGAGCGTGGCGACGGGCGGCGTGGGCATGCGCCGCCCATCTTACCGGGGCTGGACGTGGGTGGCGTCGCCGCCGGCGAGGGCGCGAGATGGCGGTCCTGCGCCGTCCACACCCAGTGGCCGACGTGGGCGATCTGCTGGGCGCGCTGCAACCGGGCGCTCGTTTCAGCCAGGGCCAGCTCGGCCCGCGCCCGTCGTCCGAGCTCCACGCGCAGCAGGCCCCACAGCAGCGCGGCCGTGACGGCGACGAAAGCGAAGCCCTTGAGCGTGCCGTACGCGGCGTACGACGCATGGTCGGGAACGAAGAACCCGAGTGCGCGATCGGACAGCAGGATCCAGAGCGATGCGAAGACTGCGTAGGCGCCAACGATGCGCGCGATCGCGAACGAGAGGCTGCGCGGCCCCGCCGTGGGGGTCTCAGACATCGGTCGCGCCAGTATGCGCCCGATGGAGGTAGGCATGGCCCGCGCTCAGGGTTCCAGGGGAAGCTCGAGCGCGAAGACCGTGCCGGTCTCCGCGTTGGACCCGAAGCGCAGCGTGCCACCGAGGTAGCGTTCCGTCATGAGTCGGGCGCCATAGGTGCCGAGGCCCCGGCCGACACCGCGGGTGGAGTATCCGCGCTGGAAGACCTGCAGGCGGGCGGCCTGCGGCATCACCGCAGGGTTGTGGACGGTGAACGTGGCCCGTGGCCCGTCGCAGGAGTGACGCACTGTCACCTGCTCCCCGCTGGCCGACGCTTCGAGGGCGTTCTTGACGAGGTTGCCCAGCACCCGCCGCAGGAGCACGGGGTCGGTCATCACGGTGGGGGCGCCGGGGAGCACCTGCGCGACCACCGTCTTGCCTTCACCGACCTCGTGCTGGGCGTAGAGCTGCCTGAGCTCGTCCAGGAGCGGCGCGGGGCGCACCGGCACGCGGTTCACCGCGAGGGTGCCCGCTTCGGCGGCCACGAGATCCCGTTGGGCCTGCAGTTGCTCGACGAGGTTGCTGGCCAGCCGCGATGCCATCGGCGCCAGGCTGATGGCCTCCTCGGGCGACAGATCCGGCCACGCCTCGAGCAGGCCCTGGAGCCCGCCCGCCGCATTCAGCGCGTCGTGGAAGAACATCCGTTCCAGCACACGTCGTCGATCGGCGTCGCTCGTGTCGCGCAGCACCACCATGATCGTGCGCACGCCCTCGACATCGAGGGGCGCGCAGTTGATGTCGGCACTGAAGGCCGCCTCGCCGAAGGACCCGTCCTCGCGACGAATCCGGCAGGTCCGCTCGACGGGCGCCTGCCGCACCCGCGCCTCGCGCAGTGCCTGCGCGGCACCGCACAGGGCGCACGACTCCGTGGTGCCACACCCATGAGGCTGTTCAAGGGCGTGCACGCAGCCGAGCACCTCCCCGATGCGACGCCCGGCGAGCTGCGCGCGGCCAGCGCCGGTGAGGCGCGCCAGCCGCGTGTTGGCGGCGATGATCTCGCGGTCGGCGTTCAGGAGCGCGGCCGGCGACGCCACCCCCTCCAGCATCGCCACGACCATGGGCGCCGCATGTACGTGAGTGACCTGCTCGTCGAGCAGGTCGGGACTGGTCCGCTGGGGGGTGTCGAAGAAGGTTGCCCGGACGGTCATTACGGCCTCGTGGCGGATACGGCACGCCTGTATCCGCTCCCCAGCGGCCGGGGAGTGCGCGGATCGAGGAAGTCATCGGCCATCCTGCCCCGAAGATGAGCAGTCCTAACCTATGGAAGGACCCTGCCTGGCCGCGACGATTCTCCGGGTAGGCGGGCGCCGCAGGTCACGGCCGCCGCCCACTTCCGTGGGGGACGGCCGGTGTGCCGGTGTCCGTCAGGGCAGGAACGGGAAGAGGCGCTTGATGTCCTCGGGCGTCGGGCGACGTCCGTACTCGCAGATCTCGAAGGCCTCGGCCTGCTGCACCTTCGCAGCGCCCTCCTTGCCGTAGTACTTCTCGAGGCCGGCGCGCACCGTGGCGT
>NZ_JBIINP010000300.1:0-4001 GCF_044337415.1 Luteitalea sp.
CGCCGAGCGTCGGTACCAGCATGCGCCGCGGGGACGCGCCGACACCCGCGGCGGCGTCGCCACCGACGATGGCGGCCTCCCGGTCGGTGATGCTCTCGACGGTCGACCTCGTGGACCGCTCGTACCAGGCGTTCTCGATGATGCCGCTCAGCGCCGGCGTGGCGCCCGACAGCATCGTCGAGTGCCCTACCGCCGTCACCGTGATGCCGTGCTCGAGGTAGGCCGACGTGAACACCGCCCCACGCGTCGTGAGCGTGCGAAAGCCCGCCGAGGGCGCCCCGAAGCGCGAAAGATAGTCGGGCCGGAACTGGTCCACGGCGATCAGCAGCACCAGGCGCACCGGCGCGGCCTCGGACCGCCGCGGCGCGGCCGTCGGGGCCTGCGCCTGCGGCACGGCGGAGGCGAGCAGCACGAGCGCCGCGGCCGCGACGCGAGACACCAGGGTGGACGCACGGGCGAACATTCCTCAAAGCATAAGCCGCCGTGCGATAAGCTTCACGCGCTTTCAGCAACGGACAACCCTCTCACGGAGGAGGCCGGGTGACGCGTCGCGTGCGTGGACTGCGGTGGTACATCGGGGGGCTGTTGTTCCTCTCGACGGTCATCAACTACATCGACCGGCAGACCCTCAGCGTGCTGGCGCCGACGCTGAAGGAGACGTACGGCTGGGACAACTGGCATTTCTCCTGGATCCTGATCGCGTTCCGCGTGGCCTACGCGCTCGGCCAGACCGTGGCCGGCCGGGTCATCGACCGCCTGGGCACGCGGACCGGCCTGGCGCTCGGCGTCGCGTGGTACTCGGTCGCTGCGATGGCCACATCCCTGGCGACCGGCCTCGGATCCTTCATGGCCGCGCGCTTCGCCCTCGGGCTGGGCGAGGCAGGCAACTGGCCGGGCGCCACCAAGGCCGTGTCGGAGTGGTTCCCCCGGCGGGAATCCGGCTGGGCGGTGGCGCTCTTCGACAGCGGATCGTCGGTCGGCGCGGCGCTGGCGCCCTTCATCGTGCTCGGCCTGTACGCGACGTTCGGCAGCTGGCGGCCGGCGTTCGTCATCACGGGCGCACTCGGCTTCGCCTGGCTCGCCCTGTTCCTGGCCGTCTACCGGTCGCCCTTCGAACACCCGCGCATCACCGATGAGGAACGGGAGATGCTGCGGCGGGATCAGGAGACCGACGCCGCCGAGCACGCCACCGGCGCGGCCCTGCCCTACGCCACCCTGCTGCGCCTCCCGCAGACGTGGGGCTACGTCATCTCGAAGTCCTTCACCGATCCCGTCTGGTTCTTCATCACCGACTGGTTCGCCATCTACCTGGTGAGCCGCGGGTTCAGCATGGAGGAAGGCCTGCTCGCCTTCTGGGTGCCCTTCCTCGCGGCCGACGCCGGCAATTTCTTCGGCGGGGGCGTCTCGAGCCGGCTGATCGCGCGGGGCTGGTCGGTGGGCGCGGCGCGCAAGGCGATCGGCGTGTTCGGCGGCCTCGGCATGACGCTGCTGGTGCCGACCATCTGGGCAGAATCCCTGCCCGCCATCATCGCGTGCTTCGCCGTGTCGACCTTCGCGTATGCGGCGTTCTCGACGGTGATCCTGAACCTGCCGGCCGACCTGTTCGCACCGGCATCGGTGGCGTCGGTGAGCGGACTCGGGGGCACGGGTGCGGGCCTCGGGACGATCACGGCCATCGCCATCACCGGCCTGGTCGCCGACAAGTACTCCTTCGCGCCGATCCTCGTCGGCGCGAGCATCCTGCCGCTGGTCGCCGTTGCGGCCATGCTCCTGCTCGTGCGCAACACGGAGGCCACGCGCGCGGGACTCGTGCGGGAGGTCTAGCATGCGCGGCCCTCGTCGCTCGCATCCGTCGGCCCACACGCGCGCGCTGACGCGCCGCGCGGTGCTCACCGCCGGCGCCTGGACTGCTGGCGCCGCGCTGTCGCGCGCGTTCGGGTGGTCGATGCAGCTGCCGAGTGTCGCAGGCGCCGCCCCGCACGTGATCGAGGCGCCGCGGCTCTTCGACGGCAGCGCACTGGTCGTCCGCGACGGCGCACGGGTCGTGATCCGCAACGGCCGGATCGACGCCGCAGGCGCCGCGAGTGCCGTGCCGATTCCGGCAGGCGCGACCATCACGCGAGTCGCCGACGGCACGATCCTGCCCGGACTCGTCGACTGCCACTACCACATCGAGTCGGACCAGGCCCTGGCCCTCAGGCAACTCGCGCACGGCGTCACGGCGTTCCGCGATCCCGGCGAGTGGCAGGAGATGCACGAGCCGCTGCGCACGCTCATCGCGAAGGAGGGCCTGCCAGGGCCGCGCCTCTTCCTCACCGGCCCGCACATCGACGGCGACCGCCCGGCGTATCCCGAGGACTCGGTCGTCGCGCGCGATCCCGAGGAGGCACGTCGCCAGGTGCACCGCGCCGTCGACGAGGGCGCGACGGCCATCAAGATCTACTTCCGGCTGTCGCTGGCCTGCGCGCTGGCGGTCATCGAGGCGTGCCGCGCGCGCGGCGTGCCGAGCACGGCGCATCTCGAGATCCTCGACGCGCGACAGCTGTTCGAGGCAGGGCTGACGGGCGTGGAGCACGTGACCTCGTTCGGGACCAGCATCGCGGCGCCGATGGCTGCGGAGCGCTACCGGCAGGCGGTGCTGGCCGACAACGGCGCGCGGCGCGACGGACGCTATGCGCTGTTTGCCGAGGCCGACCTCGACGGCCCGCAGGCCCGGCGGCTCTACGAGGTGGTCGCGCGCCACCGGCCGTTCGTCGATGCGACGCTGGCGGTGTTCGAGGCGCAGCCTGGCGATGCCGTGCCGAAGGGCAGCGCGATCACGGCGGCGACGCGGGCGACGGGCTTCGCCAGAATGCAGGCGCTGGTGGCGCGGCTGCATGCCGCGGGCGCGCGACTCGTGATGGGGGGCCACACGGAGGTGCCGCATGCCGAGCGCGGCGAGGCGCCGTGGCGCGAGCTCGAATTGCTCGTCGCTGCCGGGGTGTCGCCGACGGAGGCGCTGCGCGCGGCGACGCGCGAGGGCGCGGCCTTCCTGGGTGCCGGTGGCGCGGAACTCGGCGCCGTGCGCCCAGGGGCGGCGGCCGACATCGTGGTGGTGGAAGGCGACCCGACGCAGGCGATCGCGCGGGTGCGACAGGTGCGGGCGGTCTACGCGGCGGGCCGGCCCGTGGATCTGGACCGGCTCCGCACGCGATGAGGGGCTACCGGCCGGCGAGGCTCGGGCTGAGCACGCTGGCGACTTCGCTGATGCGCGTCACGGGGAAACCGCCCTTGGCGCCGTGCTCGCGAATCAGGTCCTCGTTGGCCGCTTCGTAGATGCAGGTGATCTTGTTCTCGGTCGCGTAGCTCTGGAGCCACTTGATCTGCGGCCCCATGCCGTCGAGGACGGCACAGGACGCGCCGGAGATGCCGGCCTGTTGCTCGCTGGTCAGGGTGTGCGCGCCGGGAACGTCGCGCTCGATCAGGTACATGGGCATGTGCGGTTAGGTTCTCCTCGACTCACAATAACGTGCCGAGCCGGGCTGTACGAACACGCCGTCGGCCAACACCATGGACAACAAATTCCCTACGAATCAGCACATCAGGCAGGCGTGCGCCAGTCGCGCCGACTGGCTGCTCGACACCATCGCTGCACTCGCCCGGATCGAGTCACCGAGCGGCGACGTGGCCGCCCTCGATCGCTGCGGCGACGCCATCGCACGCCTGCTTGACGAGGCAGGTGCGGACGTCGAACGCCTGCCGCGGGGCGACGCAGGCGCGCACGTGCGAGCGACGATGGGCAGCGGCCCCCGGCAGGTGTTGCTGCTCGGGCACTTCGATACGGTGTGGCCCATCGGCACCCTGGCGCAGATGCCAGTGGAAGTGCGCGACGGCCACCTGCACGGCCCGGGGACCTTCGACATGAAGGCGGGCCTGGTGATCGCGATGCTGGCGGCGGCCGTGGCGAGCCCGTTGCTGCAGCACCTGCGCATCCGCTTCCTGTTCACGACCGACGAAGAGGT
>NZ_JBIINP010000046.1:0-27427 GCF_044337415.1 Luteitalea sp.
AGCTCACTCGTTCAGTCTGGTGCGCACGTCATGCACGTTCTGGCGAAGGCCGAAGTAGTCCGGCCGCTGCGCTCGTGGTACGCGCAGCTCCGTGCTGATGCGGTCGATGTCGTCGAGTTCGGCACGCAACGCGGCCTTGTCAGTGCTGGACGCCAGTGCCTTCTCGACGCTCTCCAGCCGCCGGTACAGCGCCAGGCTGGCGCGCTCGTAGCGGAAGCTCACCAACTTCGGCAACAGGCCGAACAGCGCCAGCGCCGCGGACGCCACACTGGCGCCAACCCACATGAAGCGGTCGACCAGCGTCGCCAGGCGGAACGGCAGGACACGCCACAGGGGCGATGGCCCGCGTTCGTAGTACCGCTTCGCTGCGGCGCTCAGGGGCAAGGACACCATCGTCGCATTCGGGAATTCCCCGGCCCTGGCAAACGGGCCGCGCGGCCCGTGGACCTCCCCGGCGGCCTCCAGCAACAGGTCGGACAGTGCGGTCGGCAGACTCGCCGGCACGATCAGTTGCACGGAGATGCCAAGCAGTTCGACATCGCTGGCGGGCAGATTGCGCGCCATGTCTGCACTGCCTGCGGGGAGCCGAAGCGCCCTGACGCCAGGGAACCGGAACGTGATGGCGTCAATCCGGCGCAGCGACACGGGCAGCAGGTCGGGTGAACGCAGCAGGCCATCGATCAGTGGAGCATCCATCTTGCCGGCGGCAAACACCACATCAAGCCTGCCGCCTTCAATCGCTGCCCGCAGACCACTCACGTGGACGATATCGGCCTCGACGAGCGTGACGTCGCCAGTGAGTCCGTTCCACGCGAGCAACGTCTCCGCAAAGAGGCGCACTCCACTCCCCTCGTTCCCGGGAGCGATGGCCAGGCCCTTCATGTCACGGACTTCTGCCACGCCGTCGATGCTGAGCCCGCGACGGGCAAAGATCCAGAACGGTTCGAGATACAGGCTGCCCAGTGTGCGCAACTCGCCGCCTGGCGCGCCAAGCCACTGTTCCGGGTACTCTGCGGCTTCGGCAAAGCCCGCGCAGGCATCACACCCGGCTGCCAGCCGTCGCAAGTTCGACAGGGACCCTTCCGTCTCGACCACGTCAAGGGTGACGCCATGTCTGGCGAGGATGTCGCGGTAGCGCAGCCCATCCTGATGGAACGACGAGCCCCGGGGCCCTGCGAGCAGCGTCATGCGGTGAGGGACGTGCGGCTTCGCGTACAGGAGTGCCGATACCACGGCCAGGGCCGCGAGAAGCACGAGGCCAAGGCGCAGGACACGGTCATCGCGAGTTTTGTTGTTGCTGCGGCTCATGACGCGGCTCCGTGGCGCGGGACGAGGGCTTCTGGGAGCGGGACGAGGCGTTTCGCCGCGGGCCTACTCGAGTCTCGGGGCGCAGTCGGCGCAGGAGGCGGGGGCGACGACGACCGCGCCCGCCTGCATCACGAACGCGGGACGCCGCAGCCGGGTGATGTCGTCGAGCGGGTTCCCGGCGACGGCCACGAGATCCGCGAACTTGCCGGCGGTCACGGTGCCGAGGTCGCGCTCCATGCCGAGCAACCGCGCCCCATGCAGTGTGCCGATGGTGATCGCGTCCATCGGGGTGGCCCCGAGGATGTCGACCATGTACGCGAACTCCTCGCCGTTGCGGCCATGAATGTCGCTGGTGGCGTCGGTGCCGAGGGCGAAGCGCACGCCGGCCTGGTACGCGGCGCGCAATCGCACGCGCCGGTCGGCGGCGATGGCCGTCGCCTTCGCCACGGCGTAGGGCGGCACCCCCTTCGCCGCGCCATCGCGCACGATCTCCTCGAGGATGATCAGCGTCGCGAGCGGCGCGGCGAGGAAAGCAAAGGCGAGGAGAAGACGCGTCAATCGCATGAACTGGCTGCTCGGGGAGTGTACGGCCGCTTCAAACTGTTCCGCAATCGTGCGAGGGCTCGCCCGAAACCGGGATCACCAGGCCGTTCGTCGTTTCCTTCCCCGGGCGGGCCTCGGTATAGGATCCTGCCGTTTGCCCGGAGGCACGATGACCGACCGCGTGAAGTACCTGCTCGACGAATCGAAGCTGCCCACCACCTGGTACAACCTGGCTGCCGACCTGCCGGCGCCGTGCCCGCCGCCCCTGCACCCGGGCACGCTGCAGCCGCTCGGCCCCGACGACCTCGCGCCGCTGTTCCCGATGGCGCTGATCGAACAGGAAGTCTCGACCGCGCGCGAGATCGAGATCCCGGGCCCGGTGCGCGACGTGTACCGCCAGTGGCGTCCGTCGCCGCTGTTCCGCGCGCGGCGCCTCGAGCAGGTGCTGCAGACGCCGGCGCGCATCTACTACAAGTACGAGGGCGTGAGCCCGGCCGGCAGCCACAAGCCGAACACCTCGGTGGCCCAGGCGTACTACAACCGCGAGGCCGGCATCCGGAAGATCGCCACCGAGACGGGCGCCGGACAGTGGGGGTCGTCACTCGCCTTCGCGGGTGCGCTCTTCGGCATCGAGGTGCAGGTCTTCATGGTGCGCGTGTCGTACGACCAGAAGCCGTACCGCCGCGCGCTGATGGAGACCTACGGCGCGTCGTGCGTGGCCAGCCCGTCGCCGCTGACCAACTACGGCCGCGCCGTGCTCGAGCAGGATCCCGACTGCAAGGGCAGCCTCGGCATGGCGATCTCCGAGGCCGTGGAAGTCGCCGCGACCAACCCCGACACCAACTACGCGCTCGGCTCGGTGCTCAACCACGTGCTGCTGCATCAGACGGTGATCGGCATGGAGGCCATCGAGCAGCTCGAGATGGCCGACGACTACCCCGACGTCATCGTCGGCGCGACCGGCGGCGGCTCGAACTTCGCGGGCATCGTGTTCCCGTTCATCGGCGCGAAGCTGCGCGGCGGCCCCGACGTGCGCGTGGTGGCCGTTGAGCCGGCGGCGTGCCCGAGCCTCACGCGCGGCACGTACGCCTACGACTTCGGCGACACGGCGCACATGACGCCGCTCACGAAGATGCACACGCTCGGCTCGACGTTCATGCCGCCGGGCTTCCACGCCGGCGGGCTGCGCTATCACGGCATGGCGCCGATGGTGTCGCACCTGAAGGAGCTCGGGCTCATCGAGGCCAGGGCCCTCATGCAGCGCGACTGCTTCGACGCGGGCGTGCAGTTCGCGCGCGCCGAGGGCATCCTGCCGGCCCCGGAAGCCAATCACGCCGTGCGGGGCGCCATCGACGAGGCCATCAAGTGCCGCGAGGAAGGCGTGTCGCGCGCCATCCTGTTCAACCTCTGCGGGCACGGCCACTTCGACATGCAGGCCTACATGGACTACTTCGCCGGCAAGCTCGTCAACCAGACCTACGACGAGAGCGAACTCGCGATGGCGCTGGCCGGCCTGCCGAGCGTGAACGCGTAAGGGACCGGGGCAATTTGAGATTGGGAACTCGAGATTCTCGCGGGCGACGGCCTTCGGCCTGTCGCCTACGCGGCGCTTCGAGCGGCAGTGACCGGAGGTCGCGCCGCCGAGAATTTCGACTTTCCAATTTCAAATTGCCACCTCACGCATTCTTCACATTCGGCGCGCACACTGGGGCTCAGGAGGCCCCATGTCGCTGCTGCCCCGTCTCTCCGCCCTCGCGTTCCTCGGCGCCCTGACCATCCTCGGCGCGCCCACGCTGCTGGCCCGCCAGGCCACGACCCAGGCCGCGCTCGATGCGCGCGTCAAGGCGTTCCTGGCGGAGCGCGCCGGCACGTGGCGCGACCTCAACGTGCCGGACGTGGATGGCCAGTCCCTGCACGACTTGATCGTCGAGCATCGCTACACGCGCGCGCTCGAGATCGGCACGTCGACGGGGCACTCGGGCATCTGGATCGCCTGGGGACTCAGCAAGACTGGCGGCCGGCTGATCACGGTCGAGCTCGACGAGGGCCGGCACGCCGAAGCGAAGCGGAACTTCGAGGCGGCCGGACTCGCCCGCTACGTCGATGCCCGCCTCGGCGACGCCCACGCCATCGTCCCGGCGCTCGAGGGGCCGTTCGACTTCGTGTTCAGCGACGCCGACAAGGACTGGTACCCGAACTACTTCCGCGCGGTGTTCCCGAAGGTGGTCAAGGGCGGCGTGTTCACCACCCACAACGTCAGCGAGGCGGGACGTCGCGGGGCCATGGGCTCGCGCGAGTACCTGGCGGTGCTGCGCGCGACGGCGGGCGCCGACACGACCGTCGACGAGCGGGGCGGCGGGCTGGCCATCACCTTCAAGCGGTAGGCGGTCGGCGGTGCCTCAGCGCCGGCGGGCCGACGCGGCAAGCGCCCCGTCGCCCGTGCGCAGCTCGAGGCGGTCGCCGTCGACGCGAACACGGGTGGCCGTCGCCAGGGCGGCGAGGTACGCGGTTTCCTGCGCCATCACGCCCTCCTCGCCGCACATCTTGCGCGTCGTCGCCAGGGTGCCGATGGCCACCGTGTCGCCGACGGCGGTGTAGGTGCCACTGAAGCGATTGCAGCCGGCCTCCCCCGACACTCGACCGTCGGCGGCGAAGGCGAGCGTGAGTCGCGTGTCGCGCACCACGCTCACGACCGCCTGCCGGCCGTTGTTGTAGCCCGTGACCTCCCAGTCCGTGCCGGCCAGCGACGTCGACTGGCGGGTGAAGGTCGCCAGCGCCGCGCCGCTCTCGTCGGCGAGCACCAGGACGCCGTCCTCGATGCGCGTGACACGGGCCTTGCCGAGCGCCTCGGTGAAGGCGGCCGCCTGCGCCATCCTCGGCCCCTGGCACGCCATGCGGGTCGCCACGAGGGGGCCGACGCGGAAGGTCGTTCCCTCGCCCGTGTACGTCCCGCGATAGGTGTTGCAGCTGTCGTTGCCCGAGACGCGGCCGCCCTCGAAGCGCAGCGTGGGTGTGCCGTGCAGCGACGGGTGCCCCGCCAGCGTCGTGAGCGTCCACGACGATCCGTCGAGGGTCGAGGGCTGGGCCACGGCCAGGGCTGCCGACAGGCACATCAGGGCGAGGATCGACGACAGGGCGCGCGGCATCATGCTTCTCCCGACGTCAGGCAGGGGTGAATGGTCGGCTGACGCGCCCCAGAGTACCCCGGCCACCCGGCAGCGGGCGCCCCGACCTCGCGGCGGCCTGTAGAATTCCAGCCATGCTCCCGCACGCCGCGCCGTGGAAGACCGTGCCGCTGCGCCGCGTACGGGGCGAAACGTCCGCAGCCGACACCGACCGGGCCGCTACCGAAGCTCCGCTGTCGATCACCGTGCAGGGCGAGCCCTTCGTGATCACCATGCGCACGCCTGGAGACGATGAGGCGCTGGCGGCGGGATTCCTCCTGTCGGAGCAGGTGGTGCGTCGGTCGTCCGAGATCACGGCCGTCGTGGCGAGGCCGGAGGGCGATGGCGTGGATGTGTCGCTCGGGAGCGAGGCTCTCGCCCGGCTCTCGGCTCGTGCGGCCGAGCGCCGCCAGGTGACGACGACGTCGGCCTGCGGCGTGTGCGGACGCCCGACGGTCGACGCCCTGAAGACCGACGCCGACGCCCTCGACTCGTCGTGGACGGTCGCGTCCTCGCTCGTGCCCGCGTTGCCCGACCGGCTGCGCGCGGCGCAGTCGGTGTTCGACAGGACAGGCGGGCTGCACGCCGCAGGGCTGTTCGCGCTCGACGGCACGCTCGTGGACGCGGCGGAGGACGTGGGCCGTCACAACGCCGTGGACAAGGTGATCGGCCGCCAGGTGCTCGCGGGAGCGCTGCCCCTGTCCCATCGCCTGCTGTGCGTCAGCGGACGCGCATCGTTCGAGCTCGTGCAGAAGGCCGTGCTCGCCGGCATCCCGATGCTGGTCGCCGTGTCGGCCCCGTCGACGGCGGCCATCGATCTCGCCGAGGAGCGCGGCCTCACGCTGGTGGGCTTCGCACGCGGCGACGGCTACAACCTGTACACCCACCCCCACCGGATCGCCTGACCCATGCCCCTGTTCGGCCTCACGAGGCAGAAGCCGCGCCACTTCCGCGACATGTTCCGGATCGCGTGGGAGAACCGCGATCAGTTGCCGTTCGCCTGGCGGATCCTGCGCGACGGCGTATGCGACGGCTGCGCGCTGGGCACCTCGGGCCTGAAGGACTGGACGCTGAAGGGCACGCACCTCTGCATGGTGCGGCTCGAGTTGCTGCGGCTGAACACCGCGCCCGCTCTCGACCCCACCCTGCTGCGCGACGTCTCGGCGCTCTCGTCGCGGACCTCGGCCGGCTTGCGCGCGCTCGGGCGCCTGCCGGAACCGCTCCTGCGTCGCCGCGGCGAGCCCGGCTTCCGCGTGGTGTCGTGGGACGAGGCGCTCGACCGCATCGCGCAGGAGATGCGCGATGTCGACCCGCAGCGTGCCGCGTTCTTCATGACGTCGCGCGGCATCACCAACGAGACCTACTACGTCGCGCAGAAGGCGGCGCGCGTGCTGGGCACCAACCACGTCGACAACGCCGCGCGCCTCTGCCACGCGGCGTCGACGATCGCGATGAAGGCCGCCCTCGGGCACGGCGCCTCCACGTGCAGCTACACCGACTGGCTCGACGCGGACCTGATCGTCTTCTTCGGGTCCAACGCGGCCAACAACCAGCCCGTCACCACGAAGTACCTGCACTACGCCAAGGCGCGCGGCGCGCAGGTCGCCGTGGTCAACACCTACCGGGAACCCGGCCTCGACCGCTACTGGGTGCCGTCGATTCCGTCGAGCGCCGTCTTCGGCACGCGCATCGCCGACCACTGGTTCGACGTCCACACGGGCGGCGACCTCGCCTTCCTGATCGGCGTGCTGCGCGCGCTCGTCGAGATGGGCGGCATCGACGAGGCGTTCGTCCGCGATCACACGACGGGCTTCGACGAGGCGCGGGCCCGCGCCCTCGCCACCGACTGGGACGTGCTCGCGCGCGACAGCGGCAGCACGCGCGAGCGCATCGAGGCCTTCGCGCGCCTGCTGGTCGAGCGCCCGAACGCGGTGCTCGTGTGGTCGATGGGCCTCACGCAGCACGCCCACGGCGTGCAGACGGTGGCGGCGTTGCTGAACGTCGGCCTGGCGCGCGGCCTGCCGGGACGACCCAAGCGCGGGCTCGTGCCCATCCGCGGGCATTCCGGCGTGCAGGGCGGCGCCGAGATGGGCTGCGTGCCGTCGATGGATGCGGCGACGCGGGCCCGCTGGCAGGCGGTGTGGGGCGTCGATGTGCCGGACGCCGCCGGATGGACCACCGCGGAGATGATCGAGCACGCGGCCGGCGGCGACGTCGACCTGTTCTGGATCGTCGGCGGCAACTTCCTCGAGACACTGCCCGACGAGGCGCGCACCCGCGCCGCGCTGCGACGCCCGCGCCTGCGTGTGCACCAGGACATCGTGCTGTCGTCGGGCATGCTCGCCGACAGCGACGGCGACGTCCTGATCCTGCCGGCGACCACGCGCTACGAGTCGCCGGGGGGCGGCACGGAGACGTCCACCGAGCGGCGCGTCATCTACTCCCCCGAGGTCACCGGGCGGCGCGTCGGGTCGGCGCGTCCGGAGTGGCAGGTGATGGGCGAGGCGGTGGCGCGGGCCTTCCCCGACCGAGCGACGCACGTGCGATTCGCCAGTGCCGCCGCAATCCGCAACGAGATCGCCCGGGCGGTGCCGCTCTACGGGGGCATCGAGCGGCTCGCGGCCAAGGGCGATCAGTTCCAGTGGGGCGGGCCAACGCTGTACGCCGACGGCCGGTTCGCGACAGCCGACGGCAAGGCTCGCTTCGCGCCGCTCGACACGACGCGCCCGGCGCACGCCGCGGTCGTGGCGATGGACAGCATGGCGGACACGTCGCGGGCCTTCCGCGTGTCGACGCGCCGCGGCAAGCAGTTCAACTCGATGATCCAGCGCGAGGTCGACCCGCTCACGGGCGCGCATCGCGACGAGATTCTCGTCAGCGCGACGGACCTGGCGCGACTGGGGCTGCGTGACGGCGCACCCGTGCGGCTGCGCGCGCAGGCAGGCAGCTACGAGGGCCGCCTGAAGGCCGCGCCGATCCTGCCCGGCAACCTCGAGGTGCACTGGCCCGAGGGCAACATGCTGCTGTCCTCGTCGGCCATCGACCACCAGTCGATGGAGCCCGACTACAACGCCGTGGTCACCCTCGAACCGCTCGACGGGTAGTCGAGGCCTGCGCGTCGACGTGAACGTCGACGCCCACGGACTGAACGGTTCGTGGCGGTCGAACTTCAGTTCGACCGACGGGTGGGTCAGGCCGCCTTGCGCTCCGGGTCGCGGAAGAAGAGCAGGAACAGCACAAGCACGGCGACGGCCCCCCAGGCCGGCAGGCGCCAGATCGCCGCCCAGTCGTAGCCGCCGTGCCCACCGCCGACGCCCGGTAGCGCGTGCGCGGCCAGCACGCGCCCCGCGAGCAGCGTCCCCACGAATGAGCCCGCGCCCCACAGGATGAACGCGATGAAGCCCTGTGCCGCCCCGCGGATGCGCTCGTTGGCCTCGTCGTCGACGTACAGCTGGCCGGCGATGAACAGGAAGTCGTAGCACACGCCATGGACGCCGATGGCCAGGAACACCAGCAGCGTCTGCGCGGACGGCGCATGGACGCTGCCCGAGAGCGCGAAGTAGCGCGCGGCCCACGCCAGGATGCCGATCATGATGGTGCGCTTGTAGCCCAGCGCCTTGAGGAAGACCGGCAGCAGGAACAGGAACACCACGTCGGACACCTGCGCCAGCGTCATCTTCGCGGCGATGCCCTCCCACTTCAGGTCCGTGAGGTAGATGCTCATCATCACGAAGTAGAAGTAGAGCGGGATGCAGATGAGGAACATGCAGGCGATGAAGATCGCGAACGACGGCTTCTTCAGCAGCGCGAGGGCGTCCAGGCCCAGCACCTCGCCGAGCGAGACGTCGGCGCCCGTCTTCTTCGGCGGCGTATGCGGCAGCGTGAGCGCGTAGAGGCCGAACACGATGGAACTCGCGCCCGCGAGGTAGAACTGCAGCGCCAGTTGCTCGGCGGCCAGCGCGCTCAGCGCCATGCCCGCCACGAACCAGCCCACGGCCGAAAAGACCTTGACCCTCGGGAAGTCGCGACCGGCGTCCGCAAGGTGGTGCATCGACAGCGAGTTGCCCAGCGCCAGGGTCGGCACGAAGATGGCGCAGTACAGGATGAGGGCCGGGTAGAAGGTGGCGAACGTCCGCATGCCCGGCAGCAGGCAGAGCACGGCACCACCGGCCAGGCCGAGCACCGCCAGGATCCGCTCGGTGGCGAAATAGCGGTCGGCGACCAGGCCGACGAAGAACGGCGAGATCATCGCGCCGATGGCAAACGCGCCGTAGGCCAGGCCCACTTGCCCGCCGTCGAAGCCGAGCGTGTGCGTGAGATACGTGCCCATGCTGGCGTACCAACACCCCCAGATGAAGTACTGGAGGAACATGAACGTCGACAGCGTCACCTTCAGCCTGGCCTGACTCGTCACCACCGGTCACCTCGCTCGCGGGATGGCGAAGCATAGCCTGCACGCGGGTCGCTCCGCTGCCGTATAATCCGGGGCCACGCGCGCCATGGCCGTCGTTCCCCCGGACCGTCGCTCCTCCAGCACCGCCATGTCCCTCGCCGGCGGAGCCCCTCACGCCCTCCAGGGCGCGGAGTGGATCATCGACGCCCAGGGCATCGAGGCCGACGTCCTGCGCGACGACACCCGCCTGCGCGCCCTGTTCGATCGCCTCATCACCGACCTGCGCCTCACGCCGGTCGCCCCGGCGGTGTGGCACCGTTTCCCTGGACCGGGCGGCCTCACCGGCTTCGTCGTCCTCGCCGAGTCGCACCTGGCCTGCCACACCTTCCCCGAGCACGGCTCGATCTGCGTGAACGTGTTCTGCTGCCGCGCACGGGAGGAGTTCGACGCCGCGGCGGTGATGGCCGACATGCTGGGCGCCACCGAGACGCTGGTGCGCCGCGTGGATCGTGCGTACGCGCCGGCCGGGACGGTCCTGGCGTGAGGGGACCCGCGGGACGCTGCCCCAACTGCAGCGCGCCGGTCCGGTACCGCTGGTCGAGCGCCGTCCAGACCACGTGCGAGAGCTGCCGCTCGGTCATCGTCCGTCACGACGTCGACATCGAGACGATTGGCGAGGTCGCCGACCTTCCGCCCGACGCGTCGCCCATCCAGCTCGGGACGCAGGGCAGCCTCGACGGCCAGGGCTTCACGGTCGTCGGGCGCATCGTCTACGCGTACGAGCAGGGCGGCTGGAACGAGTGGCACATCGTCTACGACAACGGCACGAGCGGCTGGCTGTCGGATGCGCAGCTCGAGTTCGCCGTGTCGAGCCTGGTGGAGTCGGAGCGGCGGCTCCCCAGTGCCGACGAAGCGAAGGTCGGCGACAGCTTCACGTGGAACGACCGGCACCTCCAGGTGACCACCATCACGGTGGCGCACTACAAGGGCGTGGAGGGCGAGCTCCCGTTCGAGTACTGGGGCAAGGACGACGTGCCGTTCGTGGACCTGCGGGGGCACGACGCGACGTTCGGCACGATCGACTACAGCGAGCGCCGCACGCCGCTCCTCTTCATCGGACGCATGGTCGCGTTCGAGGAGCTCAACCTCCGGAACCTGCGCACCTTCGAGGCCACCGACGCCAGCAAGGCGCTCGCCGGCTTCAACTGCGCCAACTGCGGCGCCGCCGTCGAGCTCCGCGCGCTCTCGCACACGCTCTCTGTGGCGTGCACCAGCTGCGCCGCGGTGATCGATGCCAGGGACCGCAACGTCGTGGCCCTGCAGGACGCCTCGGCGCGCGAGTGGATCCGCCCGGTGATTCCCCTCGGCACGCGCGGGACATGGGCCGGGCAGCCGCACGACGTGATCGGCTTCCAGCAGCGATCGGTGACCGTGGACGGCACGCGCTACGCCTGGGACGAGTACGTGCTGTTCAACCCGTACCACGGCTTCCGCTACCTCACCTGCTACAACGGCCACTGGAACGACGTGACGACGGTCCGCGAGCTGCCGGAGACGGCGAGCGTCGGCGGACGGAGCGGTCACACCCACGGCGACAGAAGGTACACGCACTTCCAGCGCGCGACGGCGCGTACCGACTACGTGCTCGGCGAGTTCCCGTGGCGGGTCCAGGCCGGCGAGTCGGTGGAGACCGACGACTTCATCGACCCGCCGTACATGCTCTCGGGCGAGGGCACGGCAAAGGAACGGACCTGGTCGCGGGGGCTGTACACCGATCCGAAGCAGATCTGGCAGGCGTTCGGGCTCGAGGGCGCCCCGCCGGCGGCGCAGGGCATCTTCGCCAACCAGCCGAACCCGTACATCGAGAAGTCGCGACAGCTCTGGCGCGCCTTCCGATGGCTGGCGCTGCTCGTGGTGCTCCTGCTGATGTGGCGCCTCGTCACCGCGGCCCGCGAACAGGTCTACCAGGAGCGATTCACTTACGTGTCCGGCCAACCCGAGTCCGCCTTCGTGACGCCCACCTTCACGTTGGCAGGGCCGGGGACCGTCGACGTGAAGATCGAGAGCGGCATCAACAACTCGTGGCTCGGCTACGACGTGGCGCTCGTCAACCTCGACACGGCGGAGGCGCACAACGTCGGCACCGAGATCGGCTTCTACTCCGGCGTCGAGGACGGCAGCAGGTGGACGGAGGGCAGCACGTCGTCGTTGATGACACTGCCGCGCCTGCCCGCGGGCCAGTACTATCTCCGCGTCGAGCCAGAGGGGCCGCCCAACGGGCCGAAGGTCTCGTACCGGATCACCGTCCGGCGCGACGTGCCCGATCCGACGCCGTACGTGATCGTGCTCGTGCTGCTGCTGATCCGCCCCCTCTGGGTCTGGTTCCGCAAGTTCAGCTTCGAGCACGCGCGCGCCCAGGAAAGCGACTATGCCACCTCGGTGTCCAGCGACGATGACGAGTAACCGGGAGTCCGCATGCGCCGCGCAGTGATCTATCTCGTGTTCGGGCTCCTCACCACGGGCTGGGCCGTCAACGCCGACCGCTCCGGCTGGATGACCGGCGCCCAGGTCGTGCGCAACGTGCCGCGCTCGATCCGCGACAACCCCGGTGCCTATCGCTCGCTCTACAACGGCGGGCCCCGCTACTTCGGAGGGAAGTGATCGATGGAAGCCACGCTCCTCACCAACCTTGTCGCCGCCATCGTCTTCGCGGCGCTCGGCATCGTCGTGCTGTTCGCCACGTTCATCATCACCGACCGGCTGACGCCCTACGACTTGTGGCGCGAGATCGTCGAGAAGCACAACACCGCCCTCGCGGTGCTGGTGGGCTCGTTCGCGCTCGGCATGTCGCTGATCATCGCCGCGGCGATCCACTAGCCCGCCGTCGCGCGTGCGGCGTTCCGGCGGGCACGCGGCCGAGAGCCGGGGCCCGTCGCGGCATCCCGGCATCGCGGCATTCCCAGCATTCTCGTGACCGCCGCCCTCCTCGCCTCCGTCCTGCTCATCGCCGCCTGCGGGCTCATCTACGAGCTCGTGGCCGGCGCGCTCGCCAGCTACCTGCTCGGCGACAGCGTCACGCAGTTCTCGACCGTCATCGGCACGTACCTCTTCGCGATGGGCGTCGGCTCGTGGCTGTCGCGGTTCGTCGACCGGGGACTCGCCGCGCGCTTCATCCTCGTCGAGATCATGGTCGGCGTGGTGGGCGGCTTCTCGTCGGCCATCCTCTTCCTCGCCTTCGCCTACACCGACGCCTTCCGCCTGCTGCTCTACCTGCTGGTGCTCGTGGTGGGCACGCTGGTAGGCCTGGAGATCCCGCTGCTGATGCGGCTGCTGCGCGACCGGTTCCAGTTCAAGGACGTCGTGGCCAACGTCCTCACCTTCGACTACCTCGGTGCGCTGGGCGCCTCGCTGTTGTTCCCGATCGTGCTCGTGCCGAAGCTGGGGCTCGTGCGGGCGCCGATGCTGTTCGGCGCCATCAACGTGCTCGTGGCGCTGTGGACCACGTCGGTGCTGCGCGAGTCGCTGTCGGCCAGGACGCGGCGCTCGCTGCAGGCCATGTGCGCCGTCGCGCTCGCCGCGCTCGGCATCGGGTTGTGGCGGGCCAACGACATCCTCGACCTCGCCGAGGCCAACCTCTACGCCGACGAGGTCGTGCTGTCGCGCACCACGCCCTACCAACGCATCGTGCTGACGGCCTGGAGGGGCGACCTCCGCCTGTTCCTGAACGCCAACCTGCAGTTCAGCTCGCGCGACGAGTACCGGTACCACGAGGCGCTGGTCCATCCTGGACTGGCGGCCCTGCCCTCGGCACGGCGGGTGCTGATTCTCGGCGGCGGCGACGGCCTGGCGCTGCGCGAGGTGCTGCGGTACCCCGGCGTGCAGCACGTGACGCTTGTCGATCTCGACCCGGAGATGACCCGCCTGTTCTCCACCCATCACGAACTGAGCCGGCTCAACGGCGGCTCGCTCCGCGACCCGCGCGTCCGCGTGGTCAACGCCGATGCGTTCTCCTGGCTCGACACGCCGGGTGACCCTTACGACTTCGCCGTCGTCGACTTCCCCGATCCGTCCAACTTCTCGCTGGGCAAGCTGTACACGACGACGTTCTACCGGATGCTGATGGCGCGGCTGTCGCCGGGTGGCACGTTCGTGGTGCAGGCGACGTCGCCGCTCTTCGCCCGCCAGGCCTACTGGTGCATCGTCGCGACCATCGAGCAGGCGGGCCTCGTGGTTGCGCCCTATCACGTCTACGTGCCGTCGTTCGGCGAGTGGGGCTACGTGCTCGCGGGCACGGGTCGCCCGGCCATCCCGACCTCGCTGCCGGCTGGCCTCCGGTTCCTCGACGCGAAGTCGCTGCCCGAGCTGTTCGATTTTCCGCTCGACATGGCGCGCGTGCCCGTGGAGCCCAATCGCCTGCACACACAGGCGCTCGTCCGGTACTACGAGCGCGAGTGGAACGCCATCAATCGGTAGGCGCGCGGTACGCGCGCCTGCCGATTGATGGAATGCTGCGATGCTGCGATGCTGGGAATGTCGAGGGTCGGCAGGCTCATCATCAGCACCGCCACGGTCGCAGCATCCCGCGATGATGCCGGCACTTCGAGGAATGCTGCGATGCTGCGATGCTGGGAATGTCGAGGGGCGGCAGGCTTATCATCAGCACCGCCGCAGTCGCAGCATTCCCGCGCCGTGTGCCCTGCGACGTATGGCGGTGCGTGATGTGGCCAGCCGACCTCCGACATTCCGGCATCGCAGCATCGCAGCATTCCCGTGAAGACTGACCGCCGCTCCTTCCTCTCGGCCGCGCTGATCGGACTGACGCAGAAGTCGGGGCGCCCCGTCGCGGGTGGGTTCGTCAACGAGTCGTACGAGCGGGGGCACCGCCTGCGCGATGGCGTGGGCCTGTCGGCAGGCCGGGAGGCCCGCCGCGCGGGCATCGTGATCGTCGGCGGCGGCATGGCGGGGCTGTGCGCGGGATGGCGCCTGCAGAAGCAGGGGATCACCGACTTCGTGATCCTCGAGATGGAGCCCGACGCGGGCGGCAACTCGCGGTTCGGGCAGAACGACGTCTCGGCATACCCGTGGGGCGCGCACTACGTCCCGGTGCCCGGCGCGGCGGCGGGACTGGTACGCGAGATCTTTCGCGACCTCGGCGTGTACGACGGCGCGTCGTGGGACGAGCGCCACCTGGTGCACGCGCCAGACGAGCGCCTGTTCATCCATGGCCGGTGGCAGGAGGGCCTGGAACCGCAGGTCGGACCCACGCGCCGCGACCGCGACCAGTTCGCGCGCTTCGCCGCGCGCATGCAGGCGCTGCGGGCGACGGGGCGCTTCACGATCCCGATGGCGGCGTCGTTCGATCCCGCGCGCCCGCCCGCCGAGGACGGGCTGTCGATGGCGGCCTGGCTCGAGCGCGAGGGATTCGACTCGCCGTGGCTGCGCTGGCAGGTGGACTACGCCTGTCGCGACGACTACGGCGGGCTGGCGCGTGACGTGTCGGCGTGGGCCGGCCTGCTGTACTTCGCCGCGCGCGACGCCGACGACACGGGCCCGCTCACCTGGCCGGAGGGCAACGGCTGGATCGCGCGCCGGTTGCTGCAGCGACTGGCGCCGCACGTGCGCACCAACGAGGTGACGTTCCGCGTGACGCGCGCCGGCCGAGGCTGGCAGGTGCAGTCGACGTCGGCGACGTGGACGGCCGAGGCGGTGATCGTCGCCGCGCCACTACACGTCGCGACGCGGATCGTCGACGGCGCGCCGCCGGCGAAGGTCACCTCGTCGCCCTGGGTGACGGCCAACCTCACGCTCGACCGGTGGCCCGACGAGCGCTGGTTCCCCATCGCGTGGGACAACGTGCTGTATGACTCCCCCGCGCTCGGCTACGTGGTGGCGACGCACCAGTCGCTGCGCCGGCACGTGCCGCGCACCGTGTGGACGTACTACTGGGCGCTCGCGCACCAGCCAGCCGCCGACGCCAGGCGCTGGCTGCTGGCCCAGCCGTACGAGAGCCTCCGCGACCGAATCCTCGACGACCTGTCACGCGCGCATCGCGACATCCGCGACTGCGTGTCGCGCGTCGACATCATGCGGTTCGGCCACGCCATGGTGCGCCCGACGCCGGGCCTGCTGTCGGACCCCGCGTGGCAGGCCGCGCGGCGCGGACTCGAGCGCCTCTTCTTCGCGCACTCGGACCTGAACGGACTGCCCTTGTTCGAGGAAGCGCAGGCGCGAGGCGTCCATGCGGCCGATGCGGCGGTCGCCGCCCTGGCGGGCCGCCGCGCCTAGCGCCAGCCGTCGCTGCGCACGACGCCTGTGCGCCGGCCCCTCCTCCGACGTTCTGATACGTAGCCACACCGTGATCGGTGCGTCGCCCAGTCACGAACGGCCGGGTCGCACGCGTCGCTGCGGCTCGTCGAGGAGAGGTCGCATGTCCACCCAGCCAGTACAACGCTTCACCCCTCGCGCCTCGTCGAGCGCGCGCGGCTTCACGATGATCGAGCTCCTCGTCGTCGTCGCCATCATCGCGATCCTGATCGGGCTGCTCCTGCCCGCCGTCCAGAAGGTGCGGGAGGCAGCCAACCGCTCCCAGGCGACCAACAACCTCAGGCAGCTCGCCCTGGCCGTGCACGGCTACCACGACCGGGAGGGGCGCCTGCCCGCCAGCCTCGACGACATCCTCGTGGCCGGACGGACGAGGCACGACGAGGCCCGCGACGGCTACAAGTTCGTCGCCCTGCACCTGTCGCGCACGGCCGTATCGCTCCTGGCCGAGCCCGTCCCCGGCATCACCGGCTCGGACAGCCTGGTGATCGACATCAGCCTGAACGACGGGCGACTCGTCGACAGCGACATCCGCTCGTTCCCGACGCCTGGCGCTGGAGCGGCACGGCAGCGCATGTTCGCGCTGATCGACCGGGCGCAGATCGAGGCCGTCGGGTCCGTGGTGGGGCTGCTGCCGTACGTCGAGCAGGACGAACTGGGGCGGTTGCTGCCGGCGATGCTCGCCCGGCCGGGCCCTGAGGTGGACGACGCGCTGCGCTCGCTCTCGGCCACCGGAGGCACGCTGTCGGTCGGCGACCTGCAGGCCGTGATCAACCCGGCGTTCTGCGACGGATCGGTGCGCGTGTTCTGCGACGGGTCGGTGCGGCCGATCTTCACGCGGTTCGTCGCCGACGTGCTCCGCGCCATGCAGATCGGCGCCTATGGCGAGAACGTCCGGCTGCTCCCGGCCGTGCAGTTGCCGTTCGGCCTCGCGCATCCGGGGGCCTTCACCTTCACCGGCCTGCGACAGGGCATCAACACGATGGTGGTCGACGGCCCGCTGCGGAAGGAACTGCTGGCCCTGGTCAAGGACGCCGCGGCCGCCGCCAAGGCCGGCCAGACCACGTTGAAGGAGAGCCTGCTGGCCACGGTGGTCGCCCGCCTGGAGCAGGGGCGCGGCACCGCCCTGCCCGCGGTGCAGGCCGACGGGCTGATCGCCATCGCCAGGACCCTCTGAGCGAACCCGGTCGAGGAGACGCAGGGCGGACCGGCACGGCCCGGTCCGCCCGCCGCTACGCAGGTGCGGTTACAGCGCGAGCACCCACGCGCAGAACTGCTGCCAGACGGGGAACCGATAGGCGTACAGGAACGACCAGTGATACGCCAGCAGCACCGCCAGCGCGAACGGGAAGACGTTCCAGCGGCGGTGCGACACCCAGTCCCAGACGCTCAGGCCGACCAGCATCGCGTCGGCCATGAGGAATCCCACCAACGGCACGTTGGGCACGCCTTCGATGAGCGGCAGCCGCGGCACCACCGACGGCAGGTGGGTGCTGATGAGGCGGTCGGTGACCGGCGTGAACATCGGGAACACCGTCGCCACCATGAACCGCGCATGGATCACCGGCCGGCGGCGGAACCAGACGGCCAATCCGTAGAGAACCCCGAACGCGACGAGCGAGTTGATCACCAGGGCAGCGAACGCGAAATGCCCGGGCTCGAGCCGCGGCACCGCCGCGAGCCGGTACCTCAGCAGGTCCATCGTCGCCACGCACAGGATCGGCACCAGCACGTATGACGCCCTGCCGACCCGCCGGTGCCAGGCGTACTGCCTGGCGCGAATCAGCCACGGCTGGCCCACGAGCATCAGGCACCACAGGATCAGGGCGATGCCGTGCGCATGCTGCCGCCAGGTCTCCTGCTCGAGGAGCCTGGTGAAGTAGCTGGGCCAGAAGGCCGCCACCATGCACGCGAGGAAGGCAAGGAAGTAGAGGGAGCCCTGCCTGAACAGCGCGCGTTCGAGTGTCATCCGGCTCCTGGGGGCTGGGACCGGTGCCGGTCCGCCCGCTGGCTCATGCGTGAGTGGCGCCACCATACACCACGCAGGCGCTCACGGCCGAGCTCGTGGGATATCCTTGGTTAGCTCCATCGCGTAGCTGGATGCCGCGCGGCGCGGTGTCGCCGCCTTCGTCAGAGGTCAGTCTTGTCCGAACCCGTCACCCCCGAACACATCCTGCAAACCGGCCTTGCCTTCTGGGCCTCCAAGACCCTGCTGAGCGCCGTCGAGATGGGGGTCTTCACCGAACTCGCACGAGGCCCCGAGCCGTTCGCCGCGCTCTCGGGTCGCCTGGGCCTCCACCCGCGATCGGCCCGCGACTTCCTCGATGGGCTCGTGTCGCTCGGCTTCCTCACCCGCACGGGCGACCAGTACGCGAACACGCCGCAGACCGACCTGTTCCTCGACCGGCACAAGCCCTCGTACATCGGCGGCATGCTGGAAATGGCCAACCATCGGCTCTACCCGTTCTGGGGACACCTCACGGAGGCCCTGCGCACCGGGCAGCCACAGAACGAGATCAAGTCCGGCGGCCCGGGCCTGTTCGAGTCGCTGTACGCCGACCCCGCGCGCCTGCGCGAGTTCCTGGCGGCGATGAGCGGCATCAGCCGGGGCGCGAACCTGACGATCGCGCACGCCTTCCCGTGGGCGGAGTACCGCACGTTCGTCGACGTCGGCACGGCGCAAGGCGATCTCGCCAGCCAGATTGCGCTCGCCAACCCCCACATGCGGGGCCAGGGATTCGACCTGCCCGAAGTGGCGCCCGTCTTCGAGGAGTACGTCGCCGGGCTCGGCCTGGCCGATCGGCTCACGTTCGCGCCGGGCAGCTTCTTCGAGGTCGACCTGCCGAAGGCCGACGTCATCCTGATGGGCCACATCCTCCACGACTGGGATCTGCCCACCAAGCGGATGCTGATCGACAAGGCGTTCGCGGCGCTGCCGACCGGCGGCGCCCTCGTGATCTACGAGTCGATCATCGATGACGACCGGTCGAAGAACGCGTTCGGGCTGATGATGAGCCTGAACATGCTGATCGAGACGCCGGGGGGATTCGACTACACCGGCGCCGACTGCGCCGGCTGGATGCGCGACGCGGGCTTCTCGTCGACGCGCGTCCAGCACCTCGTGGGGCCCGATTCCATGGTGATCGGCATCAAGTAGGCGAGAATGCAGGCGGTCTCCGGCGGGCGCACACGCGCCCGCCGGGTGCGTCCCTCGCAGGAGGCCTGCCATGTCGTTCCGTTCGCTCGCGTCGGTCGCCTTCGCGGCGGCCAGTGCCCTCACCATCGCCGTGACCGCCCAGACGCCCTGGTTCCTCGAGGAACCGCTCGTGCCGGGCATCTACACCGCCGACCCCTCGGCGCACGTGTTCGGTGGGCGCCTCTACGTCTATCCCTCGCACGACATCGACGCCGGCGTGCCGCAGGACGACCTCGGCAGCCACTTCGCGATGCGCGACTACCACGTGTACTCGATGGCGCGCGTCGGTGAGCCGGTGACCGATCACGGCGTGGCGTTGTCGCTCGAGAAGGTGCCGTGGGCCAAGCGCCAGATGTGGGCGCCCGAGGCCGCGGAGCGCAACGGCACGTACTACCTCTACTTCCCCGCGAAAGACGCGGCTGACGTGTTCCGCATCGGCGTCGCGACGAGCACGAGTCCCACCGGGCCGTTCACGGCCGATCCCAAGCCGATCGCCGGCGCCTACAGCATCGACCCGGCGGTGTTCCGCGACGGCGGCGGTGAGTACTACCTGTACTTCGGCGGCATCTGGGGCGGGCAGCTGCAACGCTGGGCGACCGGTGCCTACAAGGGCGCGGACACCTACCCGGCTGCGGGTGCGCCGGCGCTCATGCCGAAGGTCGCGCGCCTGGGGGCCGACATGAAGAGCCTGGCCGAGGCGCCGCGCGACGTGCGGATCCTCGACGCCGACGGGACGCCGCTGAAGGTCGGCGACACCGCGCGACGCTTCTTCGAGGCCGCCTGGGTCCACCGCTACGGCGGCAAGTACTACCTCTCCTACTCGACCGGCGACACCCACTACCTCGTGTACGCCACGGGAGACTCACCGTACGGCCCGTTCACGTATCGCGGCCGGATCCTGGAGCCGGTGCTGGGCTGGACGACGCACCACTCGATCGCGGAGCAGGAGGGGAAGTGGTTCCTGTTCTACCACGACGCGCAGGAGTCCAACGGGCAGACCCACTTGCGCAGCATGAAGGTGACCCGCCTGGTGCACCGCCCTGACGGGACCATCGAGACGATCGTGCCGTACCGCGATCGCTGAGCCGCCGGACACGCAGGGTGCAGGCAGCGTGACGGTGGCCGTGGGCGGGCGGTAGGGGCCGCTGCGAGACGGTAGGGCCGGTTGTCCCAACCCGCCCCTCCCCTATCCACGTGTGGCCTTCTGCGTCTCCGTGAGGCGTGCGTGTGCCCTGCCAAGGTCGAGAACCCGCGAAAACGTCAGCAATTACAGAACTATTACAGAAGGCCTGCCGGGTCCCATGGCATCGTGAGGGCTCCATGAGTGCACCCGTCAAGATCGCTTCCATCTACGGCCGCAAGGCGGCGCAAGGCCATGGCTTCAACTGGATCACGGTCATCGCGATGACCGTCTTCCACATCGGTGCCGTGGCCGCGTTCTTCTATATCGACCTCGGCGCGATGCTCGCCGCCGCCGCGATGTGGTTCGTCGCCGGCAGCCTCGGCATCGGCATGGCCTATCACCGCCTGCTGACGCATCGTGGCTACAAGACCTACAAGTGGGTCGAGTACTTCCTCACCGTCTGCGGCACGCTGGCGCTCGAGGGCGGCCCGATCTTCTGGGTGGCCACGCACCGCATCCACCATCAGCACTCCGACCACGAGGGCGACCCGCACACGCCGCGCGAGGGCACCTTCTGGGCGCACATGGGCTGGATCTTCATGGGCAAGGCCATGCACCACAACACGGAGGTGCTGCGCCGCTACGTGCCCGACCTGAGCAAGGACCCCGTGCACGTGTGGCTCACCACCTGGCACTGGGTGCCGCAGGTGGTGGTCGGCCTCGCGTTCGCGGTGTTCGGCGGCCTGCCGTACGTGCTGTGGGCGGTGTTCTTCCGCACGACCTACGGCCTGCACGCGACCTGGCTCGTGAACTCGGCGACGCACCTCTGGGGCTCGCGCCGCTTCAAGACCAAGGACGACTCGACCAACAACTGGTGGGTGGCGCTGCTCACGTTCGGCGAGGGCTGGCACAACAACCACCACGCGCACCCGGTGTCGGCCCGTCACGGCCTGGCCTGGTACGAGTTGGACATCAACTACATCAACATCAGCATCCTCCGCATGCTCGGCCTGGCCTGGGACATCAAGGTGGCCCGCATCGAGAACCTGCACCGCATGCCGCAGCAGACCGCCGACGCCATCGACATCTCGTCGGCCGAGCCACTGGTGCTGGAGAAGTCGTAGCACGGCTGCGCCGCTTCGTGATGCCCCGACGGCCCCGGACCTCCGGGGCCGTTGTCGTTTCGGCCCCCCTTGGCCCTCCCCCTTGGCCTTCCTCCCTTGGGCCCTCGGCATTCCGGCATCGCAGCATCGCGGCATTCGGCGATTCGCTAGAATCGCCGTGTGACCCGCCGCAACACCGCGACGATCGTCTTCGTCTCGCTCTGCGTCGTCCTCGTCGCGGCAGCCATCACGCTGAACGTGGGCTGGATCTACGCCAACGGCCGGCGGGTGCTGCCGCTGGTGCTCGGCGTACTGGCGTTTGCGCTCATCATCGCCGGCATCATCGTCTACACCGTGTTCCTGGTGCGTGAGTTGCACAGGAACGACCAGCAGGACGCCTTCCTGAACGCCGTCACGCACGAGCTGAAGACGCCGATCGCCTCCATCCGCCTGTACCTGCAGACGCTCCAGTCCCGCGAGGTGAGCGAGGCGCAGCGCGCCGACTTCTACCGCGTGATGCTGGCCGACGCCGACCGCCTGCAACAGACCGTCGAGCTCGTGCTGAAGGCCGGCGCCGCCGGCCAGCGGCTGGCTCTGCACCAGCGGCAGCCGGTCGACATGGTGGCCCTCGCCGCCGAGGTCCTCGACGTGGCGCGGCTGCGGCATCACCTCGCGCCCGAGGCCATGACGCTCGGGACACCGGACGGCGATGGGGCGTGGACCGAGGGCGACGCCGAGGACCTGCGCAGCGTGCTCTCCAACCTGCTGGACAACGCCGTCAAGTACTCGCGCGACGAGGTGCGGGTGGCGCTGGTCGTCGACGTGCCGTCGGCCGACCTCGTGCGCGTGCGCGTGACCGACCAGGGCGTCGGCATCCCGCAGTCGCAACTGAAGCGGATCTTCCGCCGCTTCCACCGCTTCCAGTGGCGGGGGTCCAAGGTCAAGGGCACGGGCCTCGGCCTCTACATCGCGCGGTCGATCGTGAAGCGACACGGCGGCCGCGTCTTTGCCGCCAGCGAGGGCGAAGGCCGCGGGTCCACCTTCACCATCGAACTGCCGCGGCTGGGACACGCCTGATGGCACGCCTGATCGTGATCGAGGACGAACCGCACCTGGCGATGGGCCTGCGCTTCAACCTGGAGGCCGACGGCCACGAGGTGTCCGTGGCCAGCGACGGCGAGTCGGGCCTGGCGCGGCTGCGCGAGCAGGCCGGCACCGTCGATGGCGTCGTGCTCGACGTGATGCTGCCCGGCATCGACGGCTTCGAGGTCGCGCGCACGCTGCGCGCCGAGGGCGACTACGTCCCCATCCTGATCCTCACGGCGCGAGGCCGCCCCGAGGACGTGCTCGAGGGATTCGACGCGGGCGTGGACGACTACCTGCCCAAGCCCTTCGAACTGCCCATCCTGCTCGCCCGGGTGCGCAGCCTGCTGCGCCGCAACGCGTGGGCCAGGTCGACGCCACCGGCGCCCACCGAGAAGCGCGCGGAGATCCACCGGTTCGGCGGCAACACGTTCGACCCGGCGACGCTCGAATTGCGCGTCGGGCCGCTGCCCTACCACCTGACGGCGATGGAGGCCGACCTGCTGCAGTACCTGCTGCGTAACGCCGGCACGGTCGTGTCGCGCAAGGCCATCCTCGAGGACGTCTGGGACCTGCACGAGGAGACCGACACGCGCGCGATCGACAATTTCATCGTGCGCCTGCGCCGGTTCCTGAACGAGGATCCCTCGCGGCCGCGCCACGTCCTCACCGTGCGCGGGATCGGCTACAAGTTCATCGCCAATCCCGTCGACCCACCGCGGGAGGAAGCTCCGGCGGCGCCGAAGCGACGCTGACGATCGCCGGCCGCGAGGGCCCCACACCGCTGTGGCCGACCTCTTCGGAGGACGCGGCGGTGGCCTGCGGGGCTGTCACGGCCATCCACGCGGTCACGAGCGTCGGAAACGCCAGCCCCTGCATGGGCGCGATTATTGCTACCAAGTGGTGAGTCTGGCGTCTTCTCGCGATCTACCAAGAGTTTAGCGAGGGCCAGGACCACCAAGGCATCCAGCAGGCTAACTTTAGTCGCCTGTAATTAGGAACTGGCTCAAAACACTTGGTCCGATGCCCCATTACGTTCGATGGCGCGGGCCCTGTCGTTTATAACGTTTGAGCATGGAAGTATTCTCGTCCCCGCCCACACGGCGCCGGGACAGGAGCTACGAATGAAGCGCGTCCTGCTGGCGGCCCTTGCCCTCTGTGCGGTGCTCGGACAGGCGTCCTCGCGCATCGAGGCGCAGTCCCCCGCCCCCCTGAGTTTCTTCAAGAACTACTTCATCACCGGCGACTACGCGGTCCAGGGTGTTGGGCTGGTCGGGAAAGGCGCGAACGGCTCCGCCAGCGGCGACATCGTCATCGAGGCCTGCGCCGAGGGCGACACCGAGCGCCTCGGCTGCGTGCCCAAGGGCGTCGACGTGGTGGCCGCATTCCTGTACTGGCAGGCGGTCACCAGTGCGAGCGAGCCGACGGTCGGCGCGCGCGGCGTGACCTTCAAGGGCCAGCCCCTGATGTTCTCCGACGACGAGGGCCGCGAGGGGTTCTTCGGCAAGGGCCTGGGCGCCGGCAGCCCGCCGTGCTGGGCGGGCGGCGGCGGCACCGGCTCCGGCAGCGGCCAGAACAACCTGACCAACACGTACCGGGCCGACGTGCTGCGGTTCCTCGACATCGACCCGGAGACGGGCAAGACCGCCGGCTACGGCACGCACACCGTGCGGCTGCCCGACTCGCGGCGTGTCTCGGCGCTCGGCGCCAGCCTCGTGGTGGTGTACCGCGACTCCTCGCTGCCCTACAGCGCCATCGTCATGTACGAAGGCTCGTACGCGATGGCCAACGGCACGCCATCCATGACCCTGCCCGTCGAAGGCTTCTACGACGCCGACGACCAGAACCTCCAGGGCAAGCTCACGCACATCGTCGGCAGCGGCCAGGCCAACAAGGACGAGGTGCTGTTCTACAACGACACCACCTGGCTGAACCCGTTCCGTTCCGGCGAGGGCGCCAACTGGGACAACCCGACCTTCCCGGTCACCGTCGACCCGGCCCGCCGCAGCATCACGACCGGCGCGCGTGGCGACGGCCAGGGCAACACCGACTGCCTGACGTGGGCCGCCGTCGTGTACCGCACGCCCGTCAACGATGACGATGGGGACGGTCTGCTGAACCTGTGGGAGGAGTCGCAGACGCCGGTGCTCGACCCGTACGGCCGCGCGCTGCCCGCCCTGAAGAAGATGGGCGCGAACAAGGATCTCAAGGACATCTTCCTCGAGGTCAACTACTTCAAGACCGACACGGCCCGCACCTATGGCACCGAGTCGCTGCCGGCCCACTCGCACGCGCCGGCGCCCGAAGCCGTGCGCCTGTTCGGCGACATGTTCGACGCCAGGGACATCAGGGTCCACATCGACCTGGGCTCCGCGTACGACTCCGGCAACGACCCGCGTGTCGAGAAGTACCTGGTGCGCGACACGACGCCGGGCGAGGGCCTGGCGCGCGGCGGTGAGTGGCTCGACGAGGGCGTCACCGCCTGCGTGCCGCCGGCCGGCTCGCCGCCCTGGACCTGCCAGTTCGGCGCCTATCCCGGCACCATCGGCTGGAAGACCGGCCTGCGTCGCGTGCGCGATTCCTTCCTCAATCCGCCGGAGGCCAACCCCGAGTCGTGCGACGTCCCCGGCAGCACCTGCGAGCGCCGCTTCGACGAGGTGCGCCGCGACATCTTCCGGTACGCACTCTTTGCCCATCACGTCGGCATCCCGAAGTCGACGCGCCCCTGCGTCGACCCGGTCAAGGGCCTGATCGAGGACGTCGGCGGCGTGTGCCCCGCCGGCAGTGAGCGCAATCCCGACTTCAACGTGCCGCGCACCTACAGCGGCGTCGCCGACTTCCCGGGCGGCGACCTGATCGTGTCGCTCGGCGGCTTCAAGGACTCGCAGGGCCTGCCCATCGGCACGCCGTTCATGCAGGCCTCGACGCTGGCCCACGAGTTCGGCCACACGGCCGAGCGTCGTCACGGCGGCGAGGCCTTCGAGCCGAACTGCAAGCCCGGCTACCTCAGCGTGATGAACTACCTGTACCAGCTGCGCGGCCTGGTCGACGACAACGGCACGCCGCACCTGGACTTCTCGGACGGCACGCCGTTCGTCACCATCGACGAGTCGGCGGTGCAGGAGGGCGTGTTCAACCGGACGCCGTACCGCATCGGCTGGTATGCCCCGCTCGACGCCAGCTACCTGGCCGGCCAGCGCCAGCCGTCCCGCGCCCGTTGCGACGGTTCGCCGCTGGAGGACGGCGAGCGGATGGTCCGCATCGACGCGCGTCGTTCGACCGATGGCATCGACTGGAACGCCAACAGCGTGCTCGAGTCGGGCACGTTCGCGCAGGACGTGAACTTCAACGGCCGCGTCAACGGCTCCAACTCGCCCACCAACTCGTCGCCGCTGAAGGCCGCGTCGGACGACTGGAGCAACCTCAAGCTGAACCAGGTGGGCTCGCGCCGCAACGTCGGCGGACAGTTCCGGCTCGCCGACGGCACGCTGGCCTTCGGTCCGCTCTCGCTGGCCCTGGGCAAGCTCGATCTCAGCCCGGGTGACCCCGGCAAGCTGGATCTCGACACCGGCAAGCTGGACCTGGATGCCGGCAAGCTCGACCTCGACGCGGGCAAGCTCGACCTCGGCAAGCTCGACCTGAGCCTCGGCAAGCTGGACCTCGAGGCGGGCAAGCTCGACCTCGGCAAGCTCGACCTCGATCTGGGTGCGGCCCAGGTCGGCAGCGGCGACATCGGCCGCGGCGACTTCGGCGGTGGCGACCTGTTCGTCAACGACCCCGAGAACCCGCTGGGCGAGATCGACGCGACGGTGGCGGCCGAAACCGATCGCACGCCGCCCGTGGACTTCCGGGCGTGCGTGGTCGGCGTCGATGCCGACTGCGCGGCCCCGGGCGCGGGTCCGAGCGACGTCGTCGCTCGCTTCAAGGCCCCGGTCGTCGGCGGCGTGGCGGCCTTCAAGGTGTTCCGCGTGGACGGGGAGGAACTCACGCCCTCTGCCCAGTGGACCCACGTCAACGTGGTGCCTGCCGATCCGGCCAAGCCCGATGCCGAGGACTACGTGGTGATCGACAGCAGCGAGTTGCAGGACGGCGCGTCCTACACCTACTTCGCCGTCGCCACCTACGCGGCCGACGCCTTCCAGGCCGGCGTCGACAGCGACCCGTCGAACCTCCGCACGATCGTCGGTCGCAACCTGCCGTTCGCGGCGGGTCCCGACAGCTACTCGACCAACGAGGACACGGCGCTCGTGGTGCCGTCGCCCGGCGTGCTCGTCAACGACGGGGATCCCGACAGCCCGGTGACGCTGTCGGCGACGGTGGTCACGGGGCCGGCTCATGGCGCCCTCGTGTTGCACACCAACGGCGGGTTCACATACACGCCGAACGCCAACTACCACGGCCCGGATGGCTTCACGTACCGCCCGTTCACCGGCAGCACTGTCGTCGGCACCGTGTCGATCACGGTGGCGCCGGTGGCCGACGCGCCGACCATCTCGGGGTTGCCGACGCAGCTGACCATCGATCAGGACACGGTGGCCGGGCCGATCAGCTTCACGGTCGCTGATGCCGATGGCGGCGCCCTCACGCTCGGCGGCTCGTCGAGCAACACGACGCTCGTGCCCAACGCCGCAATCGTGTTCGGCGGCAGCGGCGGCACGCGCTCGCTCACCATCACGCCGGCGGCCGGCCAGACCGGCACCGCCAACATCACGGTGGTGGTGACCGACGCCGGTGGCCTGGCGACCAGCGCAGTGATCGCGCTGACCGTCAACGCGGCCGGACAGTTCACGTTCGTCGGGCTGAAGAACATCCCGCCGCCGACCGGGACGACCTTCAAGACCGGCCGGGCGATTCCGCTCTCGTGGCAGTACCGACGCGGCACGACGCCGGTCGATAGCCGCCACGTGACGCACGTGGTCCGGGTCGCCGGTCCGCTCCCGAACACCACGCAGATCAACACCGACCCGGGGACCAGCGAATTCCGGTACCAGGCGTCGAGCAGGACCTGGATGTTCAACCTGCAGACCAGGAATGCCGCCACGGGGCAGCCCCTCGCGCCTGGCACCTACCAGGTCACCATCACCCCGAGCGACCCGCAGTTCGCGCCGAGCCCGACCTTCACGGTGGTGCTGGTCAGGTAGAGCACAGTCGGCAGTCGGCAGTCGGCAGTCGGCAGTCGGCAGTCGGCAGTCG
>NZ_JBIINP010000093.1:0-16338 GCF_044337415.1 Luteitalea sp.
CAGTCGGCAGTCGGCAGTCGGCAGTCGGCAGTCGGCAGTCGGCAGTCGAACCAACCACACCACACGAGCCCCGCTCCTCTCACGAGGGGCGGGGCTCTTTGCTTTACGGGTATCGGGAGTCGGGGGGCTGGGGGCTGGGGGCTGGGGGCTGGGGGCTCGGAACGAGTCGGGAGTAGCGCGCCGGCGGTCGGCGGTCGGCAGTCGGCAGTGAACCGAGCTCTCTGAGCCTTGAGCCGTGAGCCCTGAGCCCTCTCCAAGCCTTGCGGTACCCAGCAGGGGCTGGGGGCTGGGGGCTCGGAACGAGTCGGGAGTAGCGCGCCGGCGGTCGGCGGTCGGCAGTCGGCAGTGGACCGAGCTCTCTGAGCCTTGAGCCGTGAGCCCTGAGCCCTCTCCAAGCCTTGCGGTACCCAGCAGGGGCTGGGGGCTGGGGGCTCGGAACGAGTCGGGAGTAGGCCGCCGGCAGTCGGCAGTCGGCAGTCGGCAGTCGGACCAACCACACCACACGAGCCCTGCTCCTCTCACGAGGGGCGGGGCTCTTTCGCGTTACGGGAATCGGGAGTCGGGAGTCGGGAGTCGGCAGTGAACCGAGCTCTCTGAGCCTTGAGCCCTGAGCCCTTTCCAAGCCTTGCGGTACTCAGCAGGGGCTGGGGGCTGGGGGCTCGGAACGAGTCGGGAGTAGCGCGCCGGCGGTCGGCGGTCGGCGGTCGGCAGTCGGCAGTGAACCGAGCTCTCTGAGCCTTGAGCCCTGAGACTTGAGCCGTGGACCCTCTCCAAGCCTTGCGCTACTCAGCAGGGGCTGGGGCCGGGCGCCCTGGGCCCTACTTCTTCAGGCGGATGCGGATGTCGTCGGCGAGCGGGTCGTTCTCGGCCTGGTTGCGGAGCGCGAGGTAGCGGCGATAGGCGTCGCCGTAGGCCGAGGTGCCCATGGCCTCGCGAGCGCGGCCGAGGTAGTAGTAGACGGGCGGGAAGTAGCCCGACGTCGGTTCCTCGTCGAGGAACAGCGACAGGGCCTCGCCGCTGCGCTTCAGGCACTTGTCGAACTCGGAATCGGCCTGCGGGTAGGCTTCGGCCACGAGGTAGGCGCGGCCCAGATCGAAGTGGCCGATCCAGGTGTCGAGCATCTCGTTGGCCTCCTTGAGGGTGCGGACGGCCGCGCGCGCGGCGCCGCGGTCGAGCAGCACGACGCCCTCGAGGAGCTTGCCGTAGGCGACCGACTCGTCCTGCAAGGAGTCGACAAGCCCCGTGGCCAGCGCCGACGCCTTGGCCTGCGCGCCCGCCTCGGCGTAGACACGCCCGGCCACGAACCGCACCTGCACGCTTGATCCGTAGCTCACGGCGCGGTCGGCTGCGGCAATGGCTTCCTTGCGACGCCCACGCGAGAGTTCGGCGTACGCGAGCCCCAGGAGCTTGGTGGCAGCGCGCTCGGGCTCCTCCTCCTTGATGTCGGCAGCCGCCCCTTCCTCGAACAACCGGGCGGCATCGTCGAAACGCCCCTGGAAGAGGGCGATGTCGGCGAGGCCCGAGACCGTGTACGAGGGGCCCGCGCCTGCAGACTTGCCGAGCGAATCGTAGGCGGCCGAGGCGGCGCCGAAGTCGTGCTGCCCGAGCTTGGCCAGGGCCAGGGCCTGCAGCGCCCAGCGGTCGCCGAGCTGCTGCGCGACGAGCGCGTCCCGCTCGCCGGTCTGGAAGTCGCCGGCGTAGGTGGAGTAGATGGACGCGTTGAGCCGGTAGAGCGAGCGCTTCGGGAGGAACTCGACGACGCGCTTCATCTCGTCGCGGGCGCGGCCAAACTGCCGGAGCTTGGTCGAACAGAGCGCGAGGTTGTTGCGGGCCGCGACGTCGGCCTCGTACTGCGCGAGCAGGCCGTCGTACTCCTTGACGCAGGCGGCGTAGTCGTTCGTGAGGTAGTACATGAGGCCCCGCGTGCGGAAGCGCTCGCGCTCGGTCATGCGGTCGACGTGGCGCAGGGCCTCGCGGATGTGCGTCTCGGCCTCCTGCGGCTGCCCCATGTTGGCCGTGGTGGTGGCCAGGCCGGCATGCGCAAGGCCGAAGTTGGGGTCGACCTTGATGGCGCGCTCGAAGGCGGCACGCGCCTCGTCGAACTGGCTGTTGGACAGCGCCTGCATCGCCTGCGCGTACTCGCGTACGACGTCGAGGGAGGTGGCCGAGATCTTCTCGGTGCCGAAGCGCCGGGCCGAGTCGGACGTGTTGTCGCCGAGGGCGGTACGGAGCCGGTTGCCGAGGTCGGTGGCCACGCCGAGCACGCCGTCCTTGTTGGAGGCATCGTCGGACTCGCTGGCGATCTCGTTGCCGGTGACGCTCTCGGCGGCCTTCAGCGTGACCCGGTACCCGGAGCCGTCGCGGGCGATGGCGCCGGTGAGGACGACGCCCACTCCCTGTTGGACCGCGAGGGCGCGGCCGGCCTTCTCGTCGAGCACCTCGGGCGGCACGACGCCCAGGTTGCGACGGATGCCGTTGCGGTCGTGGGCGCTGATGAAGCCCGCGCCTTCGAGCGCGAGCCGCAGCATCGGCTCGAGCGCGCCGTCGAACGTCTGGTCTCCGGTCTCGTTCTTGAGGTCGGTGATGAGGATGGAGACGGGCTCGTGCTTCTCGGGCACGATGGGCCCGCGCGCGACCCAGTAGGTGGCGCCGAGCAACGCGGCGACGCCGAGGCCGGCGGCGGTGGCCTGCTTCCAGGTGATGCGCTGGGCCAGCGGCAGCGGCACGCCGTGATCGTCGAGCGTGGCCAGCTCGGCCTCGAGCTGCCGCGACGTCGCGAAGCGATCCGCCGCCTCGGGCTGCACGCACTTCATGACGAGCTGCTCGACCGCGACCGGAATGGCGGGGTCGACGCTGCGCAGGGCCGGAGGCGCCTCGCGCATGCGCGTCTGGAGCTCCGCGATGGCGCTCTTGACGCGCTCGGCGCGCGTCCGGCCGAGCAGCAGGTCGTAGAGGATCAGCCCGAAGGCGTAGATGTCGGCGCGCTGATCGACGGCCTCGCCACGCGACTGCTCGGGGGCCATGTACTCGATCGTGCCGACGACCATGCCGCTCTGTGTCTGCTCGGCGACCCGGGTCAGGCCAGGGTCCGTGCCGTTGTCGGCGGTGAAGCCGGCGGCGGCCATGGCCTCGGCGGCCGCGGACGCGGTCTCGGTGGACCGGGCGACCCCGAAGTCCATCACGAGGCCCTCGCCGTCGGGCGCCACCATGATGTTGGCGGGCTTGAGGTCGCGATGGACGACGCCGGCGTCGTGCGCAGCGGCGAGGCCGGAGATCACCGAGCGCGCGAGCTTGAGCACACGCTCGACGGGCAGCCGGCCTTCCCGCTTGAGGACCGTGGCCAGGTCCTCGCCCTGCAGGTACGGCATGGTGATGTACTTCACGCCGTCGAGCTCGCCGATGTCGTGGACGCGCACGATGTTGCGGTGCGTGACCTTGCGGGCGAGCAGCAGCTCCTGCTTGAACCGGCGGTCGAGCAGTTGCGCCGTCTCGGGATCGGCAGCCAGTTCCTTCCGCACCGTCTTGATGGCGACGGCGACGCCGAGCTCGTTGTCGAGCGCCTGGTAGACGGCGCCCATGCCGCCGGCCCCCAGCAGCTTGATGATGTGGTACCGCTCGCCGAGCTGCTTGCCCACGAGGTCGCCGGGCTGGCCGCCCGAGGCGCCGGGACGGCCGGGCGCGGTGGCGCGCATGGTGCGCGTCGGCGTCGTCCGCGTCTGCGCGCGCGTGGCCTGGCGCGTCAGCGGGGCGATCACGCCGCCAATCTGGGTCTGCTCGAGCCCGGTCGCGGGCGTCTCGGGTCCCGGGGTGACCGATTCGGCCGTCACCGCCGGCATCGGCGTCACGGGCGTGACGGGGGCGTCGGCAATCGGGGTCGTCGGGCGCGGCACCGGAGACGCAGCGACGCGTGACGCGCCGCTGACCGTGGCCGCGGCCAGGGTGGTGCGCGGATTGGGGTCCGGCGCGCGACCGATCCCGAGGCGCGACACCGGGATGCTGATGTCGGTGGTCGCGAGGTCCGCCTCAGACGTGGCCAGGGGGGCCTGACACGCCGGGCAGATCTGCGCAGACTGGTCGGCAGGGCTGCCGCACCGGGGACAAGTCATGTTCGGTGGATGGACGGCCGCCATGACGCAGCCGACCACAGGATCTTATGACAGGTCGAACGTCAACGGACCCTGTGGGCGAACGTCGCTCACGGCTTCAGGCGCTCACCGAACCAGTCCGCCATGACGGCGACTTCCTCGGGCAACGTCATCCACGGATGGCCGCCGCCCGGCTTGACGATGAGGCGCGCGTCGCCGCCGGCCTCCTTGAGCACGCGCACCATCTTCTCGGACTGTTGTAACGGGACTGTGGCGTCGGCATCGCCGTGGATCAGGAGCACCGGCGGCAAGGCACGCGTCACCCGCCGCGCGGGGGAGATCTCACCCGCCTTGCGGCTCACCTCGTCGGCCGTCCGGCCGGCGACGCCACCCGCGAAGAGCAGGCCGCCGAGCCGGTCGAGCGGCGGGGCGCCGGTGCCGAACTCCAGGAAGTCGGTGGGCGGAAAGAACAGCGCGGCCGCCCGGATGCGGAGATCCGGCTGCGTCGCCAGGGCCAGCAGCGCCAGGTGTCCCCCTGCCGATGCCCCGGTCATGCCGAGGCGGTCGGGGTCGACGCGCAGCTCGGCGGCGTGGGCACGGATGTACGCCACGGCGCGCCCGACGTGCGCCGCCATGGCCTCGGCCGTGAACACGGTGCGCGAGCCGGGACGCACCATGAACACGGTGTAGCCACGCGCGCAGTAGGTGTCGAAGATCTTCGCGCGCAGGTGGTCGCGGACCTGCGCGTCTTCCGAGTACCAGGCTCCCGACAGCACGTCGACGATGCCAAGGCCGTTGGCCGGGCCGGTCGGCGTGAACACGTCCATCACCAGGCCGACGCCCGACACCACGCCGTACACGACGTTCTCCTGGCGTCGCCAGGTCGTGGAGTCCTGCGCCACCGCCGGGCGATCGCTTGCCAGGAGCGCAAGGAACACCAGCACCGCCACTGCCATCCGCATGGGGGAATCTTAGCGGCAGTCGGCAGTCGGCAGTCGGGAGTCGACAGTCGGCAGTCGGCAGTCGGCAGTCGGCAGTCAGGGTGCGCTGGTCGGGTGCAGCGTGACCTTCATCGCGTACTGCATCGCGCCCGTGACGCGCAGGGCCGGGTGGGCGGGCGGCGCCATCGCGTAGTCGTCGAGGCGCAGGTCGACCGACAACTGCAGCTCGAGGGCGGAGCCGCGGCGACGCAGGCCCCAGGTGCCCGTGACCGGGCGGGTCTGTCCGTGCAGCGTGAGGTCGGCCCGGAAGCCCGCCTGTCGGACCTCGGTGCTGAAGGGCGCGTCGAGGACCAGGTGCGCGAGCGTGATCGAGGCGTAGCCGTCGCCGCGGTAGGCCTCCAGCAGGTTGTCGCGCACCTGTGAGGTGGCTACCGGCGCGCCAGCGTCGAGATCGCGGACGTCGGCCACCAGGGTCCCACCGACCTCGCGCGCGCCTGGCTGCAGGGTGATGACGCCGCTGGCGGGACGGCCGTTGGCGCCTTCAAGTCGCCGACGCTGCGCAACGTCGAGTTCACCGGCCCCTACTTCCACACCGGCGGCTCGGCCACGCTCGAACAGGTGGTGGAGTTCTATGTGCGCAACGGCGACTTCCCGGCAGGCGGCAACCTCGGCCCCGGCATCGGCAACATCCGCATCGGCCCGCAGGACCGCGCCAGCCTCGTGGCCTTCATGAAGGCCCTGAGCGATGACCGCGTGGCGTTCGAGCGAGCCCCCTTCGACCACCCGTCGCTGTGCGTGCCGGTCGGGTACGAGCAGGTCGCCGGGACGGTGGCGGCAGACGCGGCCGCGCGCGGACCGGTGGCGGCCGACAGCTGGGCGCTCGTGCCGGCCATCGGACGCGACGGCAACCCCGTGCGACTCCAGACCTTCGACGAGCTGGTCGCGGGCATCGGCGCCGACGGCTCGCGCGCGCACGCGATGACGACGCCCTGCGCGCCGACACGGCAGTGAGGTAGGGCGCGGTCTCCGACCGCGCCGTGAGTGAGCCAACGGCGGGGTGGGGACACCCCGCCCTACCTGTGTCGCAGATGCGCGTCGAGCCGGCGGCGCACGGCGTCGGCCTCCTCGGCGGTCCAGCGGCGCAGGCCCTCGCCCGCCTTCATGCCCGTGGCCCCGCGCGCGATCGCCGCGTCGAGCACGGGCGATGGGGCGGTCGACGCGTCGAGGTCGGGAAACAGGAGCGCGTGCAGCGCGCGCGTGAGCTCGAGTCCGATCAGGTCGGCGTTCTCCATCGGGCCCAGCACCGGGAGGCGCAGCCCGAACGACGCCTTCACCACCGTGTCGATCGTCTCGGCATCGCACACGCCCGCGTCGATCAGCGCGAGCGCCTCGCGCCACATCGCCTGGTTCAGGCGGTTGCCGATGAAGCCCGTGACGTCCTTGTGCACCACCACGGGCACCTTCCCTGCGGCCCGCAGCAGTTCGACCACCGTCTCGACGACGTCATCGCGCGTGAAGGCCGTGCGCACGACCTCGACGAGGGGCACGAGATGCGGCGGATTCCACCAGTGCGTGCCCACGAGGCGTCCGCGCGTCTCGTCGTCGAGGCGCTCGCCGAGGCGCGTGATCGGGATGACGGAGGTGTTGCTGGCGAGCAGGGCGCCGGCCGGGGCGAGGCGCGCGATCTCGACGAACAGCGCCTGCTTCAGCTCGACGACCTCCGACACGGACTCGATGACGAGGTCGGCGCCGGCGACGGCCTCGGCGAGTGTCGAGGCCACGGAGACGCGCGTGAGGACAGGCGCGACGGGTGTCCCGGCGTCCTCCAGGTTGCGCGTGATGCGAGCGACCACGGCCGATCGCACCGCCGGGTCCACGTCCGTGATGCGTACGTGGTGCCCGGCCTGCGCGAGCGCCTGGGCGATGCCATGACCCATGAGGCCGGCGCCGACGACGGCGACGGTGCGCGGCGTGGTCATCGACGTGCCGTTACTTCGCGACGGTCGCGAGGAGCTTCTCGCCCTCGGCCTTCGGGATCTCCCGCACGAACACGTTGCGGAAGCGGACCTCGGACCCGTGCGTCTGCAGCTCGATCGACCCGGTCGGCAGCACGGGCTGCGTGCGCTCGAAGAAGTTGTCGAGCACCTGCCCGACGACGACAGGCGTGCCGTTGAGGGTCACCCACACACGCGTGCCAACCATCCTGATCGCCATGGTGTTCCACTCGCCGATCGGCTTGTCGGCGAGCGCGAGCGGCCAACGGCCCGGGTTGTCGGGGTTGTTGTTCCACAGCCCGCCCGAGCCCTTGTCGGCGCCGTTCTTCTTGTCGCGGCCGCTGTTCGGATCCCAGATCTGCACCTGCGGGAAGTCGCGCAGGTAGATCCCAGAGTCGCCGCCCGGCTGCGTCAGCTTCCAGTCGACGAGGAACTCGAAGTCACCGTAGGTCTTCTCGGTGGCGAGGTGCACGCCGTGCCCATCGGACACGAGCTCGCCCGTCTTCGCATCGACGCTCCAGTGCGCGTCGCGGTCGGCGTTCCACTCCGCCTGCCGGGAGGTCCGCTCCTCGGGCGTGAACTTCGCCTCGACGTACGGGCTGAACACGCCGCCGCCACCGGGACGCCCGCGCCAGCCGCTCAGGTCCTTCCCGTTGAACGCCACGGTGAAGCCCTTCGGGGCCTTGGGCGCCGCCTGCGCGCGCGCCTCGACTGCCCACACACTCACCAGCACCGCCGCCATCACGGCCGTCATCGTCGTCCGCAGTTGCATGTCGTTCTCGAGCCTCCGGGTCACAAGGTAGGACGGGGTGGCCTCACGCCACAAGGTAGGGCGGGGTGTCCCCACCCCGCCGTTCGTCAGTCAGCAGGATTTCGGCGCGATGAGGACATCGCGCCCTACCTCGCCCTTGCGCGCCACACGTCGAGCTCGGCGGCCATCGCCGCCGCCTTGCGCGCGTGCGCCGGGTCGCGCGCCAGGTCGCGCAGCTCGTCCGGATCATCGCGAAGCGAGAACAGCTGCCGGAAGTCGTGCTCCGGATACTCGATGTACTTCCACGCGGGACCGATCACCCCGACCGACGAGGGGATGCGGTCGCGGCTCGTGATCGTGGGGTGTTCGTAGAAGAACGTGTCGCGCCACGCGGGCCGTCGCGAGCGCAGGTACAGCGGGGCCATGTCGCGCCCCTGCATGCGCGGCGGGACGGGCTGTCCGGCCGCAGCGACCAGTGTGGGGGCCACGTCGAGGTTGAGGACGCGCGCCTCGGGCACACGGCCGCGGCGTGCGGCAGGCAGGCGCGGGTCGCGCACCACGAGCGGTACGCGCAGCGCCTCCTCGTACGGGTACCACTTGTCGGCGAGCCCGCGGTCGCCATGGAAGTAGCCGTTGTCGCCGATCACGACGATCAGGGTGCGGTCGAGTTCACCCTGGGTGCGAAGTTCGTCGACGATGTCGCCGATGGCCGCGTCGACCTCCGTGATCAGGCGGAAGTAGCGGCGCATGTACGCCTGGTATTCCTCGGGCGTGTCGAACCGCCAGTGGTACCGCACGCGGCCTTCATTGGCCTCGGCCGACAGGAAGGGTGGGAGCGCGCGCAGGTACGCGGGGTCGGCGTGCTGCGCTGGCGGGACTGTCACGCCCGCGTACGTCGCCTCGCTCCACGGCTGCGGCAGGTACTGGTCCTTCGCGGCGTCCTCGGCATGGGGCGCGAAGAAGCCGACGGCGAGCGCGAAGCGCCTGTCGCGCGGGCGGTCGCGGAGGAACGCCAGCGCATCCTGGCGGTTGCGCTCGGTGACGTGCGTGCGCACGCCGTTCGCCTCCTCGATCCAGTGCCGGCCGTGGTACGCGCGGAGCATGTCGAAGTCGGTCGCGCGTGGCGCACCCACGTCGTACTTGCCGACGTAGCCGGTCCAGTAGCCGGCACGCCGCAGCACGGCCGGCCAGGTCTCGGCGAACGCCTCGGGCGGCAGGGGACGGCCGAACGCGGTGATCCCGTGGCGCGACATGTACTGCCCGGTGAGCATCGTGGCGCGACTCACCATGCAGATGGACGTCGTGACACGGGCCTGCTCGAACCGCACGCCCTCGGCGGCGAGCTGATCGATCCGCGGCGTGCGCACCACGGGATGCCCGGCCGCCCCGAGGGTGTCCCAGCGGATGTCGTCGACGATCAGCAGGACGACGTTCAGGGCGGGCGGTGCGGCATCGAGCGCCGCGGCGCGCGCCAGCCACATGAGGCCGACCAGCGTGAGCGACGTGACGACGGCCGCGGCGCGGCGCAGGCATGACATGGGGCGATTCTCCGCGGCAAGCATAGCGCCCATGCGGATGGGCTGATGCGGGCATCTGTCGTGGCACGACAGCCCCGCGCATGCGGGCATATGCTTGGCCTGCCATGACGTCTCCCGCCTCGCCGGCCGACCTGTCCGCGTGGGGCGCCCCGCAGCAACCTCGCGGCGCCGCGCTCCTCACCGATCCCCTCCTCAACAAGGGCACTGCCTTCACCGAGCGTGAGCGCGACGTGCTCGGCCTGCGCGGCCTGCTGCCGCCCCGTGTGTTCACGCTGGACGAGCAGGTGCAGCGCAGCCTGGCGGCCGTGCACCGCAAGCCGGACCCGCTCGAGAAGTACATCTACCTGACCAACCTGCAGAACCGGAACGAGGTGCTGTTCTACCGGCTGGTGATGGACAACATCGAGGAGATGGTGCCCCTCATCTACACGCCGACCGTCGGGCAGGCGTGCCTCGAGTACGGCGCGATCTACCGTCGGCCGCGCGGCCTGTTCCTGTCGCTGCGCGACCGCGGGCACCTGGCCGACATCCTGGCGCGATGGCCGCACCAGGTGCGCCTCATCGTGGTGACCGATGGCGAGCGCATCCTCGGGCTCGGTGACCTGGGTGCGCTCGGCATGGGCATCCCGGTCGGCAAGCTGTCGCTCTACACCGCGTGCGCCGGTGTGCATCCGTCGTACACGCTGCCGATCACCCTCGACGTCGGCACCGACAACCAGGACCTGCTCGACGGGCCGGCGTACATCGGGCTGCGCCGCAAGCGCGCGCGGGGCGAGGAGTTCGACTCGTTCATCGAGGAACTCGTGCAGGCCGTGTCGACGGTGTTCCCGAAGGCGCTGTTGCAGTGGGAGGACTTCGGCAACACGAACGCGTTCCGCCTGCTGAACCAGTACCGGGGCCGGCTCCTCAGCTTCAACGACGACATCCAGGGCACGGCGGCCGTGGCCCTGGCCGGCGTGATCGCGGGGCTGCGCCTCACGGGCGGCACGCTACGCGACCAGAAGCTGCTGTTCCTCGGCGCGGGCGAGGCGGGCACCGGCATCGCCGACCTGTACGTGGAGGCCGCGCGCGCGGAGGGCTTGAGCGAGGCCGAGGCGCGGGCGCGCTGCTGGTTCGTCGACTCGAAGGGCCTCGTGGTGACGTCGCGCGGCACCGAACTGGCGCACCACAAGCTGCCGTACGCACACGACCATCCGTTCATCGCCACGCTCGAGGAGGCGGTGCGCACGCTGAAACCGACGGCCCTCATCGGCGTCTCTGGCATGCCCCAGACCTTCACGCAGCCCATCGTCGAGCAGATGGCGGCCAACAACGCGCGGCCGATGGTGTTCGCGCTCTCCAACCCGACCTCGAAGGCCGAGTGCACGGCGGAGCAGGCGTACCAGTGGACGGATGGGCGCGCGATCTTCGCGTCGGGCAGCCCGTTTGCCGAGGTGGAGTTCAAGGGCCGGCGGCACGTGCCCGGGCAGGGCAACAACATCTACATCTTCCCGGGTGTCGGTCTCGGCGCGCTGGCGTCGGAGTCGCGTGAGGTGACCGACGCGATGTTCCTCGCGGCGGCGCGGACGCTGGCGGGCATGGTGGCGCCAGGCGACCTCGAACTGGGGCGCGTCTATCCGGCACTCACGCAGATCCGCGAGGTGTCGCTGCGCATCGCCGCGGCGGTCGCCGAGGAGGCCCACGCGAAGGGCCTCGCGCAGGCGGCACGGCCGGACGACCTGATGGCCGACATCCGCGCGCGGATGTTCCAGCCCGTTTACAGGGAATACGCGTAGACCGAAGGAAAGAAGAGCAGAAGAGTAGAAGGTAAGAAGGCACACCGGGAAGGGCGAAGGAACAGCAAGGCCACAAAGGCGTTCGAAGAAGCAGGAAGAAGCGCGGACCTTCTTCTTCGTCCTTTCTTCACCTTCTTCGGGCTTGATCTGCCTTCTACCTTCCCGCGCTGCCTTCTACTCTTCTGCCCTTCTACTCTTCTACTCTTCCTCCGCGTCCGGCCACTGCTGGCGCATCACCCAGACGACGATGGCGGTGCTGACCACGGAGGTCAGCGTGAGCGTGATCGCGTAGCCCTGGCGGCCGTAGAGCAGGTTGCCGACGGCGAACAGCGCCGACCAGATCATGCTGCACCCGGCGACCCACCCGAGCAGGCCGAGCGTGATGCTGTCGTTCTTGTCCTTCACCGTGTGCGCACCCGCCACGGCGGCGATGGGCGCCCAGCCGGGGCCGATGGGACGCACCTTGCGGTAGAAGTCCACGAGTACCGCCTGGTCGGTCGGGGCCGTCACGTAGGCGGTGATCACCCAGCACACGGTCGTGAACGCCGCCGTGAGGACCAGCGCCACGTGCGTGTCCACGGGCGACCCCGAGCGGGCGAGCGCGAGGAACACCATGGAGATGCCGAACGAGCTCACCATGGCCACGACCTCGCACCACGCGTTGACGCGCCACCAGAACCAGCGCACGAGATACAGCAGCCCGGTGCCCGCGCCCACCTGCAGGATGATGTCGAAGGCGTCCTTGGCCGTGTCGAGCAGGTACACCGTCGCCGACGAGCAGATGAAGAGCAGCAGGGTCGCCCACCGTCCGGCGCGCACGTAGTGATCCTCGGACGCTTCCGTGTTGATGAAGCGGCGGTAGAAATCGTGCACGAGGTACGACGCGCCCCAGTTCAGGTGCGTCAGGATCGTCGACGAGTTGGCCGCCACCAGGCCGCCAACCATCAGGCCGACGAACCCGACGGGCAGGAACTTCAGCATCGCCGGATACGCGATGTCGTGCCCGAGCAGCTTGGGATCGAGGTTCGGGAACGCCTTCTGGATGTCCGACAGCTGCGGGTAGACGATCAGTGACGCGAGGCCGACGAGGATCCACGGCCACGGGCGCAGCACGTAGTGGGCGACGTTGAAGAACAGCACGGCGCCGAGGGCGTCCTTCTCGGACTTGGACGCCAGCATGCGCTGGGCGATGTAGCTGCCGCCGCCGGGCTCCGCGCCCGGGTACCACACGGCCCACCACTGCACGGCCACCGGCATGATGAAGATGGCGACCGCCAGCTCCCAGTTGTTGGAGAAGTCCGGGAGGATGGCCAGGTAGTCGAGTCCGCCCGGCCCGGTGCGCGTGGAGAGTTGCGTGATCAGGCCATCGAGGCCGCCGACGCCGGGCGCCTGCAGCGCGTAGTAGGCCGCGGCGATCACCGCCGTCATCTTGATGAAGAACTGGATCATGTCGATGACGAGCACGCCCCACAGGCCGCTGTGGGCCGCGAACGCCACGTTGAGCAGGCCGACGAACGTGAGCGTCTGCCAGCGCTCGAGCCCGAACAGGATCGCGGCGATCTTGCAGGCGGCGAGGTTGACCGTCGCCATGATCATGCAGTTGAAGAAGAAGCCGAGGTACACGGCACGGAACCCGCGGACCACGCCCGCCGCACGCCCCGAGTACCGCACCTCGTAGAACTCGAGGTCGGTCATCACGCCGGACCGCCGCCAGAGGCGCGCGTAGAAGAACACGGTCGAGACGCCGGTGAGCACGAAGGCCCACCACACCCAGTTGCCGGCCACGCCGTTGCGCCTGACGATGTCGGTCACCAGGTTGGGCGTGTCGCTGCTGAAGGTCGTGGCGACCATCGAGAGCCCGGCGAGCCACCACGGGACCGACCGCCCCGAGGCGAAGAACTCCGAGGTGTTCTTGCTCGCCCGGCGCCCGAAGAACAGGGCCGGCGCGAAGCAGATGAGGAGGGTGATGGCCAGGATCACCCAGTCAATCGTGGCGAGCTGCATGGAAGGCGCGTCTCCGTGGGTGCCGGGAAACCGGTGATCCCCGCGTGAGGATACTCATTTTCCCGGCCGTCCGCGCCCCTGAGCGGCCGGGGCTGCACCTCACGCCCGGCGCCGTTCCCCCCGTCATTGCGTTCGAGGTGCGCAGTTTCGACACGGCGCGCGCGTAGGGAATCCGGACGCACGGCGTCGCGGCCTCGCGTGACCGGCCGGGTTTGGGCCGATGCGATTCGGATCCGACCTTGCACCCTCCAGGTCCGGATCGCGGTGGAGGTCTGGCCGGCCGTCATGGCCGGTACGGAGGCCCCACATTCGTCTGGCGCCGGAAATCCGTCGATGCGATCTGCGCCACCACGGAGAAGGACGTGCCATGTCACCAGCAGGGACAGGACGCAAGGCCTCACCCCACATCGGACACGCCGGGGCTGCGTGTCTTGCGACCGCCATCGCGCTCGCCATCGCCGTCACCACGGTCGGGACGCGCGCGGCGTCGACCGCGCCGCTATTCAAGTTCAACGTGATCGCGGTGAAGAGCCTCACGACGGGGCTTCCCACGGTGGCGCCCGGCGAGTATCCGGTCATCACCTTCTCGGTGACCAACCCCGCGACCGGCGCGGCCTACGACATCAAGACCGACCCGGCCTGGACGACCGGCGGGGGCGTGAGCCGGCTGTTCCTGCAGATCGCCTGGAACACGCGCGACTTCACCAACACCGACAGCCGGGCCAACACTGTCGGCGCGCGGGGCGCCGCGATGCCGATCCCGGTCAATGCCCTCGCGCCCAGCGTCGTGCCCAACGGCGACGGCACCTACACGGCGACCTCGCCGCTGCCCGTCCCCGTCACGGCGAGCGGGACCGGGCAGGTCGGCCTCGAAGGCCTACCCCGCGGGCCAGGATGCGACGGGCGCGTGGACCGTGCGGGTGCCCGTGCGCAGCGCCTTCAGGATCTTCCCGATCGCGGGCGCGGCGGTCACACCGCAGCGCGCCGTGGTGACGCCCGAGAAGTGCCAGTCGTGCCATCGCTCCGACGGGACCGGCGTGGCGCCACAGCTCGTGCTGCATGGCAACAACCGCACCGAGGAAACGCAGGTGTGCGTGATGTGCCACAACCCGAACAACACCGACATCGTGTACCGCCTGCCGACCGATCCGAAGGTCCGCCTGGGCCGCTACTCCTTCCCCGAGCAGAGCCTCGACTTCAAGAGCCTGGTGCACGGGATCCATGCGAGCACCACGGGCTTCCGCACGCGTCCGCTGGTCGCCATCGGCTTCAACCACTCCATCTTCGATGCCGGCACGCTCGAGGAGTATCCCGGGAAGCTCCGCAACTGCGTGACCTGCCATGTCGACAATGGGCGTCGGGGATCGTTCGAGTTGCCGCTGAAGGCCGGGGTGCTCGGCACGACGTTCGACACGCGCAGCATCAGCCCGACCGGCACGGTCGCCATCGACATGGACCCGACCAACGACCGCAAGGTGAGCCCGACGGCAGCCGTCTGCTCCTCGTGTCATGACGAGGGCGAGGAGATCGACCACATGGTGCGTGAGGGCGGCGCCTCGTTCGACACGACGCAACTGGCCCTCGATCAGGGCCTGGTCGTCGAGCGATGCGTCCGGTGCCATGGCCCGGGGCGCGACAAGTCGGTGCGCAAGGTGCACGAGATCCGGTAGCAGGGCGCTCCGCACCTCCATCCTGCAGTTCGGAACGAAGGGTCTCCCATGCAGAAGGCGCCGTACCTCCGGGTATCGCCCTCCCCCCTGCATTCCCGACTCCGAGTTCCGAACTGCAGGGCGCTGGCCTGGCCAGCACCCTGCCGGTGACTTGACACGCGCCCGCCGGCCCCACAGCATGCGACCCTCAGGAGGCCGCATGAATCGACGAGACGTGCTGCGCCGGGTCGCGAGGGGCTCGGCGCTGATGGGGACCGGCTTGCTGCCGGCGGGCGCGGTGTGGGCACAGACGCCGGCGGTGCCCGCGGCGCCGCGCGGCCTGCCGGCCATCCGCATCCGCGACGTGCAGGTGATCCTGACGGCTCCCGACAACATCCGCCTGGTCGTCGTGAAGGTGCTGACCGACCAGCCCGGGCTGCACGGCTGGGGCTGCGCGACGTTCACGCAGCGCGCGCTCGTGGTGAAGACCGCCGTCGACGAATACCTGCGCCCCTTCCTCATCGGACGCCGTGTCGACGAGATCGAGGACATCTGGCAGTCGATGTACATGTCCTCGTACTGGCGCAACGGCCCGGTGCTCTTCAACGCGATGAGCGGCGTCGACATCGCGCTGTGGGACATCCTGGGCAAGCGCGCCGGCCTCCCGCTGTACCAGCTCCTCGGCGGCAAGGTGCGCCACGGCGCCGACTGCTACTACCACGCCAGCGGCCGCGACTTCGCCGAGGTCACCGACAACGCGCGCAAGGGCATCGCGGCCGGCTTCCGCCACGTGCGCGTGCAGGGCGGCGTGCCCGGCCTGGCGACCTACGGCGCGCGCAGCGACGCGGCGGCCGCGGGCACCGCCACTGAGGCCGTGGGGCCGACCAACCCGCGCGCCATCTGGGAATCGGCGCCCTACGTCCGCATGCTCCCGAAGCTCTTCGCGCACCTGCGCACCGCGCTCGGCGACGAGGTGCAGTTGCTGCACGACGTGCACGAGCGCGTGCAGCTGAACGAGGCGATCAACCTCTGCAAGGCGCTGGAGCCGTACAACCTCTTCTTCCTCGAGGATCCGTTCCCACCCGAGGACAACGGCTGGTTCCGTCAGCTCCGGCAGCAGACCAGCATCCCCATCGCGATGGGCGAGCTGTTCAACACGGTGCAGGAGTACCTGCCGCTCATCTCCGAGCGCCTGATCGACTTCATCCGCATCCACATCTCGCAGATTGGTGGGCTGTCGCCGGCGCGGAAGGTGGCGGCGCTGTCGGAGTTCTTCGGCGTGCGCACGGCGTGGCACGGGCCAGGTGATGCATCACCGGTGGCCCACGCGGCGCAGCTCGCGCTGGAACTCTCGACCTACAACTTCGGGATTCACGAAGGCGGCGCGTTCCCGGCACGGACGCGCGAGGTGTTCACGGGCGCGCCCGAGCAGGTCAACGGCTACATGGTGGCCAACGACTCGCCCGGCCACGGCGTGGAGGTGGACGAGGCGCTCGCGGCGAAGTTCCCGTTCAAGCCTGGCCCGCCCAACTTCGACTACTCGTGGGGCCAGACGCGGCGGCGGGACGGGACGATCATCCGTCCCTGAGGTGGCAATTCGA
>NZ_JBIINP010000301.1:0-3946 GCF_044337415.1 Luteitalea sp.
CTCGTGCTGTACACGCCCGCCTCCGGCGCCACCACCGACACCGCAGAGGGCCTGGAGTGGACGCTGCGCGGCGCGCCGCTGCGGGCGACGCCGCCCACGACCGCCGGCAACGCCGCCATCCCGGCCTCTGGCTACGTGCTGTCGTTCGGCGGCACGGCGGCGCCCGACGCGCTCGCCGGCCTCACCCGTGCGCCAGCCATCCAGGTCCGCGAGGCGCTCACCGTAGTCTCCGGCGTCCGCGTCCGCGACTGGATGCGCGCCCGCACCATCGTCGGCGGCGCCGGCCTGCTGCTGCGCGACGGCCGCGAGCCGGCGGATCGGGCGGTGGAGCGCCTGACGCCCGGCTTCGAGACCACCACGCACCCGCGCACCCTCATCGCGCGCGATCGCGACGGCCTCGTGTGGCTGATCACCGTGGACGGCCGCCAGCCGACCGCCGTCGGCGCCACCTTCGCCGACCTGCGGGTGCTGCTTGAACGCCTGAACGCCATCGACGCGGTCAACCTCGACGGCGGCGGGTCCACGACAATGGTCGTTGGCACGGCGGTGGTCAATCGCCCCTCCGACCTCACCGGCCCCCGCCCCGTCAGCGACGCCCTCATCGTCACATCGAGATAGTCGTACCCGGTACCCGGTACCCGGTACCCGGTACCCGGTACCCGGCTCTCATGACACGCCCCATGACGCAACGGCCGGGGGCGGTGCGTCGTCTGCTTCTAGAACGGCCCGTATACTCGCCGTCGAGCGGTGTGTTGCCGGATCGCTCCCGTCCTTCATCTCCAAGAGGAGTCAGGAATCTCATGCTGTCCGCACGGACGACCTTCCCCTGGCTGGCGCGCGCGTTGCGCGTGGCCGCCGTTCTCCTGGTGTGGTTCGCCGGGTTCTCCGCCGCGCCCTCGTTCGCGCAGGCCACGGCTGCCAACGGCGCCATCGAGGGCACGGTGGCCGACAACACCGGTGCGGTGTTGCCCGGCGTGACGGTCACGGTCACCAACACGGAGACCGGCACGGTCCGGTCCGTGGTGACCAACGAGAACGGCCTCTACAGGGCCACCCTGCTGCCGCTGGGCGCCTATCGCGTCGTCGCCGAGTTGCAGGGCTTCAAGAAGTTCGAGCAGGTGGGCGTCACGGTGGGCGCGGGCCAGACGGCCAACATCAACGTGCGCCTCGAGGTCGGCGACCTCACCGAGACGATCTCGGTGACGGCCGACGCGCCGGTGGTCGACACGTCGAAGGTCGACACCGGGCGCAACCTCAACGAGAACGAGATCAAGAACCTGCCGCTCGTCTCGCGCAACCCGTACAACTTCGCGCTGCTGCAGCCGGGCGTGACCGGGTTCGAGAACTCGGAGTTCGGCGTGCCGCGCTTCAGCGCCAACGGCACGCTGCTGCGCATCAACTACCAGATCGACGGCAACACCAACACCCAGAAGGACCGCGCCGGCCTGCGCCTGCTGCCGGTCTCCGAGGTGATGGTGCGCGAGGTGAAGGTCATCACCAGCGGCTACGCGCCCGAGTTCGGCCAGACGACGGGTCTGGTCTACAACGCGATCACGCCGTCGGGCACCAACCAGTTCCGCGGTGCCGGCGCCTACCGCTTCCGCCGCAAGCCGTTCAGCGCGTTCCCGTTCTTCTTCCAGGGGCCGCGCACCGAGGATCGTCGCCCGGACACCAGGGTCGACACGTTCACCGCCGAGCTCGGCGGGCCCATCGTCAAGGACACGCTGCACTTCTTCACGGGCTTCGAGAGCACCTACCGTGACCTGTCGGCCCAGAGCGTCATCACGATCCTGCCGGAGAACGCGGCGCGCATCGGCCTGGCGGCGCAGCCCTCGGTGGTGCCGCGCGAGCAGACGGCGCGCTTCTTCATCGGCAAGGCCGACTACCAGATCAATCCCGCGCACCGCCTGACGGGTCGCACGATCATCTTCCGCAACGACTCGCCCAACAACATCGGCGGCGCCCTCACGAGCATGGAGCGCACCACCGACTTCCTCGACGCCATGGAGAGCTCGTCGGGGCAGCTCGTGTCGTCGTTCGGCAGCAAGATGCTGAACGAGCTGCGCGTGCAGTACGCGCGCCGCGTGCAGAGCCGCGCCGGCAACGACTTCTCGGGCACGGGGCCGGCCGTCAACATCCCCGGCATCGCCAACTTCGGCGGGCCGATCGGCGGCGCGAACGATGCCGGCTTCGGCTTCGAGCAGGGCATCTTCCAGGTGGTGAACAACTTCACCTACCTGCGCGGGAACCACAGCTACAAGTTCGGCGGCGACATCCAGATCATCAACGACAGCCGCACGTCCACGCTGCTGCAGCTCTACACGTTCCCGAGCATCGACGCGTACCTGGCGGCGAAGAACGGCGTCAACCCGCGCAGCTACACCAACTTCCAGGAGCTGATCGGCAACCCCGACTTCACGATGAAGTCGTCGGGCTACAGCTTCTTCGTACAGGACGACTGGCGCGTCACCAACGACCTGAAGTTCATCTACGGCCTGCGCTACGACTTCTACGACTACCCGGACGGCGACCCGAACGCGCCGTTCATCTACTCGCAGAACTACGCCGACGACTCCAACAACCTCGGCCCGCGCTTCGGCCTGGCCTGGACCTTCGGCGCCGACAAGCGACAGGTGCTGCGCGCCAGCAGCGGCATCATGTACGACCAGATGCTGCTCGGCGCCTACGAGACGGCCATCCAGAACAACGGCAACCCGGCCCGCGTCAACGTCACCGTGCAGGGCACGGCGGCCAACGCGCCGGCATTCCCCACCACCCTCGGCAACCTGCCGCCGGGCTTCACGTTGCCGCGCCAGTCGATCACCACGGTGTCGCCCGACTTCGAGGTCGCACGCACCTGGCAGAACAACGTCACCTACGAGCGCGCGTTCGGCCGGAACTACTACGGCTCTGTGGGCTACACCTTCGTGCAGGGCGACCTGCTGCCGGTGATCGTCAACATCAACCCGATCAACCCGGTGAATTCGCTGGCCGACGGGCGCCCGGTGTTCAGCACCGCCGTCAACACCGACACCCGCCTCGACCCGCGCTTCAACCAGATCAACGTCGTGCAGTCGGTGGGCGACTCCACCTACAACGCGATGATGCTGCAGTTCGGCAAGCGCCTCAGCAACGGCATCCAGTTCGACGTCAACTACACGCTCGGCAAGGGCACCGACAACGCGCCGCTCACCACCGCCCTCTCGGTACAGGGCGACGACGGCGTCAGTGACCCGACCGACCTCGAGCGCGATCGCGGCGTGAACCTGCTCGACACCCGCCACAGCTTCGCTGGCAGCGTCGTGCTGCAGCCGCAGTTCGACATCGACGGCATCGCCGGCGCCATCGTCAACGGCAACCAGCTCGGGCTGATGCTCCAGTTCAACTCGGGCCTACCGGTCAACCTGCGCAGCGGCACCGACCTCAACGCCGACGGCGTGCTCGCCGACCGCCCGCTGTTCGTCGGCCGCAACTCGCTGTACCTGCCGGCCCGCTACAACGTCGATGCCCGCTTCTCGCGCTTCATCCCGTTCGGCGGCAACCGGCGCCTCGAGATCGCGGCGGAGTTCAAGAACCTGTTCAACACGGTCCAGACGTCGGCCGTCAACCGCATCATCCCGACCAACGCGCAGGGCGTGCCGACGGGCGTGCTGCCGACCAGCACCGACGAACTGCAGCCGACGGCCGGCTACGAGCAGCGCCAGTTCCAGCTCGGGTTCAAGTTCTACTTCTGAGGTAGGGCGCTCTATTTCTGAGGTAGGGCGCGATGTCCCATCGCGCCGTGTGTCGGGCCGGGAATCGGGAAGCGGGAATCGGGAAGCGGGAAGCGGCAGTCGGGAGTCGGCAGTCGGTGACGCGCCCTGCGGCGGAATGCTCTCTGAGCCTTGAGCCCTGAGCCCTGAGCCTGAGAGCCCGGCCCATACGGCTCCGACCGTTCATCGGCCGG
>NZ_JBIINP010000302.1:0-3943 GCF_044337415.1 Luteitalea sp.
CGGGACACACCCACGACGGCGCCGCGTCCGGCCAGCGGACCTGCCAGGCGGGATCCGACGTAGCCATCTGCCCCGGTCAACAGGATGACATCGCCCATGTGTGCCTCGGCGCCTCCCTGCGCCCACTGGTCACGTGCCGACGGGGCTCACTCCGGAGTCCCGCTCTGCCCCCTGAAGCAATCTCCGTGCTCAGTGCAGCATGTCCCGGCTACTCGTCATTTCTTCGGCAACAGGCGAGTCTTTCTTGAGGGCGATGCTCCCGATGGCCCCGCCGGGCGTCGGGCCACCGTCGGCGTCAGGGCCCCAGCGACGGCCAGCCGACAGCCCTCGGCCCTCGAGGCCACTGCCGTCGCCGCGCCGCCCGACGCCATCCCGATGCTGATGGCGCGAAGGATACATCAGGGGATCGTCGCCGCCTCAGGCACGGACGACATAGGCCGGCGCCAGCGCGTACGGCATCCTCCGCAGTCGCTCGGGCCGGCCCTCCAACCAGGCATCGATGGCCCGGGTGGCGCCCGGGAAGATGCCGTAGTCGTCGAGGACGATGATGCCGCCCGGGACGACGAGCGGCGCCAGGTGGGTCATCACGGTCTCGGTGGGCTCGAAGACGTCGACGTCGACGTGCAGCAGCGCGAGCCGCAGTTCCGGATGCGCGCCGACGTACTCGGGGACCGTGGTGCAGATGTCGCCCGGCACCAGCGTGACGTTGGACTCGCAGCGCTTGTGGGCGAGCACGCCACGCAGCTGCTCGACGGAGATGCTCTCGCTTCCCGCGCTGGCGATGAAGCGCTCGCGGGGCGCCTGGTCAGCGGCAAAGCCCGTCTCGGGAAATGCGCCGAAGGTGTCGAACCCGATCAGCGGACGCGTGCCCTCTGATTCGAACAGGTGGCGCGCCATCGCGAGGCGCGCGAAGGAGGCGCCCTTGAAGATGCCGCACTCGACGATCGCCCCGGGCACTTGCGCCGCCTGGCGGTACAGCTCCATGTGCGCCAGCATCTTGCCGAGCCGGCCTGGGGCGCACGTCAGGTAGAACGCATTCTCGTGCGCATAGGCCGTGTCCGGAGACGGCAGGTCATCGAGCATGGCTGGCAGGATAGTCGGAAACGCCCCAGACCCCGAGAGGCGGCGCGACGCCCCGGGCGGCCAGGTCGAGCCGCATGGCCGCCTCATACGCATGAGTGGCCAGAATCACCGCGTCCACCGTCAGCCCCGCGAGCGCGTCGGGGCCAAGGACGGGCACCGCCTCCTCGGTGTATCCGTGCGTGGCGGGATCGCGATCGACCACAGCCACCACCGTGACATCACAGGCCGCCAGGAACTCGCGCATGCGGTGACCGACGACGCCGGCGCCGTAGAGAGCGACCCGCCGGACGCCTGCCCTGCGGACCTCCGCAGCGAGGCCAGCCTCGAGGTACGCCTGCGTCGACAGCGTCGAGGACCTGGCGCCGCTTCGCACCTCGCGCGTGACGTAGTCGGCCAGCAGCGGCGCCGTCGCGCGAAGATAGCGATCCAGACGCCGGGGCAGCGGCTCGGGCGCGGCCTGAGGCAGCCGGAACCGACCGAGAAACGTCGCGAGATCGGCGGCCCCGCGCGGCAGGGGTACGCCTGGGACTGCGTACAACGTGTGCGCGGCCAGGAAGCCGACGAGGCGACGACCCGCGTCGAGGCGATCGGCCCATCCCTCTCGCGCCAGCGCCTGCCTGACGACAGCGCGGAGATCCTGGCCGCCGAACTCGTAGGCCACGCCGGCGCCCCACAAGGGTCCACGCGACAGCGTCAGCACCGGCCGCTCCGCGAGGACCGCCTCGAGTTGTGTGCGGGTGCCCCCCACCACGGCGATGACATCCGAGGTGGCGACGAGGTCCGAGATCGAGTCGGAGAGCGCCGCCTCGACACGCGTGGACGAGGCGCAGTAGCGCCGCCCCTCGACGTCGGCCTGGTGCGGGCGCGCCCTCAAGCGCACGCCAGCCGGCAGGGCGTCGGCGAGGGCGTCGCACGCCTCGCCGAACGACGAGAACCATGGGGACGCCAGCTGAATCATGCGCGACTGGCGCGGCTGGAGGTTGAAGCCCGGACAGGAACCGAGCAACGTGACCACGGGAGCGCGCGAGGCATCACGCGGCTGCGGCGCCGGCTCGCCGGCATCCAGGCCCGCGTGCACGCGCAGGGCCGCCAGCATGTCGGGGTGCGGCATGTGATCTGCCAGGGCGCTTGGAAGCGCAGGGTGGCTGATGATGTCGGCGCCGAAGCCGACGTCGTGGCTCTCGAGGGTCAGCGTGCCGGGCAGGAACCCCCGCTCGATGCCGAAGGCGGGCACTTCCCGCCAGCGCGCGTCGTGCAACAGGAGTCGGCTCTGCGGAAACGGCGGCGCCCACGCCAGGACGACATCGGGCTGGAGGTGGTCGAGCAGCGCGTCGACGAGCCCCTGCGCCGAGGCCATCTCGCTGAGCCCGGGCGCGGGCGCTGGGGGATGCGTCGGCGAGTGGAAGGCCCAGTCCACCTCGAGGAGGTCGGCCCAGTGCGCCCGAGGGACGGGCGGCGCGACGGCCGTGTACTCGCCAATGGCGTAGGGAATCGGCAGGACCGGAGGCCAGTGCGCGCCGGGCGGCGGCGCGTGTGGCGACAGGATGACCAGCGACTGCCCCTGTGCCTCGAGGTCGCGGGCCAGCGCCTCCCAGAACGGCCAGAGCCCCTCGACGAAGCGCAGGAACTGCACGACGACGCAGATACCGGCACCGCTCGTCGTCATGTCGTCGCCGCTGGACTCGGTCCACACAGGGACACTTGTCGGCACCCGTGGGGTCGGACTCCAGTGACCCTGCCGGACTTACGGAGTGATCGGGTACGCCGCCGCGACCGCGAGTTCCCTCCCCCCCGAGTTCCAGGAGCCCTTGGCGCGCACGGCCACCTGATAGCTCATGTTGGCAGGGCTCGGCGACCACGCGAACGTGGCGGTGGACGACCAGGAGCCCGCATCGACCCACGACGTCCCGTTGAAGACCACGAACTGGTAGAGGTACGGCCCCTCCCCACCCGAGGCGGATGCCGTCCAGGTGATGGTGGCGCCGACCGCCCGCGGGGCGGCCAGGTTCGGCGTGAGGGTGATCGCCGTCACGACGGGCTTGATGACGAAGGCCTGCGCCACGGCCATCTCGCGTGCCCCGGAGTTCCACGAGCCCCGTGCACGGACCGCGATCTGGTAGTTGGCATTGGCGACCGTTGGCCGCCAGGTGAACGTGTTGACGGTGGTCCACGCCGACACGTCCTGCCAGGTGGTCCCGTTGAACAGGACGAACTGGTACTGATACGGCGCCTGCCCGCCGCTTGCCGTGGCGGTCCACGTGATCGTCGCGCCAGCGCCCTGCGGCGACGCGACGCTCGGTGTGAGCGTGAGGCCGGTGACCAGCGGCATGATCGGGTAGGCCTGGGCAACGGCCCTCTCCCGGGCACCACTGCTCCACGCGCTCCTGGCCCGCACCGCGACCTGGTAGTTGGCGTTGGCGCTGGTCGGCGTCCACTGCCAGGTGGCCGTGGTGGACCACGACGTGGCATCCACCCACGTGGTGCCGTTGAAGACGACGAACTGGTACTGGTAGGGCGCGACGCCCCCGCTGGCGCTGGCTGTCCAGGTGATGCTGGTATTCGGCGCGCGTGGCGCAGCGACACTTGGCGTCAGCGTCAGGCCCGTCACCACGGGCTTGATCGCAAAAGCCTGCGCCGTCGCCAACTCCCTGGACCCGCTGTTCCAGGCGCTCCGCGCGCGGACCGCCACCTGGTACCCGTCGTTGGCCGTGCCCGGCGTCCACGCGTAGGTATTGGTGGTGGACCACGGCCCGACGTCGACCCAGCTCGTGCCGTTGAAGAGCACGAACTGATACTGGTAGGGCGGCTGGCCGCCGCTCGCGCTGGCCGTCCACACGACGGGCGTGCCGACACCCTGCGG
>NZ_JBIINP010000116.1:0-14012 GCF_044337415.1 Luteitalea sp.
TGGCCATCAGCGCCACGCCGGCCAGGCAGGCGAGCGATACGACGAACGTTCGTCCAGCCTGTTGGCCCACCTGCGTGACCCCGTCCACGTCCGACACTGACGCTACTTGCCCCGGGGCTTCGCCGCTGCCGGGGCGGGGGCTGCCGTCGATGCCGGCGCGGGCGGCTCGAGTGCCCACCACCACTGCGGGCCGAGTGCCTTCTGTCGCGGATACGTCTCGTTCAGCGTCGCCGCCTCGTAGAGACGCCCGTTCTTCATCACCTCGGCAAGCCGCGACGTGTTCTTGATGTCGTCGAGCGGGTTGGCGTCGAGCACGAGCAGGTCGGCGAGCTTGCCCACCTCGAGCGACCCGAGTTCCTTCCCGAAGCCGATGGCGTCGGCGCTGTCGATCGTTGCCGCGCGCAGGGCCGCGTGCGGCGCCATGCCACCAGACGCCATCATCCAGAGCTCCCAGTGGACGCCGATGCCCTGTACTTCGCCGTGCGAGCCCAGGCCCACCTTGCCACCGCCGGCCACCCACTTGGTCAGCTGCTTCGCGTGCAGCGGGAACACGTACTGGTCCTCGCGGTGCCAGTCGGTGTTGCGCCAGCTGTCCAGTTCCTCATGGGGCGTGAAGCGCCGCAGGCGGGGATCCGCGTCGAGGCTGGCGCCGTTGGTCAGGTAGTGCTGGCGGCCGATCGGGCCACCGTAGCTGACGATGAGCGTTGGCGTGTAGGTGATGCCGCTGGCTGCACCGAGTCCGACCACGTCGGTGAAGAACGGGCTGATGGGCAGGGCGTGCTCGAGGCCGGCATAGCCGTCCTGCATCAGCGTGAGGTTCATCGTGAAGTTCGAGCCGCCCTCGGTCGTCGGCGTCAGCCCGAGCTCCTTCGCGGCCATGATCACCCACTGCCGCACCTTGCGGTCGCCGACCAGGTACTGCTTGATCGTCTTGGTGTTGTAGTGGTCCGAGTACCGACGCAGCGCATCCCGCGCGTCCTCGAGGCTGCGGATGTTGTCGGCCGCGAAGATGCCGGGGCCCGTCGAGTACAGGCGTGGGCCGATCAGCTGGCCGGCCTCCATCAGGTCCTGATAGGTCAGCGCATCTTCCGACGCGGTCTGCGGGTCGCGCTGCGTCGTGACGCCGAATGCCAACTGCGCGAGGAACTGCGACACCTGGTTGCGGTGCACGCCCCACGCCACCCACGTATGGGCGTGGATGTCGACCAGGCCCGGCATGATCGTCTTGCCCGCGAGGTCGCGCACGACCGCACCGGCCGGGATCGCCACCTTGCCTCGCGGGCCGATTGCCGTGATGCGGTTGTCCGTGATCACGATGTCGCCGCGCGTGATCACCTCGGCGCCCTTCATCGTGATCAGGCGCGCGTTGCGCAGCGCGATCACGCCCGTCGGCTTGTCCTTGTCGACGACGAGCTCGACGTCGACGCGATGGGGCTCGTATTCGAGCGTCGGGATCTTCGGTGCGGCCGCAGGCTTCGCGTCGGCGGGCTTGTCGGCCGATGGCGTCGCGGCCGGCGCGGGGGCTGCCGCTGCAGGTGCCGCTGCAGGTGCCCCTGCCGGCGGGGCTGCGGCACGCTCGGCCTCGGTCTCGGCCTTCAGGCGGTTGGCCAGGTCGACCTCGGCCTGCATCGCAATGTCGTGCACGAAGATGCTGCGGCCGATGGAGAAGTGCGCGCGCTGGCTGTCGGCGGTCCACCCGATGAAGTCGCCGCCGACCTTCGTCAGCCGCCAGGTAGGCACCGATGATGAGGACGCGGCCGACACGGTCGGCGCGTTCCCGGTGACCGGCGGCACCGTGATCATGTAGACGTTGCGGTTGGCGCGGACGAGCGCGCGCGTCCCGTCAGGCGACAGGAGCACCTCGTCTGGCGTCGGCGGCGGCAGCCCCGGCGGTGCGTCGGCCGGCGGCGGTGGCGCGGGCGCCGTCACTTTCACCACCGTCGTGATGTCGGTGCCGTCGTAGCGCATCGACACGAGGCCGTCCGAGCCCGTCCACACGTAGATGCGATCCGGATCGGGGCCGACGTGTGGTGCCTCACGGCCCTCCTGCGTCGAGCCGCCGCCGGCCCACGCGATGCGCGTCACGGTGCCGCCGTTGGCGGGCAACCACACGTACTCGAGTTCGGCGGCGCCGCTGTGACTGCCGAAGTCCTCGAGGGTGCGGAGCCGGTGCATCTTCGAGCCGCGCACGCCGATCAGGCGTGAGCCGTCCTTCGTGTAGGCGATCCGGTCGTAGAACGCCGTGGCCGACGTGAGCCGTTCCGGCTGGCCGGTGCCGTCGGCACGCACGCGGCGGATGTGACCGCCGTCCTCGTCGTTCCAGGTGACATAGGCGATGAACTGCCCGTCGGGCGACCACACCGGCCCGTGCTCGACGTCGGTGCCCGTCGTCAGGCGTCGCGCGTTGCGAATCGTCGGGACCGGCACAGGCGGTGCTTCCACCGCTGGCGCTGCTGCCTGAGCAGTCGCCGCGGTCGATGTTGCCGCGGCGGCCCCGTTGGCGGCCGCTCCCTCGGGCGTGGTCGACGGACCGCTCGGAGAGCGGTCCCTACCAGGGCCGTCGGCGTCCCCAGCCTTCTCCTTCTTGGTGCCGCGACCCTGCGGCAAGTCGGCGATCCACAGCCGATCGAGCGCGGTGAAGACGACGCGCGTGCCGTCGGGGGAGGGGCGCGCGCCGCGGATCTGCGACACGCGCAGCTTCTCGTCGTCGATCGGGTAGTCGAACTTCACCAGCGAGCCGATCCGCTGGTCGACCTTCGCGGTGAAGGGGATCTCGACGGCCTCGCCGGTCGGCACGGCGACGCGCCAGAGCTTGCCGTCGTAGCTGGTGATGAGGGAGGACGAGTCTGGCGTGAAGGCCGAGCCCGGGTACACGTCGCGATCGCGCGCGCCGCCGCCCTGGCTGTCGTCGCGCTGCACGTCCATGCGCAGCCACCGGTCCTCGCCGGTCGTGAGGTCGAGCAGCTTCAGCCCCTGCCGTGCGTCGTGCCGCGTGGAGTAGACGAGCCATCGCCCGTCTGGACTCGGCACCGGGCGGAAGGCGCCCGTGTGTTCGTGCGTGCGGACGAGCAGGCGACCCGACTTGCGATCGAGCTGCGCGACCTGGTACTGCCCGATGACCCGTGGATTGCTGCGCAGCGTGTGCGGATCGAAATCGGCCCTCGACTCATCGTCGTCGATCAGGCGCGTCGGCAGGCCCGGGCGCACGGTGCCGCGCACGTTGACCCAGAGCGAGTCCGGATCCTTGCCGAAGGCGGGTCCGAGGATCGCCGGCGTCGCCGCACCCCCAGGCCCCGGGCCCGGCGTGGCGGCGGGGCGGCTGTTGGCGCCGGTCATCTGCACGCCGCTGCCGCCGCCCTGGTTGTACATCCAGAGCTGCGAGCCCTTGGCGGCGATCACGTAGGCGCCGTCGGGCGTCCACGTCGGCGACATGTAGTTGTCGCGCTCGGTCGTGGTGATGGCGCGGGGCTTGCTGCCGTCGGCGTTGGCGATCCAGATGTTCTCCGACCCGTTCCTGTCGCTGATGAACACCAGGTGCGTGCCGTCGGGCGACCAGGCCGGCTGCATGTCGTAGGCCTGTCCGCTGGTGATCCGCGTTGCCTCGCCGCCGGCGATGGGCAGGGTGTAGAGGTCGCCGAGGAGCTCGAAGACGATGGTCTTGCCGTCGGGCGACACGTCGAGCGACATCCAGGTCGCCTCGGACGTCGTGAACGACATCGGGCGCTCGGCGATCAGCGGGAGCGTCTTCTGCTTCACGGCATCGGCTGCCGCCTTGTCGTTCTGCGCTCTCGTTTGTGCGCGTGGTGCCTGCGGTAGCAGGAGGACGACGAGGAGCAGGACGGGCAGGTGGCTGGCGTATCGGTGCATCGGACCTCGGTGGGACGTGGAGGCGCGATTATAGGTGCACCGGCGAGCCATGGCGCCAGGGGCATTCCTGCAGTTCCTGGAGCAGGAGTACGCGACAACGGTCCCGGCGTCAGGACCGTTGTCGGGCAAACGCAAGGGGCTGGTCTAGGCCTTCCGGCGGGCACGGGTTCGGACGGCCGCCGCCAGGCCCAATCCCAGCAGCGTCAGGCTGGCCGGCTCGGGCACTGGCGACGATTCGAACTCCACGCCGGACACCTGGATGAACGCTCGGGTGCCACTGAATTGCAGCGTCTTGATGGCGCCGTTGAACGTGTGGGTACCGAGAGCGTCGACGTTCGGCGCCCCGACGACAAAGGTGTCGACGACGTTGTTGAGGGAGTCGAGGGCCGAATACGTTCCGGTAAAGCCGTAGATCACCCAGTACTGGAACGTGACGAACGTTGTTACGGAATCGAACACGATTGTGGCCGGATCGGTGTCAACCGCAATGCCCTCTCCGTCGAACGTGTCGCGTGGGTCGGGATACCAATAGACGTTGTTGACCGTGACTCCGCTGAAGGAGTTCGGGGCCACGGTTCCGCAGCAGCTTACCGGCAGTACCGCCTCTTCGTCGGTGAAGTTGATGACGGCAGCGTTCGCCGCCGACGCCACGCCCAACAGGGCCAGCGAGAGCAGGGTTACACGAGACAGTCGTCGCATCGGGTTTCTCCTGGGCCACAGCCACCATCGTGGCTGGCCACAACTCGCCTGACTCAAGAAAATGATCTTGTGTTATCTGACTTGAGCAAGGCCTGTGCCACAGGAGTCTTTCGTGTTTCGTGCGCGAAGTCGCGGCCGTGCGTCAGCGTGGGGCAGGTGTTATCCGCAATTTGGAGACAAAAGGTGCCGAAAAATGGGACCAACATGCCGCGTCGGCTCAGGGGCGTTCTGGCTGGCGGCGCGTTCTTCCCGGCCGGTATGATGGAAGCCACCGGTGACTCGGGCGATTGCCGACGCACCACGCCGACGGCGCGGCGCGTGACCACAGGAGATCAGGGATGAACGAGGGGACGAAGAAGTTCAGTCTCGGCTTGGCGATTGGAGTGGCAGTCGGGACGTTGATCTACCGGTTCCTGCTCGGCTGACGGAGATGAGATCGGCGCCGGCTTGCCTTCGCTGCTGTCGGGAGCGATGATGGCCGGCGCCACCATGCCATTGCGTCCGCGGGCTTGACATGTCCAGTCCACCAGAGGCGCCTGCCCGGACGCACTCGCTGGTCGTGCTCGCGGTCGCGATTCCCGCCATCCTCGTGCTCGCGGTCCTGCCGTTCCTGCAACTCGGGGATGGCTCGACCCTGCCGCAGTTCGCGCTGTTCCTCGGACGCTTCCACCCGTCCGTGCTGCACCTGCCGGTGGCCTTGCTGATCCTCGCGCTGCTGCTCGAGGCCACGCGCTTGCCCGGGCTCGAACGCGTGGCGCCGAGTTTTCCGCCGAACGTCCTCGAGTCGGTGCTGTGGCTGGCCGCACTCAGCGGCTTTGCCGCCGCCGTCGCGGGGTGGTTCCTCTCGCACGAGGGGGGCTACGACGATGCGCTGCTCACCCGGCACCTCTGGACCGGCGTGGCGACGGCGATCGGCGCCTTCGTCGGCCTGGTGTTGCACACGCTGGCGCAGGCGCGGCCAGACCAGGCCGCCCTTCGGTCCCTCGCGACCGTCGTGGTCCTGGCCACGACCGGCGCCATGGCGGTCGCCGCGCACGCCGGCGGCAGCCTGACGCACGGGGAGGAGTACCTCACCGAGCACGCGCCTGCCCCCATCCGGCGCCTGGCGGGCCTGCCCATTCCTCGTGATCGCACCCTCGAGCGGCGTACGGCGATCGCCGATCGCGAGGTCTTCGACGGCGTCGCCCTGCGCGTCCTCGAGCGCCACTGCACGGCGTGCCACAACCCCGGCAAGCGCAAGGGCGACCTGGTGATGGACACCCATGCGGCCGTGATGGCCGGGGGCGTGTCCGGGCCAGTGGTGATTGCCGGCGTGGCCGCCGACAGCGAACTCCTGAAGCGGCTGCACCTGCCGCTCGACGACAAGAAGCACATGCCCCCGAAGGGCCGTCCGGCGCTGACAGACGACGAGTCGGCGGTGCTGACCTGGTGGGTGGCAGCCGGGGCGCCCGCGAAGGGGACGTTCCGGACGATGAAGGCGCCCGCCGAGGTGCGCGCGGCCTTCGCGCGGATCCTGCCCGAGTCGGAACGCCAGGAGATCGAGGCGCATCAGCGTCGACAGGCCGCCGAGTACGAGGCCACGCTCGCGTCGGTGCGGGCCGCCGTTCCCGGGGCGCTGAAGACGATCGTGCCCGGGGAGCGCGAACTCGAGTACACCGCGGCGGTGGCAGGGCCGGCCTTCGGAGATGCGGACCTGGCGAAGCTGTCGGCGGTGGGGCGCGACCTCGTGTGGCTCGACCTGTCGCGCACGGCGGTCACTGACGCCGGCCTGAAGGCCGTGGCGGCGATGCCGAACCTGGAACATCTCGACCTGCGCGAGACGGCCGTGGGCGACGCCGGGGTCGCGGCGCTCGCCCCGCTCGCCAACCTCAGGACGCTCGGTCTCTACGGCACCGCGGTCTCCGACGAGGGACTGCCGTCGATCCAGCGGCTGGCGGGCGTGACGCGGCTGTACGTCGGTGGCACCCGGGTGACCGACAGCGGGGTCGCCGCCCTCCGCAAGGCGCGGAAGGACCTGTCCGTCGCTCGCTGACGGCTTGCGCCTGCGCGTCGGCGACGACTATCCTCCGCAGACGGATGAAAGCCCCGCGGATTCTGTTGCTCGCCTCGGTGCTGCCGGTGGCGCTGCTCGTCGCGGCCGTGGCGCCGCACGTGACGTGGCGCAAGACGGCTGCCGCCCCGGCCCCGGCCACGGCGCCCTCGCTGCCAGGCACCATCTCGTTCAACCGCGACATCCGCCCGATCCTGGTCGCCCACTGCTTCCGCTGCCATGGCGCTGACCCGGGCGCACGCGAGGCAGAGCTGCGCCTCGATCGGCCCGAGTTCGCCTTCGCACCACGCAAGAACGGCCAGCCCGTCATCGTCAAGGGCGACCCCGCGCGCAGCCCCCTGATGCGGCGCATCCTGTCGAGCGATCCCGAGACGGTGATGCCGCCGCCCGAGACGCACAAGACCCTCGCGCCGCGCGAGATCGCGCTGCTCGAACGGTGGATCAAGGATGGGGCCGCGTACGAGCCCCACTGGGCCTTCATCCCGCCCGTGCGGCCGGCCCTTCCTGATGTTCCTGGATCGGGCTCCAATCCCATCGATCGCTTCGTGCGGGCCCGGCTGAAGGCCGAGGGCCTCACGCCCAACCCGGAGGCCGATCGCCACACGCTGATCCGGCGTGTCTCGCTGGACCTGACGGGCTTGCCGCCGACGCCCGAAGAGGTCGACGCGTTCGTGCGCGACTCGTCGCCGGGCGCCTACGAAGCGCTGGTCGACCGCCTGCTCGCGCGTCCGAGCTACGGCGAGCACCGGGCGCGCTACTGGCTCGACGCCGTGCGCTACGCCGACACGCACGGCTACCACTTCGACAACTACCGCAGCATCTGGCCCTATCGCGACTGGGTCATCGACGCCTTCAACGCCAACCAGCCCTTCGACCGGTTCACGCTCGAGCAGGTGGCCGGCGACCTGCTGCCCCGGCCGACGCCCAATCAGCTGATCGCGACCGGGTTCATCCGGGCGGGCATGAGCACCAACGAAGGCGGGACGATTCCCGAGGAGAACCTGGCCAACTACGCGACCGATCGCGTCGAGACGACGTCGCAGGTGTGGCTGGGGCTGACCATGGGCTGCGCGCGCTGCCACGATCACAAGTTCGATCCGATCAGCGCGAAGGACTTCTACAGCATGGCGGCGTTCTTCCGGAACACCACGCAACCGGCCATGGACGGCAACGTGATGGACTCGCCGCCGGTCCTGCGCATCCCGCGGCCGGAGGACGCCGCGCGCGACGCCGCGCTCCCTCACGAGATCGACCGCGTGACGCAGGAATACGACGCCCATCTCGAGGCCGCCGAGGCCGCGTTCATGGACTGGCAGCAGGCGCGCGGGGCCGCCGACCTGCCGACGGTCTCGGACGCCGGGCTCGAACTCCGGCTCGTGAGCGACCAGGCCAACCCGGCCACGTTGCGCAACACGGTGTCCCAGGGGCCGCCGCTCGACTTCACCGGCGGCCGGCCGCAGGTCGTGGACGCTCCGCACGGTCCGGGGCTTCGCCTGCCGACGGGCGTGACGGCCAATCTCGGGTCGCTCGGCGACATCGAATCGGACCAGCCCTTCTCGGTCGGCGCCTGGGTGCAACTGCCCGACAACGTCGACGGCGCGCTGCTGGCCCGCATGGACGTCGGCAGCGGCCTGCGCGGGTGGGACGTCTGGCTGAAGGGCAGCCGCGTCGGCGTCCAGATGATTGGCTCCTGGAATCAGGACGCGCTGAAGGTCGTGGCGCGAGGGGCCGTGTCGTCGGAGGGATGGCACCACATCCTGGTCACGTACGACGGATCGCGTCAGGCCAAGGGCGTGAGGATCTACTACGACGGCAGGCGCCAGGGGGTCTACGAGGAAGTGGATTCGCTCCGCGGATCCATACGCACGAAGACCCCGCTCCGGTTGAACCGGCGCAGCAACGGAGAAGGGGCGGGCGGGGCGGCCATCCACGATCTCCGCCTGTATCGACGGGCCCTCACGACACCGGAGGCGCAGGTGCTGGCGCGGCGCACCGCGCTCGAGGTGGTCCTCGCCACGCCCCCGGCCGAGCGCACCGACGCGCAGCTGTTGCCGCTGCGCGACTACTATCTCGCCTTCGTCGACCCCGAGGCCGTGCACCACCAGCAGGCGTTGCAGCGCCTCGTCGACGAGTTCGACGGCGTGAAGGCCCGCTCGAAGGTGAGCCTGATCGCCGCCGAGAAGCCGGGCGAGGCGCCCTTCGCGCGGATCCTCATCAGGGGCCAGTACGACCAGGAGGGCGAGCGTGTCGGTGCGGCCGTCCCGGCGGTCCTGCCGCCGATGCCGAGAGGCGCGCCCGCCAACCGGCTGGGCCTCGCGCGCTGGTTGACGCGCCCGGATCATCCCCTGACAGCACGCGTGAACGTCAATCGCTTCTGGGCGCAGATCTTCGGCCAGGGGATCGTCACGACCCCCGGCGAGTTCGGCACCACGGGCGATACGCCCACGAACCAGCCGCTGCTGGACTGGCTCGCCGTGGAGTTCCGCGAGTCGGGGTGGAACGTCAAGGCGCTCTTCCGGCTGATGGTCACGTCGGCGACCTACAAGCAGTCCGCCGTCGCGAGCAAGGAGAAGCAGGAGAAGGATCCCGACAATCGCCTGCTCTCGCGCGGGCCCCGGTTCCGCATGCACGGCGAGATGATTCGCGATCTCGCGCTGCGCGCCTCGGGCCTGCTTGCCGACAGGCGTGGTGGCCCGAGCGTGAAGCCCTACCAGCCGGCGGGGATCTGGGAAACCGTCGCGATGGAGGAGAGCAACACGAAGATCTACGTCGCCGACCGCGGCGAGGCCAACTATCGTCGCAGCCTCTACACCTTCTGGAAGCGCGCGGCCCCGCCGCCGTCCATGGAGACCTTCAACGCGCCGACGCGCGAGCAGTGCGCCGTCGATCGCGAGCGGACCAACACGCCGCTCCAGGCCCTGGTCACGTTGAACGACGTGCAGTTCGTCGAGGCCTCGCGCCGCCTCGCGGAGGTCGCCATCAGGGAGCGAGGGGCCGACGATGGCGCACGCCTCGACGCGATGGCGCTGCGCGTGCTGAGCCGCCCGCTGGCGGGAGCCGAGCGTGATGCCCTCCGGCCCGTGGTCCGGGATCTCCGCCAGCGCTACGCGGCCGATGGCGCGACGTCGAAGGCGCTGGTCACGATCGGCGACTCGGCGCCTGACCCCCGAATTCCCACTCAGGAACTCGCGGCGTGGACGATGGTCGCGAGCCTGTTTCTCAACCTCGACGAGGCACTCAACAAGTGACCGCACCGTCACGACACGGCAACTGCTTCGGCGGCGAGGACCACAGGCTGACCAGGCGCGAACTGCTGGCCCAGGCCGGACGCGGCATCGGCTCGGTGGCCGTCGCGTCGATGCTCGGCGGCGCGGGCCTCATCGCCGGGGCGCCCAACGGCCTCCCGAACCTGCCGCACTTCCGGCCCAAGGCGCGGCGCGCCATCTGGCTGTTCCCGGCCGGTGCGCCGTCGCAGCTCGACACCTGGGACTACAAGCCCAAGCTGCGCGCGATGTTCGGCAAGGACCTGCCGGGATCGGTGCGCGGCGACCAGCGCCTCACCACGATGACCTCGCGGCAGAAGGCGTTCCCGATTGCGCCGAGCCTCTTCAACTTCTCGCGGCACGGGCAGAGCGGCATGTGGGTAAGCGAACTCTTCCCGCACACCGCCCGCATCGTCGACCGCATCGCCCTCGTGAAGTCGCTGCACACCGAGGCCATCAACCACGAGCCGGCGACCATCGCCGTCAACTCGGGCAACCAGCTGCCGGGCCGGCCGTGCCTCGGGTCGTGGCTCTCGTACGGACTCGGGAGCCTGAACGAGAACCTGCCGACCTTCGTCGTGATGACGTCGACCTACACCAACAAGTCGAACGTGCAGGCGCTGTCGGCGCGGATGTGGGGCAGCGGCTTCATCCCGGCGCGGCATTCGGGCATCTCCGTGCGGGGGGCGGGCGATCCGGTGCTCTACCTGAGCGACCCTGACGGCGTCGATCGGGCGACCCGGCGACGGATGCTCGATGGCGTGCAGGCGCTCAACGAGCGGCACGCCGACACCATCGGCGATCCCGACACCGACACCAGGATTGCGCAGTACGAGATGGCGTTCCGCATGCAGGCGTCCGTGCCCGAACTCACCGACGTGCGCGGCGAGCCAGAGTCGGTGCTCGGGCTGTACGGCGAGGATGTGCGCAGGCCCGGCACTTTCGCGGCCAACTGCCTGCTGGCGCGTCGCATGATCGAGCGTGGGGTCCGCTTCGTGCAGATCTACCACCGCGGGTGGGACTCGCACACCAATCTCCCGCACCAGCACCGGCTGCAGGCCAAGGACACGGATCAGGGGACCTTCGGGCTGATCACGGACCTCGCGCAGCGAGGCCTGCTCGAAGACACGCTCGTCATCTGGGGCGGCGAGTTCGGGCGCACTGTCTACTCGCAGGGCACGCTCAAGGAAGACAACTACGGGCGCGACCACCACCCGCGCTGCTATTCGATGTGGATGGCCGGCGGTGGCGTGAAGGCGGGCACGGTGTTCGGCGAGACCGACGACTTCAGCTACAACATCACGAAGGATCCCGTGCACCAGCGCGACCTGCACGCGACCATCCTCAACCTCTTCGGCCTCGACCACGACGCCTTCACCTTCCGGCACCAGGGCCTGGACCAGAAGCTCGTCGGCGTCGAGGCGCCCGCCCATGTGGTGAAGGGCCTGCTCGCCTGACGACTGACTGACATCGGGCTGCACGCGTCGGTCCGGCCGGTGTCGCCTGGGCCGCCCGGCCAGAACCTGAAGGTCTCCGCGCTCGTCTGGTACGTCATCGCCACTGTCGCCGGAGCCGTGCGCATGCTCATCCAGCCGTCACGCAGGCCCGCCATGATCGTCCTGTTCACGGTGGCTTTGGCGGTGTTGCACCTCGGCTACGAGTCCCTCACCGGGGGCGTGCAGAGTCACCACCTGCTCAACCGCCGCGACATGCCAGCCCTGTCGAACTGGCTCGGGCTGTTCACGCTGCCGCTCCTCGGCGTCATCGTCGCGGCGCGGGTTCGCAGCGGGGCCCCGTGGAAGCCCCTCTGGCTGGCACTCGTGGGAGCGGCGGTCTACGGAGCGATGCTGGCCGGGGCGTTCGAACTCGGCGCGTCTGGGGTGACGCAGGCGCTCTTCTTCGGCCTGTTCGCGCTGGCCGTTCAGTTGCCCCTGTACCGCGCCGAGCATGTGCTCGGGTTCGTCGTCGGCATGACGTTCACGTTCGGGGCGGTGCTGCCCACCATCATCGGGGCGGTGTTCGCGACGCTGTCACTGGCGCTCCGCCTCGCGATGCGCGGCGTGGTGCACGTCTGGCGGTGGCTCGCGCGACCGGCAGGCAGGCCGGCCCTCTAGAGGGTTCAGGCGGCCCCCCATGTCAGATGTTCGCGTCTGGGACAGATTCTGGCTCTGGTACTTCGACCCCAAATCGTTCGAGAAGGCGGGGGACTGTCGGCTCTACCGTCTGCTCGGCGTCCGCGGCTTCAAGCGCTATCTTCCTACGTCAGGCGACCTCGTCACTCGGTGGCAAGGCATTACTCGAATTCAGCGGGCCCACGGCGGGCTCGATCAAGCGCTTCGTCGCCATGAACGCGTCACCCGTTCCTACGAAGCCCGCCACATCTTCGGCGCGCTCTCGATGCTCGCCATCTCCTGGTGGTCAATCACCTTCCACGACAAGGGGCAGTGGCCTGCGCTCGTCGCTGCCAACGTCCTCATCAACGGCTACCCCATCATCCTTCAGCGCTACAACCGAATTCGGCTGCAGAGCGCGCTCGCCCACTTCGCCAGTCTCCGCGACCGCCGTAAAGCCGACTGGTCACTGGCCTCCGACGGCTCATGACCGTACGCCAACCGGTGTGCGCGCTTGCCGTCGTGCCCGACATGGGGGAGGATGCAGCGGATGATCACGACACCGACTGACACGCCGACGGGCGTCGGACGGCGTGCGTTCCTTGCGGCTGGCGCCGGCGTCGTCGCGGCGGCACTGCCGGCGGCGGCACAACGGCGCGCAGGAGCGCCCACGCAGATGCACGTCTTCATCGGCACCTACACCAACGGCACGAGCAAGGGCATCTACCGCGCGCGCCTCGACCTCGCCACGGGCACGCTGTCGACGCCGGAACTGGTGGCGACGGCGACCAACCCCAGCTTCCTCGCGCTGCATCCGTCGCGGCCGCTGCTCTACGCCATCAGCGAGACCGGCACGTTCGGCGACAAGCCGACGGGATCGGTGAGTGCGTACGCCCTCGATCCGAAGGCCGGCACGCTCACCGCGCTGAACCAGGTGAGCTCCGGTGGCAACGGCCCCGCGCACGTCTCGGTGACCCCGAACGGGCAGGCTGCGCTTGTGGCCAACTACGGCGGCGGCACCGTGGCGTCGTACGCGATTGGCGCCGACGGCCGACTCAGCGAGCCCGTCTCCGTCGTGACGCACCAGGGCAGCAGCGTGCACCCGAAGCGGCAGACCAAGCCGTATGCGCACTCGATCAAGGCCGACCCGAGCAGCACGTTCGTGTACGCGGCCGACCTCGGCGCCGACCGGGTATTCGCGTATCGCCTCGATCCGAAGACCTCGGCGCTGACCCCAGCCACGCCGCCCGCCGTGGCAGCGACGCCAGGCTCAGGCCCGCGTCACATGGCCTTCCACCCGCGGGCGCCCTACCTGTACGTGATCAACGAGCTCGCGCTCACCGTGAGCGTCTACCGCCGCGACGCCGCGAGCGGGGCGCTGACCGAGGTGCAGTCGATCGGCACGTTGCCGGCGGGCGTGGCCAACGATGCGGCCTTCAGCACCGCCGAGATTCAGGTGCATCCGTCGGGCAAGTTCCTGTACGGGTCCAACCGCGGGCACGACTCGCTCGTGGTGTTCGCCATCGACGAGGCCACCGGCCGGCTCACGCTCGTGCAGCACGAGCCCACGCAGGGCAAGACGCCGCGCGGCTTCGGCATCGACCCGACGGGCCGCTTCCTGCTCGCCGGCAACCAGCGCTCGGACACGCTCGTCGTGTTCCGCATCGACGAGAAGACCGGCCGACTCACGCCGACGGGACAGTCGATCGCCCTCGGCGCGCCGGTGAGCGTCGTCTTCGCGGCCGTCCCGTAACCCGCACCCCACGCGTCCCCATCAAGGCGGCCGGGTCGGAGACCCGGCCCTACCCCTCGCACGGTCCTCCCATACCTCATGCCCTATCGCCATCGCGTCCTCGGCCTGTTGTTCCTCCTGTCGATGGTCACGTACCTCGACCGCGTGTGCATCGCGGTCGCAGGTCCCGAGATGCAGAAGGATCTCGGTCTGTCGCCGTCGCAGTGGGGCTGGGTCGTCGGGATCTTCGCGCTGTCGTACGCCCTCTTCGAGATTCCCTCGGGCGCGCT
>NZ_JBIINP010000303.1:0-3933 GCF_044337415.1 Luteitalea sp.
GGGCGGCGCACCGGCGAGCGTCCAGCGCTCGACGGCCAGCACGAAGGCGTCCTGCACGGCGTCCTCGGCGAGCGTGATGTCGCCGAGGCGCCGCGCGAGGACGGCCACCGCACGGCCGTACTCGTCGCGAAACACGCGCGCGACGTCCGCGGCGTCCGTCATGGTCGGCTCACGACGCCGACGAATGCGCGAGCGGGCGCACCTCGATCGGCAGGCCGGCAGCATCGCCAGGCAGGGTCACGACCTTCGCGAGACGCGCCGCCCACGCGAGCGCCCCGTCGACGTCGGCGGCGCGGATGATGATGAAGCCGCCGAGGTGCTCCTTGCCCTCGGTGAACGGCCCGTCGGTGAGCAGGGCCTCTCCCGCCCTGTGGCGCACGACGGTGGCCGACGAGGGCGGGAACAGCCCGCCGTTGAAGACCCATGCGCCCTGCGCCTGGGCATCGGTGATGAAGGCGTGCATGTCCTGCATGACCTTCTGCAACTGCTCGGGCGGCGGCGGCTCACCGTCGGGCTGGTAGATGCTGAGCAGGTACTGCGTCATGGGCTTTCCTCCTGGGACGACGTCGCCAGCATGATGCGGGCAGTCATCTCCTATACGAACGGGAACCGCACAGATCGACAGGGGCCCGCGTCGGCGCGGAAGACGTCGCTCTGGCCATGGAGGCCCTGCTGCTGCCGCTCGGCGTCGTATCGCCGGCCTCGGCTCCCGGACCTGCGGCCTGCTGGGCGCCCACCCTGGCGCGGTGCCTGGGCTCCTGGGGCTCGCCCTGGGCGTCCCCGCCGTCGCGTCCTGGTGGCTCGCGGGGCGGTGACCGGGCCCGCCGGTCTGCCCTCGTGCCGCCGCGTCGGGTTCCTCTGGTGCGTCCCCGACGATCGACGACCCGACCGCGCTCAGTCGCCATGACCAGCGGCACCTATCGTTGTGGAGCGATCCCGCCGTTGGAGAGGATGTTCCTGCACGGAAGAGCTTGACTCGCCGATAATGTGGGGGACATGGCCGCAGCTCCCCTTCCGGTGGATGAAGCCGCGCGCCTGACCGCCCTGCGCCGGTACGACGGCCTCGACGACCAGGTCGCCGAGACGCTGGCCAACCTGACGCGCCTCGCCAGCCAGGTGTGCGACACCCCGATCAGCGTCGTCTCGCTCGTCGACACGGACCGACAGGTCTTCCGCGCGGCGCGCGGCGTCGACACGGACGGCACGAGCCGCGCGGATGCGTTCTGCGCTCACGCCATCCTGTCGCCCGAGTCGGTGCTCGTGGTGGGCGACACGCGTGCCGACCCGCGCTTTGCCGACAATCCCCTGGTGACCGGAGCGCCCGAGCTGCGGTTCTATGCCGGCGCGCCCCTGGTGGCGCCGGGCGGCCACGCGATCGGCACGCTGTGCGTGATCGACACGCGCCCACGGGCCATCACGCCGCTGCAGGTGGAGATCCTGCGGGCCCTCGCGCACCAGGCCATGGCCCAGCTCGAACTGGCGCGACAGGCCGTGGCGATGAACCGGTTGCTCGCCGAAGAGCAGCGGACGAGCCGCGAGCTGCGCGAGAAGGGCGCAATGCTCGAGGCGATCATGGACACCAGCGTCGCGGCGATCATCCAGGTCGACACGGCCGGCCAGATCGTCTACGCCAATCCGCAGGGCGAGGCCGTGCTCGGCCTCACGCGCGAGGCCCTGCTGGGCCGCTGCTACGACTCACCAGGGTGGCGCCATACCGCCCCCGACGGCAGCGACTGGCCCGACGAGGCGCAGCCGTTCCGGCGCATCATGGCCACCGGCGAGCCCGTGACCCAGGTCGAGCACGCCATCGAGTGGCCCGATGGTCGCCGCCGGCAGCTCTCGGTGAACGGCGCGCCGATTCGTGACGAGTCGGGCGCCATCGCCAGCCTCGTGTTCTGCGTGTCCGACGTCACCGAGCGCCACCGGACCGAGGAAGCCCGGCTGCGGCTCGAGGCGCAGCTGGAGCAGGCGCGACGGATGGAGGCGCTCGGCACCCTGGCCGGCGGCGTCGCCCACGACTTCAACAACCTGCTGACCGTGATCCTCGGCAACCTCGAACTCGCGCGCAGCGAGATCGAGGACGGCCGCGCGGACGCGCTGCTCGGCGATGCCTTCACCGCCTCGTCGCGAGCGCGTGACCTCGTCGATCAGATCCTCGCCTTCAGCCGACGGCACTCGGTGTCGCGCGCCACGATCGTGCTCGGCGAACTCGTGACCGAGGTCACGCGGCTGCTCCGGGCCATCATCCCTCCGGGCATCGAGCTGCGCACGGAGCTGTCGCCCGGCGTGCCGGCGGTCCTCGCGTCGGCCACGCAGCTGCATCAGGCGCTGCTCAACCTCTGCGTGAACGCGAGCCGGGCCATCCCCAGCGGACGGGGGCGCATCACGGTGTCGCTGGCGCCGGCGAGGCTCGCCGATGGCGAGGTCGTGGGGTTGCGTGCCGGCAGCTACGCCTGCCTCGAAGTGCGTGACACGGGCACCGGCATGGACGAGGCGACGCGGGCGCGCATCTTCGACCCGTTCTTCACGACGCGCGCCGCAGGCGAGGGCACCGGGCTCGGGCTCGCCGTCGTCGACGGCGTGGTGCGGAACCACGACGGAGCGGTCACGGTGGAAAGCACGCTGGCCGTCGGCACGACGTTCCGCGTCTTCCTTCCCGCCACCACCGCCACGGTCGACGCCGTCCAGCCCACGACGACGCTGCCCGCCGACCCGACGACGCCGCGGGGCCGCATCCTGTTCGTGGACGACGAGCGGCTGCTGGTGCGGATTGGCGTGCGCGCGCTCGAGTCGCACGGCCACACGGTGGAAGGCCACGTCGACCCGATCGAGGCGCTCACCTCGCTCGCCGTGCACCCGGACGACTTCGATCTCGTGGTCACCGACCTCAACATGCCGGCCGTGACAGGGCTGCAGGTGCTGGAGGAAGTGCGACGCCTCAAGCCCTGCATGCCCGTGATCGTCGCCTCCGGGTTCATGACCGACGACATGCGCGCGCGGCTGACCATGGCTTCGGCTACGGGTTTGCTGCACAAGCCGCACCTGCCGGCGGAACTGCGCGATGCCGTCGAGGCGGCGCTGCTGGCGCATCCGCCGACGCACTGAGAGCCGCGCGCCCGATGGGCCGGGTTGGGACAACCAGCGCTACCGGTGGCAACGAGGGTAGGGCAGGCCTGAGCGCAGCCGAAGGCCACGCCCGGCCTGGTCGTCACCGCTTCAGGAAGTGCTCGAAGAACGCGACGAGCTGCGCGTTGGACTCCGGCGTCGGGTCGTGCGTGGGCCGCGACGACATGCCGACACGCTGGCGATACCCGAGCAGCGCGTCCACGGCGACGCGATGGTTGAGGGCCACCCAGCGTTCGAGCGGATCCTCGGCGCCCCCGCTCACGAAGAAGGGACGCGGCGCGATGAGCGCGTGCAGGTCGTGCAGGTCCAGGCCGCGCTCCCGCATCACCTTGTACGGCCCCGTTCGCGGGTTGTCTGCCGTGGGCAGGCCGCCGGGCGTGCGGCGCGCCGTGGCGTCGAGCCCGAGGTACCACGGTTCCCAGTAGTTGACGTTCGGGCGCGACTCGTCGAAGACGATGCCCGGATCGCTCACGGCCACGGCCGCGAAGCGGTCCCACAGCGCGCCCGCGAACATCGCCCACTTGCCGCCATAGCTGTGCCCCACCACGCCGATGCGCAGCGGATCCACCTCGGGGCGTGCCGCGAGCGCCGTCCAGGCGTTGGCCGCGACGTAGGCGTAGTAGGACAGCGGCTGCACGTCCACGCCACCGCGATCGGGCGTGCGGGCGTCGCCGGCCGGCGTGCCGATCGAGAGCGTCACGAACCCGGCGCGCGTGAGTTGCCGCGCGAAGTCGCGCAACGGGCGCTGGCCGAGGCCAACGCTCGTCTCCGGCTCGTAGAACGGGACCAGCACGGCAGGCCGCCGCC
>NZ_JBIINP010000305.1:0-3904 GCF_044337415.1 Luteitalea sp.
AGTCAGCCGGAGTAGTGGTATGACCACAGAGAACCAACGCACCTCCAAGAAACCGTTCGAGGGGGTGGCCGCAGAACTCGTCGTCGCGCACGTGCGCGAACTGATCGAGCGGGGATCGCTCGGGCCCGGCGATCGCTTGCCCGCCGAGCGTGAACTCGCGCTCCAGGTGGGTGTCAGTCGCCCGAGCGTCCGCGCCGGGCTGCGGGCGCTGTCGGCCATGGGGGTCGTGCAGTCACGACACGGCGCCGGCACCTTCATCCGCGGTGGCCCGCCGTCACTCGGCAGCGAGCCCCTCAGCTTCCTCGCGGCCCTGCACGGGTTCACGCGCGACGAGATGTTCGAGGCCCGCCGCGTGCTCGAGGTCGGCGTCGCCGGCCTGGCCGCCGAGCGCGCCACCGGCGACCAGCTCGCGTCCATCTCCGAGGAGATCACCGGGATGTACGCCTCGATGGACGACCCACAGGCGTTCCTCGTCCACGACATCCGCTTCCATCGCGCGGTCGCGGTCGCGGCGGGTAATCCGATCCTCGCGTCGCTGGTCGAGATGGTTTCCGAAATCTTCTACGAGCATCGGCGTCGCACCGCCGAGCAGGGCACCGACCTGAAGGAGGCGGCCGACCTGCATCGCGGCATCTATCACGCGCTCCGCAGTCGCGACGCCGAGCGCGCGCGCCGCTCGATGGAGGCGCACCTGTCGCGAGCTCGCGATCGGCAGGCCTCCGAGGCCGGATTCGGTGGCGAGACCGACCGCCCGTCGCCGGCCGTGGTGGCCGCCGCGGGGTAGCGCGCAGGGCCGCGATTCCTTGATTTCCGGGGGCCTGCCTGATAGGTTTTGCGGGCCCGACACACGCTCGTCCGACGACCGGTCGCCTCATGCGCGCCGTCAGCCACGGCGAGCCTGAGGAGCGACGGACAGCACATGTTCCAGGGATTCGACTTGAGTGGGCGCGTCGCCGTGGTGATCGGCGGCACGTCGGGGATCGGGCGCGCCATGGCGCGCGGCCTTGCGGAAGCCGGGGCGGACGTGGTCGCCACGGGCCGCCGGCAGGCGCTGGTCGACGAGGCGGCGGCGGAAATCGAGGGCATGGGCCGCCGCAGTGCGCGCCTCGCCGTGGACGTGGCCGACCGCGCGTCGCTCGTCGCCCTGCGCGACGGCGTCGCGGCGCAACTGGGCCCGACCGACATCCTCATCAACTGCGCGGGGCGCACCAAGCGCTCGCCGACGCTCGAGGTCGACGAGGCCGACTGGGCGGCCATCCTCGAGACCAACCTCACGGGCACGCTGCGCGCCTGCCAGGTGTTCGGCCCGTCCATGATCGAGCGCCGGTGGGGACGCATCATCAACATCGCGTCCCTCTCGTCGTTCGTGGCCCTCTACGAAGTGGCGGCCTATGCCGCGAGCAAGGCGGCGGTGGCCTCGCTCACCAAGTCGCTGGCCGTCGAGTGGGCGCCGCACGGCGTCACCGTGAATGCCGTCGCGCCCGGCGTGTTCCGCACCGACCTGAATGCGCAGTTGCTCGACGGCACCGGCCGCGGCAAGGAGTTCCTGATGCGGACGCCGATGAAGCGCTTCGGCAGCATCCCCGAACTGGCCGGCGCCGCGGTGTTCCTGGCCTCGCCGGCCGCCTCCTTCGTCACCGGCGAGGTGCTCGTCGTCGACGGCGGCTTCCTCGCCAGCGGCGTGAACCAGTAGTCGCCGCACGGAGATCCGCATGAGCCTGGCCGACGCTGCTTCGTCCCCTCGCACCGCCTCGGCGTCGGCCAAGCCGACCAGCGTCCGCTGGGTGATCTGCGCGCTGCTGTTCTTCGCCGCCACGATCAACTACATCGACCGGAACGTCCTCGCGGTGCTCAAGGCGCCGCTGACGACCGAGTTCGGCTGGACCAACACCGAGTTCGGCTACATCAACTTCTTCTTCCAGGTCGCCTACATGGTCGGCATGCTGGCCTCCGGCTGGCTGATCGACCGCATCGGCACGCGCCGTGGACTGGCCATCGCCATCTGCCTGTGGAGCATCGCCGCCATGCTCCATGCCGAGGCGCCCGAGATCGGCAGCGCCGTGCAGGGCGCCTTCGGCTCGCTGGGCCTGACGATGTCGGCCTCGGTGGCCGGGTTCGCGCTGTGCCGCGTCCTGCTCGGCCTCGGCGAGGCGGCCATCTTCCCGGGCGCCGTCCGCAGCATCGCCGAGTGGTTCCCGCAGAAGGAACGCGCGCTCGCGACCGGCCTGTTCAATGCCGGCACCAACATCGGCGCGCTCCTCACGCCGATCATCGTGCCCATCATCCTGTTCCGCTACGGGTGGTACTGGGCGTTCTTCGGCACCGGCGCCGTCGGCTTCCTCTGGCTCGGCGTGTGGCTGTGGCAGTACAAGTCGCCGCGCCAGCACGCCGGCGTGAACGCGGCCGAACTGGCCCTCATCGAAAGCGATCCGCCCGACAGCGCGGCGTTCAAGGTGCCCGGCCTGCTGCTGGCCGGCATCGTCGCCGCCGTCTGCTTCGTGAGCGGCACCGTCGCGGCCACGTTCTTCGGGGCGCGCCTGATGGCCGTCTCGTTCTTCGTGGGTGGCCTGATCGTCGCGATCATCCTCAACCCGCGCCGGCAGGTGTGGGCGTATGCCGTCGCGAAGTTCATGACCGACCCGGTGTGGTGGCTCTACCTCACCTGGCTGCCCGACTTCCTGCTGAAGGTGCACAAGGTCGACATCAAGGGCGCCATGCTGCCCCTGGCCACGATCTACCTGATCGCCGACTTCGGCAGCGTCGCCGGCGGCTACGTGAGCTCGAAGCTGATCCAGAAGGGCTACACGGTCAATGCGGCCCGCAAGATCACGATGCTGATCTTCGCGCTGAGCGTCACGCCCATCGTGTTCGCGGCGCAGGCCACCTCGCTCTGGACGTCGGTGCTGCTGGTGAGCGTGGCGGCGGCTGGCCACCAGGCGTGGAGCGCCAACGTGTACACGCTCGTGAGCGACATGTTCCCGCGGCGCGCCGTGGGCAGCGTGATCGGCTTCGGCGGGATGATGGGCGCCTGCGGCGGCGCGATCATGCAGATCGCCGTCGGTGTGTGGCTCGATGCATCGGGCAACAACTACGTGCCCATCTTCGTCGCGGCCGGCACCTTGTACCTGCTGGCGCTCGGCGTGGTGCACCTGCTGGTCCCGAAGATGACGCCGGCGCAACTCGAGTTGCCGGCACCCGGAAAGGAAGGCATGGCATGAGTCGGACCGACGTGGTCCGCGCGATCGAGCAGAGCGGCGTCGTCGCCGTCATCCGCCTCAAGGATGCCGGCAAGCTGCGCCACGTGGTCGACGCCCTGATCGAGGGCGGCGTCACGGCCATGGAAGTGACCATGACCGTGCCCGGCGCCGTGGGCCTGATCGAGCAGCTCGCCAAGGACCTGCCGAGCGGCTTCCAGCTGGGCGCCGGCACCGTGCTCGACCCCGAGACGGCGCGGCAGGTGATCCTTGCCGGCGCGACGTATCTCGTGGCGCCGACGCTGAACCTCCGGACGATCGAACTCGCGCACCGCTACGACGTGGCGGTCATGCCCGGTTGCTTCACGCCCACCGAGATCCTCACCGCGTGGGAAGCGGGCGCCGACGTCGTCAAGGTGTTCCCGGCCACGACCCTGGGGCCGGGCTACATCAAGGACGTCAAGGCGCCGTTGCCGCAGGTCAAGCTCATGCCGACCGGCGGTGTCACGCTGACCAATGCCGGCGAGTGGATCAAGGCCGGCGCGTGCGCCGTGGGCGTCGGCAGCAACCTGGTGGATGCCACGGCCCTCGCCGCGAACGACTTCGCGCAGATTGCCGAGAACGCCCGCACCGTCGTCGGCAGCGTCAAGGCTGCCCGCGCGTGAGACCGGTGTAGCCGTCGGGCTTGCCCGACGGTCACGGCGCGCACC
>NZ_JBIINP010000135.1:0-11035 GCF_044337415.1 Luteitalea sp.
CCTACGTGCCGCCCATCTGCACGAGGTCGACGCCGGCGTAGTACGCGGCCAGGGTCTGCGCCACCGAGTGGCCGGCCCGAATCCGTCCGATCAGGCCGATCTGGCACAGGCCGACGCCGTGGCCCGATCCCCGCCCGGTGAACACCAGGTCCGGCCCCTCGCGGGCGATGTCGAGCCGGGCGCTCCGCATGCGGCTCGCGCCCGCCGCACCGATCACGGCCAGCCGGAAGTCCTCGGCCGTCACCACCGGCGACCGGTCGCCCGAGAGCGCCAGTTCAACGACCCGCCCGCCGCCATCGCGCCGGAGCACCTGGATGCCATCGAGTCGTCCCCCGACCTCCGTCCGCGGACGACGGTTGAGGGCCGTCCTGAGCGTCTCGAGGTCGAGGCGACTGCTCCAGTCGCCGGCCTGCTCGCGGACGCAGTAAGGGTCGGGCACGCCCCGCAGGTACGAGGCGCCAGCGCTGCGCCACACCTCGGCGGCGGTGCTGGTGTGCCCGCCGCAGTGCGCGTGGAACACGGCCTCGATCGGGCGCCCGCCCGACGCGAGGTACTGCCCACGGGTGCGGGCCACCGCCGCGTCCACCTGCGCGGCCCACCGGCTCCGGCGCCACTGGTCGCGCGCGTACACCTGGCAGTGCGTGGTGGAGCACAGGTCGAAGCCGTCCGCCGCGTGCCGACCGCGGACGGCGAGGGCGTAGGTCCGCGCGATGATGGCCTGCGCCGCGTAGACGTCCTCCGCCAGCGCGCCATCCCGGGGGCCCACCGAGATTTCGCCGACCACGACATCCCGCACGTACGACTCGAGGTCGATCGCCTCCACCCGCCCGCTGCCGCGGGGCCCCGTTTCCACACGCAGGACGAGGCCTGCCGCGGGGGGCGCCGATGGCCGGGGCGAGGCGGGGGAGGCCGGAGGCGTGACCGGCGGAGGGGCCGGGCGCGGGGCCGCCACCGGCGGCTGTCGCGTCGCGCAGGACCCCAACAGCAGGGCCGCTGCGGCGACGAGAGCGAAGGACAGGGACCGCACGCGCGCCATGTTCACACGGACGGCCGTCGGCGTGCGGCCTTCTCCCGGCCTCCGTCTCTGCGTCCGCCTTCGCCTTCCGGCATTCGCGGCATCGCGGCATCGCGGCATGACGCACACGGGTCCGGCGCCGACGCCGGCCCCGTGTGCGCCCGTGTGTCGCTTTGGTTCAAGGCGCGTGCGCGGTGGTCGATTGAGCAGGAGAGAACGACCGATGAGCACGCCCGCCCTGCTGGTCATCCATCCTCCGAGCCCGACCCGAGACCTGCTGCTCGATGCGGCGGCCCGGGCCGGATTTGCCACCCACCTTTGCGAGACCGCCGCCGACGGCTTGAGCGCGTTCCGTCAGCGCCCGCCCGACGTAGCCGTCGTGTCGCTGGATCAGGGCGACGCCGATGGCCTCGCCCTGGTCACCAGCCTCCGGGAAGAGGCCCCCGACCTCTCCCTCGTCCTGGTCACGGCACGCGCCTCGGTGGAGTCGGCCGTCGCCGCCATCCGCCTGGGTGTCCACGACTACCTGAGGGAACCCCTCGACGTCGACAAGATCCAGCGGCTGTTCGCCGACCAGTACGACGACGCGCTGCGGCGCCGGGTGCGCCTGTTCCCGGCCGAACGGTCGCCTGGCGTGTCCTTCCACGGGATGATCGGCCGCGCGGTGCCCATGCAGAAGCTCTTCCGCGTGCTCCGCACCGTGGCTCCCCACGTCCGCACGGGGCTGGTGAGCGGCGAGACGGGCACCGGCAAGGAACTGGTCGCCCGCGCCCTGCATCAACTCGGCCCCCGCGCCGACCGCCGCTTCGTGGTCATCAACTGCTCGGCCGTCGTCGAGACCCTGTTCGAGAGCGAGCTCTTCGGGCACGTGCGCGGCGCCTTCACGGGCGCCACCGACTCCAAGCCCGGCCTGTTCGAGCTGGCCGATGGCGGCACCCTGTTCCTCGACGAGGTCGGGGAACTGCCTCCCGGCGTCCAGGCCAAGCTGCTGCGCACGATCGAGTTCGGTGAGGTGCACCGGGTCGGATCGCTCGAGCCCCGCAAGGTCGACGTCACCGTCATCGCCGCCACCAACCGGGACCTCGAGCTCGAGTGCGACGAAGGGCGCTTCCGCCGCGACCTGTTCTATCGCCTCAACGTCGTCGACATCCACGTGCCGCCGCTGCGCGACAGGCGCGACGACATCGTCTACCTCGCCAACGCCTTCATGCGGGCCACGGCCGCGCGCCTTGCCAAGCCGTTGTCGGGCCTCACGTCGGGGGCCGAGCGCCTGCTGCGCGAGGCCGACTGGCAGGGCAACGTCCGCGAACTGCGCAACGTGATCGAGCGCGCCTGCCTGATGGCCGAGGGCCGGCTCGTCGGCGAACTCGACGTGCGCGGCAGCCTGCCGACGCCTCGTCCGACGGCGCCCTCGCCGCACCGGCCGCGCGTGCATCCTTCGTTCGCGCCGGTGCGCCGCGAGCCCGAGGACGACGACATGGAGCCGCTATCGGATGTCGAGCGCGACCACATCATGCGCGCGCTCCATCGCGCCGACGGCAACAAGAAGAAGGCGGCCACGATTCTCGGCCTCAGCCGCCGGGCCCTGTACCGCAAGCTCGAACGGCTCGACCTCGGCGTCATGATCACGCGGCGCGGGAAGGGGGCGGCATGATGGCGCGCCTCGAACCGGAACAGCCGCTCGACGTGCTCACGGGCGGCGAGGGGCTCGACGAGCCTACGCCCGTGCTCGTGATCGACGATGGCGAGGGCGTGCGGGAGGTGCTGTCGGCATGGGTGGAAGCCGACGGATGCCGGCCGGTGCCCGTGACCGGCGCCGACGAAGCCCTCGCCGTTGCGGCCGCTCAGGGGATCGCCGTCGCGTTGTGCGACGTCCAGATGCCCGGCCATGACGGCTTCTGGTTCCTCGAGCAGGTGCAGCGCGTCCATCCGGACATGGCCGTCGTGCTGGTGACGGGCGTGCACGACGTCGACTGGGCGTTGCGGGGGCTGCAGCACGGCGTCGTCGACTACCTGCTCAAGCCCTTCGACCAGCGGAGCCTGTCGCGCGCCCTCGAGAACGGCATGCGGCAGCACCGCCTCCGCCGGGCCGACCGGCTGCTGCGCGAGCAGCGGGCGTCGGAACTCGGCGCGCGGCATCGCCGCCTGATCCAGTCGCTCACACGACTCGAGATCGCCACGACGGCGCAGGTGGAGGCCGCGCTCGATCTGGTGGCGTTCCGCAGCGACCTGTGGCGCGAGCACAGTCATCGCGTGCGGCGCCTGGCGGTGGCCCTGGCGACCACGCTCCGCATCCCGCCGTCGCAGCTGGAGGCCCTGGGACACGCGGCCCTGCTGCATGAACTCGGGCGGCTCGTGCTGCCCGATGGCCTGCTGAGCAAGACCGGCGAGCTGACGGCGGAGGAGCGCGCGCTCTGGCGGCGCGTTCCCGACCTCGGCGCGTCCATCCTCGAGGCCATCCCGGCACTCCGGCCCGCCGCAGGGATTGTGCGATCCCGCTTCGAGGAATACGCCGGCGGTGGGTATCCCCGCCAGCTGTCGGGCGACGAGATCCCGATGACCAGCCGGCTGCTCGCCGTGGCCGACTCGTACGACGCCATGCGTTCGCCCCGCCCCTTCCGTGACTCCCTGACGCACGAGCAGGCCGTCGGTGAACTCGTACGGGGCAGCGGCACCCAGTTCGACCCGGACGTCGTGCGCACCTTCACGCGCATGCCGGGGCTCGGAGACAGGTAGGGGCCACAGGCTACAGGCTACAGGCTGCCTGAGGCCTGCAGGCCGTAGCCTGTCCGACTACAATGCCGTGGTGCCGACCGCCACGCCCGCGGGTGTGCGCTTCGAGCCGGTCATCGGCCTCGAGGTCCACGCCCAACTCCAGACCCGCACCAAGATCTTCTGCGGCTGCACCCCGGCCTTCGGGGCGCCGCCCAACACCCACACCTGCCCGGTGTGCCTGGGCATGCCCGGCGCGTTGCCGGTGCTCAACGCCGACGCGGTCGACAAGGCCATCGCGGCCGCGATCGCGCTCGGGTGCACGGTGCACGAGGTGTCGGAGTTCGCGCGGAAGAACTACTTCTACCCGGACCTGCCGAAGGGCTACCAGATCTCGCAGTTCGACCGACCGATCGCGACCGGCGGTTCCGTGGACCTCGAGGTGGACGGCGCGGCCGTGCACGTCGGGATCACGCGCATCCACATGGAGGAGGACGCGGGCAAGTCGCTGCACGAGGGGACGGGCGACCCGAACCTGACGGGCATCGACCTGAACCGCGCCGGCACGCCGCTCATCGAGATCGTGTCCGAACCCGACCTGCGGACGGCGGCGGCCGCGGCGGCCTACTTCACCCACATCCGCGACGTGCTGGTGGCCATCGGCGTCAACGACGGGAACCTCGAGGAGGGGAGCCTGCGCTGCGATGCCAACGTGTCGGTCCGTCCCGTGGGCCGCGAGGCGTTCGGCACGAAGGTCGAGGTCAAGAACGTCAATTCCTTCCGCTTCCTGCAGAAGGCCATCGAGTACGAGATCGCACGGCAGTCGTCGGTGCTTGCCGAAGGCGGCACGATCAGCCAGGAGACGCGGCTGTACGACCCCGACTCCGGGCGCACCTTCTCGATGCGCAGCAAGGAAGAGGCGCACGACTACCGCTACTTCCCGGAGCCGGACCTGCCGTTGCTGGTGCTCGCACCGGGGCAGGTCGATCGTGTCCGCGCCTCGCTGCCCGAGCTGCCGCACGCGCGGCGCGCCAGGTTCGTGGAGCAGTACGGCCTCCCGGCCTACGACGCGGGCGTGCTCACGCAGGACGTCGCGGTGGCGGCGTACTTCGAGCAGGTCGCCGCGGCAGCGCCCGCCAAGCTCGCCTCCAACTGGGTGATGGGCGAGGTGCTGCGCACGCTGAAGGACGAGGACGTGTCGATCGAAGACGCCCGCGTGCCGCCGGCGCGCCTCGCGGAGCTGATCCAGCTCGTGGACGGAGGCACCATCAGCAGCGCGGCTGCCAAGCAGGTGTTCGAGACCATGTGGACGACCGGCGACACGGCCGCCGTCATCGTCGAGCGCGAGGGGCTCGCGCAGGTCGGCGACGAGTCGGCGCTGCTGGCCCACATCGCGACGGTCCTCGCGGCCAACCCCGACGCCGTTGCCAGCTACAAGGCGGGCCGCGTGCAGGCGATCGGCGCGCTCGTGGGCCAGGTGATGAAGCTCACGCGCGGTACGGCCAACCCGAAAGTGGTGCATGCCCTCCTCCAGCGTCAGCTCGACGCCTGACACGGGGCGCGCAGGCTGGCGCGAGCGCGGCACGGCGCTCGTGCTGTACCTGCTCGGCGCCATCGTCGCCACGTGGCCGCTGGCCATCCGTCCGCGGGCGCTGCTCGGCGCGCCGCAGGGCGCCGGCGATCCGTACCTGAACCTGTTCACGCTGGGCTGGGATTTGCGGCAGCTGTTCGCGTCGCCCGCGTCGTGGGTCGATGGGCGCGTGTTCGACGCGCCGATCTTCCATCCGGCCCGTCAGGCCCTCGCGTTCACCGATCACCTGCTCCTGCAGGCGCTGCTCGTGTCGCCGGTCTACGCGGTGTGGCGCGACCCGGTGCTCTGCTACAACGTCCTCGTCATCGGCTCGGTCACAGCGAGTGCGTGGGCCATGTGGTGGTACCTGCGCCAGGTGCTCGACGACCGCCTCGGGCCGCTCGTCGGTGGCCTCGCCTGGGGGTTCTGCGCGTACCGCTTCTCGCACATCCTGCACCTGCAGTTGCAGGCGCTGTACTTCCTGCCGCTCGCGTTCGGGGCGCTGCATCGCGTGGTCGCGCGTCGCCGCTGGCAGGATGGCGCGTGGCTCGGTCTCTGGTACGGCCTCGGCGCCCTGTCGTCGGTGTACTACGCGGTGATCGGGTTGGTGGCGCTTGCCCTCGGGGGCGTCGCGCTCATCGCCGCTGCCGGGCGCGTCTCGCTCGGCCGCCTGCTCGCGCCTCTGATTGTGGGCGCGCTCGTCGCGGCGGCGCTTGTCGTCCCGATTCTCCTGCCGTACATCCAGGTGCAGCAGCGCGAGGGCTTCGTGCGGACGATGGACGAGGCCAGCCGGCATGCAGCCACGCCGGTGAGCTTCGTGAGCGAGCCCCCCTGGCGGCCGGTGGCGTTGGCCCCCATCGGCCGGACCGAAGAGGACGGCCTGCATCCGGGGTGGGCCGCGTCGCTGCTCGCCCTGCTCGGGTGCGCGGCGCTGGCGCGTGGTCGCCGTCAACCGCTCCTGTGGACCTGGGCGGCGGTGGGCCTGGCGGGCGTGGTGTTCGCGCTCGGGCCTGACGGTGTGCGGCCGATCTACGCGTTCGCGCATCGCTGGGTGTTCGGCTTCCAGGGCGTGCGTGCGCCGGCCCGCTTCGGCGTCCTGCTGGCGTTCGCGGTCGCGGCGGCAGCGGGCTTCTCCGTCACGTGGTGGCGCCGCGAGATGCGCCCGGGGCTGCGTCCGATCGTGATCGCGCTGTCGGCGCTGGTGGCCGTCGAGGCCCTGGCCTGGCGAGTGCCCTATGTGCCGGCGCCCGTCTTCGCGACTCCGGTCAGTACCTGGTTACGCGATGTGCAGGGCCCAGGGCCGGTGGCGTTCCTCCCGCAACCCGAGGACCGGGCCGCCACGCCGCTGATGCTGGGCACGCTCGTTCACGGGCGGCCCATCGTCAACGGCTACAGTGGCCAGCGTCCGGCGTTCGCGGGCGCGGTGGCGGGCGCGCTCGGCGGGTTCCCGTCGGCCGACGCAATCTGGACGCTGCACGACCTCGGCGTCCGGTTCGTCGTGGCGGCGCAGGATGGATTGCAGGAGTCGTGGCCGCTCACGCGCCGTGCGCGCGTGCCGGGTGACCAGGGCGGCGAGGTGGTGATCTACGAACTGGCCGACGAGGCCACGCTGCTGGCCGCCGTCGGCGCGCCGGCCACGGTGTCGGCGCCGGCACCGGGGACGCCGGGGTTCTCGCCGGGCGAGGTGAGTCGCTACGACGTGTTCTGGGACGGCGCCGGCACGCAGGTGTCGGCGGGCGTCGTCGAGATCGCCGTGCTTGCCGCCAACGGTGCCGATCCGCGCCTGCCGCGTTGGGCTGGGCCTGCCGACCGCGCCCGCATCCGGTACGAGGCGCGGGTGTCGCTCGAGACGGCGCCGTGGGTGGCGCGGTTCTTCGAGGCCAAGGACGTGTTCCGGACGTTCACGGACGATCAGTTCCGGCCCATCGTCCACCTGCGCGAGATTCGCGAAGGCCGGAGGCGGGTGGACCAGTCGGTGTTCCACGACGGCGAGCACGGCGTGGTGCGCGTGGTGCCGCCGGATGCGACGTCGGTCGAGGCCGGGCCGGGGTTCCGGGCGCCGACCGACGCGCGCGATCCGATTGCGGCCTTCCTGTTGGTGCGTACGCTGGCGCTGGCCGCCGGCGTCGAGGTCGCCGTGCCGGTCAACGACATGGGCCGCAACCTGACGCTGCAGTCAGGCCCGCTGCAGGCCGAGACGATCGAGTGGCGTGGCCAGCGCGTGCCGGCGCTGCGGATGCGTCCGGCGCTCGTGCAGCGGGTACAGCGGCGCGCACCGCCGGCCATCGACCTCTGGCTGAGCGCCGACGAGCGCCGGCTGCCGCTGCGCATCGACGTGGCCGCCGGCTTCGGTCGCGTGCGCGTCGAGCTGATCGAGACCCGTGCAGGGGGGCCACGCACGTGATCACGCTGTCGGCCGTCACCAAGTCCTACGGCACGGGCGCCGATGCCCTGCGCGACGTCTCGCTCGAGATCGGCAAGGGCGAGTTCGTCTGCCTCGCCGGGCCGAGCGGCGCCGGGAAGTCGACGCTGTTGCGCCTGCTCCTGCGCGAGGACGTCGCCTCGTCGGGGCAGGTGCTCGTCGAGGGCACCGACCTCGCGACGCTGGGTCGCGAGGCACGACAGGCCTACCGCCGCACCGTCGGCTTCGTGTTCCAGGACTTCCGCCTGCTGCCCGAGCGGACCGTCTTCGAGAACGTCGCCACGGTTGCGCGCGTGATGGGGCAGTCGCGGGCGCACCAGTGGCGGCGCGCCTCCTCGCTGCTGCAGCAGGTCGGCCTGCAGCACCGTATGGAGTCGTTCCCGTTGCAACTCTCCGGCGGTGAGCAGCAGCGCGTGGCCATCGCGCGCGCGCTCATGAACGAGCCGTCGCTGCTGCTGGCCGACGAGCCCACCGGCAACCTCGATCGCGCGTTGTCGATCGAGGTGATGGACATCTTCAGGACCATCAACGCGTCGGGCACCACGGTGGTGATGGCCACGCATGACCAGGACCTGATCGCGTACGTCAACAGGCGCGTGGTGCAACTGCAGCAGGGCCAGGTCACCGACGACCGGAGGCCGGAATGAGCACGCGTCGCCACGAGGACGCCAACCCGGTCGGCTTCCTGCGCTACTGCCTGGATGAGGCGTGGACGGCGATCCGGCGTCGCTGGCGGGTGGCCATGCTCTCGACCGCGCTCATCGCGGCGGCCGTGTTCGTGGTCGGGGCGGCTCTCGGGGCATCGGAGGCCTTGCGCGACGTCACCACACGCATGACCGAGGCTGCCGAGCTCTCGGTGTACCTCGCGCGCGAGGCCACCGCCGCCGACCGCGAGCGGGCGGCGCGGATCACCCGCGAGGATGCCGCCGTCGCGGCGGCCGAGGTCCTCGACGAGGCCCAGGCGACGGCCCGCGTGACCAGTGACTTCCCCGATCTTGCCGCCGTGATCACGGCGCTGCCGGAGCGTCCGTTCGGCGCCGTGGTGGAAGCGCGCCTCGCGGCCACGGCCACCGAGGCACAGGTGGAGGCGCTCGTGGCGCGCCTGCGCGCGGCGCCGGGGGTGGAGGACGTGATCTACGACCGCGACGTGCTGCGCCGCGTGCTCGTCACGGTGACGACCGTGCGACGGGTGGTCACCGGCCTCGCCGCCCTGCTCGCGCTCGCGGCGTTCGCCGCGGTGGCGGCGGTGCTGCGACTCGGCTACTACGCCCGGCGCGAGGAGATCGCGGTGCTCGGGCTCATCGGCGCCCCGACGCGCGCCATCAGCGGCCCGTTCGTCGCCGAGGGCCTGCTGCAGGCGGCGGCCGGGACGGTCATCGCGCTCGTGGTGCTGCGCGCGGCCGTGTGGGCCGTGCTCCAGGGGCCGGCGGCCGCCTGGGCGCGGGCGCTGGAGGTCACCGGCGCGCCATTCCTGTCGTGGCAGCATCTGCTTACGCTTGCATCGGTCGCCATTCTGGCCGGCGGGCTCGCCGGCTGGGTCGGCTCCCGGCAGATCGATCGTTGACACCTCGCGGGGCCGATCGCTAGAGTGGGAAGTGTCACTCCGACACACCCAAGACCGACGTGGACAAGATGCTTCGTGTGTCCAGGCTCGCGGAGTTCTACCGTGAGGAACTCCAGCGTTGCCACCATCAGCTGGACCGGCAGCGTGACTGCTACTCGCAGGACACGGTGCAGTGCGTGGAACTCGCGCTGGATCGCGTGATGGATCAGCTGGAGGTGCTGTGCCGCCAGGGCCGCGCCGACCAGGTGGTCAGCGGCATCCTCGATTCCTTCAGTCACGTGGCGGCGGCGCGGGCCTGGGTGGACGGCCGCTGCCTCCACTGATGCTTCCGTCGCGCGCCCGCGACGACCTCGCGGCCATCACTGCGGCCGGGCTCGCGTCCGTTTCTGCCTCCACGCTCCTGCGTCGCGCCCTCCAGGGCGGCGACGCCCCCGTGACTCCGGGGCGCCCCTACACGCTCGTCGCGGCCGGCAAGGCCTCTGCTGCCATGCTGGAGCGCTGGTATGCGCTCGTGGCCGACCTCCCGCATCGCGCCATCGGCGTCGGCACGCACGATCGTCATCGCGTGCCCGACGATGTGGAGTGGTACACGGGGGGCCATCCGACGCCGACACCAGAGAGCGTGGCGGCCGCCGACGCGGTGCTTGCGGCAGCGCGCGCCGTCCCGGCCGACGGGCGACTGGTGGTGTTGCTGTCGGGCGGCGCGTCTGCGTTGCTCTGTCGTCCGGTGGAGGGCGTGAGCCTCGCCGAGAAGCAGCAGGTGACGCGTGCGCTCATGCACGACGGGCGCGCCATCGACGAGCTCAATTGCGTGCGCAAGCACCTGTCGTCGATCAAGGGCGGTCGCCTCGCGGCGGCCTGTCAGGGCGACACGGTCACACTGGCCATCTCCGATGTCGTGGCGCCGGTCGAGGACGACCCCAGCGTCATCGGGTCGGGGCCGACCGTTCCCGATCCGTCGACCTTCGGCGACGCCTGGCGCATCGTGTCGGGCGTGGCCGACGCGGCCGCCGTGCCGGCGTCAGTGCGCGCCTGGCTGGAGCGGGGGAGTCGAGGGGAGGTTGCCGAGTCGCCCAAGCCGGGCGATCCGGCCATGCGGCGCAGCCGCTACACGTTGATCGGCACGCGCCATGTGGCGATGGCGGGCGCCGCCGAGGACGCGCGTCGTCGCGGGTACGACGTGGTGGTGATGGCGCCGCCGGTGCTCGGCGAGGCGCGCGAGGCGGGCGCCTCGCACGTGGACGCCGTGCTGGCCGCCGCGAACGGACGTGTGGGCCCCGTCTGCGTGATCAGCAGCGGCGAGACGACGGTGACCGTGACGGGCAAAGGGCGTGGCGGACGCAACCAGGAGTTCGTCGCGGGAGCGATCGATGCGCTGTCGCGTGCGCCGCGGCCGATCCTGCTGAGCAGCGTCGGCACCGACGGCATCGACGGGCCGACCGATGCGGCGGGCGCATGGGCCGACACGCACACGCACGGGGTGGCAACGGCGATTGGGGTGCAGGTGGATCGCTACCTGGCCGACAACGACGCCTACGAACTGCACCGCCGCCTCGGCACCCTCACGCGCACCGGACCGACCGACACCAACGTCGGCGACCTGCAGATCAGTCTCGTCTACTGAACACTGCCGGGTAGCGGGTAGCGGGTGACGGGTAGAGACACGCGAGCGCCGTCACCGCCTTGCCGCTCCCCGCTCCCCGCTCCCCGATACCCGATACCCGATACCCGATACCCGATACCCGATACCCG
>NZ_JBIINP010000038.1:0-31363 GCF_044337415.1 Luteitalea sp.
CACTGCCGGGTAGCGGGTAGCGGGTGACGGGTAGAGACACGCGAGCGCCGTCACCGCCTTGCCGCTCCCCGCTCCCCGCTCCCCGATACCCGATACCCGATACCCGATACCCGATACCCGATACCCGATACCCGATACCCGATACCCGATACCCGTGTGCCCGCGTGCCCCTACGGTTCGGGGGTAGCCCGATAGACCTCGCCGAGGAGGTTGGCGGCCTGGGCGGCCTTGGCGTCGGCCTCGGCCTCGGGGCGCGGGGCGGCGGGATCGGCCGCGGGCGGGGTCGGCATGGCCGGGGCCAGCGCCAGGGCGTCCTGCAGCAGGGTGCGGGCCTGGTCGACCTTGCCCGACTCGGTCGCCGGCAGGTCGCGCTGGCTGGAGGTCTTGAAGGCGTCCAGCAGCCGCATCGCCTCTTCCACGTGCGTGCGCGCGTTGCCGTAGTTGCTGCGCACGAGCGCGATGCGCGCGTCCTGCGTGCGGGCGCGGGCCTCGGACAGCCGCAGGCGCAGCAGCGCGCGGTTGGCCGTGTGCTGGGCCGGATAGGCCTGGTAGTAGCCGAACAGGAACCCGATGAGCGCGGCCACCACCGCGGTGCCCGCAAAGTACGCCGCCAGCCGTCCCTTGGTCATGCCCGACAGGGTAATACGGCCCACGGCTCAGGGCTCACGGCTCAAGGCATAGTGCGGGCCCGAGGCTCAGGAAGACGGCTCACGGCCTAAGGCTCAGGGCTCAAAGAGCGGCTCACCTCTCACGGCCACAGCGCAGGCCCGAGGGTTTCTCCACCGGCCAGGCAGTTCGTAGCCGCCGGCCATGGCCGGCGGTCAGCGACCTTCCCGGAAGATCCTGATGCGCGGGCGACGAATCGTCGTCGGAGACGTCGACGGCCATTCGCGGGGCGCGGTTATCTCAGAATCTCGGCCTTCACCTCGACGGTCACGATGCGGTCGGTGGCCGGGTCCGCGGAGCGGGCCACGGCGACGGGCGTGCCGGGAGTCAGCAAGGCGGTGAGGTTCTCGACGATCGCCACCAGTGACGGCCGAGATCCGCTCGCCACGCGCTCGTCCTCGTTCTTCGGCGTGAAGCCCTTGGGCAGTACTGGCTCCATGATGCCGATGCTCGAGTAGTTGAACCGCAGATCCAGCAACACCCGCTGTTCCGGCGTGACCGTCACATTGGCGTCGATGTTGAGCGGCAGGTCCCTCATGTTCCCGGTATAGGTGGGCACGGCCGTGATCGTACGCACGCTGCTGGAACGGCCATCGGCCACCAGCAGCGACACGATCTTCTTGACGGGCGCCTCCGTACCGTTCTGCTCGGTGATCGTCACATCCACCTTCACGTTGCGCGTCGGCAGCGGACGTCTCTCGGCCGGCGCGGGCGGGGCCGGCGGTGCGGGCGGGGCGGGCGGGGCGGGCGGGGCCGCCTGCGGTGTGTCGGGCACGGTCGTGTACGCCATGGCCGGGGTGGTCGCACGCGGCGCCTCCTGCGCGAGCGTCGGCGCGGCGAGGGCGAGGGTCACGAGCAACACTGACAGCATCTTCATGGTCTCTCCTGTTCGTCCACCGGCGCGATGACGATCGGCGCCAGCGGAATCGCTTCAACGGTGATTGGCTCGAGCGCCGCGAGCGGCGCGATCTCGATGGGCGCGGGCGCGATGGACTCCAGTTCGATCGGCGGCAGCCCCGACGGCACCGGCACCCACCCCATCACCGCCGCGGCCTCGCGGATTCCCGTACCCGGCACCCGGTACCCGGCACCCGGACTTGTCCCGACTCCCGGCCGCAGGCTCTTCCACTCCTCGAACGCGTCCATCCCCCAATAGGCCTGCGGCGGCAGCACGGGCCGGTCGATCTCCTGCGGCACGCCCCAGGTCGTGTGCACCTCGGGCAGGACCACCGACGTCCGCCCGACCTGCCACGTGGCGCCCAGCGCAACCAGCACCGTTGCCGCCACAGGCAGAACCCACCGCGGCCTCAGGCCGCCTGCAGCCTGTAGCCCGTAGCCTTGCCCCGGCCCCGTCTGCGCGAGCACCCGCGCGACATGGTCGGCCGGCGGTTCCGGCCGGGCCAGTGCCTCGAGTGCGGCGTCGATGCGTTCGTCGTCGTGTGCGTTCATTCGTTCTCTCGCGCGGGAAGGGCTGCGGGCTACCGTCTGCAGGCTGCCTGACCGTCGACCTGAACTCGCCGCGCGCCGCAGGCGCACATCGGCGAGTCTTGAAGGTCGACGGCTACGAACTGACAGACTCCCGACTCCCGACTGCCGACTGCCGACTGCCGTTCTTCCTTACCGCCCCATCCGTTCCCGCAACATCCGTCGCGCGTCGCTCACGCGCCACTTCAACGTGCCTACCGGGATCCCCAGCAGCGCCGCAGCTTCCGCGTACGGCAGGTCCTGCGTCGCCACCAAGAGCAGGGCGTCGCGGTGACTTCTGGGCAACCCCTTCACCAGCCGCTTGAGGCGCTCCCTCGACTCTGCGTCGAGCACCGTGCGTTCCGCATCGGGCCCGCCGCCCTCGAGATCAAGCGCCGGCCCCTCGTCGTCTTCTCGCGCCGACCCTATCCGGATCATCCGCAGCCAGGCCACCATGCCCCGGCGGCGGTCCAGCGCCTTGCGCCAGGCGATGGCCACGATCCAGGTGCGGAACGACGACTGGCCCCGAAACTCCTGCAGGGCCCGCCAGGCCGACACCCACGCCTCCTGCGCCGCGTCGTCGGCCTCCTCGCGAGAGAGCAGCGCGGCGTGCGCGGCGCGGAACACGGCCTCGTGGTGCCGGTGCACGAGGTCGGCCCAGGCCTCCTGGCTGCCCCCCTGCGCGCGGGCCACGAGGTCGTCGTCGGTCACCGAGCCTGTAGACTGACCGCGTGACGACCCGGTTGGAAAAGTTGGCGAGACCATGACCCCAGACGAGCTGCTGCAGCGCATCCGCGAACGCGTCACGCATCCCTCGACCGTGAAGGACCTGATGCGGGTCCTCAAGCTGCCCAAGACGGAGGCGCCAGGCGTGAGGCGCGCCCTGAAGGCGCTGGTCGACAAGGGTGCGCTGATTGAAACACGCGGGCGCCACTTCGGCGTGCCCGAACTGATGGACCTCGCGCCCGGGCGCATCACGGTCCATCCCAACGGCTTCGCCTTCGTGAAGCTCGACCGTGCCATCGACGACATCACCGGCGACATCTACGTCGCCGGCCACAACCTGCACGACGCCATGCACGGCGATCGTGTGCTGGTGCGCGTCGAGCATCACGGCCGTGATGGCCGGGCCGAGGGCCGCATCGTCCGCATCCTCGAGCGCGGCGCCTCGACGACCGTCGGTCGCTTCGACAAGGACGAGCACGGCCTGCTGTTCGTCACGCCCTTCGACAAGCGCCTGCTGATGGACGTGCAGATCCCCGCGGGCGACGAACTGGGCGCGCAGGCGGGCCAGATGGTGGTCGTCGAGATCCTGCGCTGGCCGATTCACGGCCGCCCGGCGCTCGGTCGGGTGGTCGAGATCATCGGGTCGCTGGACACGCCCGGCGTCGACACGCAGATCATCATCCGCAAGCACGGCATTCCCGATCGGCACTCCGAGGAGAGCATCGCGGAGGCCAGCCGGCTCGGCGTCGAGATCGACCCGAAGGACATCGACGGCCGCACCGACTTCCGCGGTGACGTCGTGGTGACCATCGACGGCGAGACGGCGCGCGACTTCGACGACGCGGTGTCGGTGGAACGGCTGGCCAACGGCAACTACCTGCTGAAGGTGCACATCGCCGACGTGGCGCACTACGTGCACGAGGGCAGCGCGCTGGACCGCGAAGCCGCCGAGCGCGCGACCTCGGTGTACTTCCCCGAGCGCGCGGTGCACATGTTCCCCGAGGAACTGGCGACCGGGCTGTGCAGCCTGCGGCCGCACGTCGACCGCCTCGTGCAGTCGGCGGTGATGGAAATCGACGCCCGCGGGCGCGTCGTCGAGGCCTCGTTGCACGACGGCGTGATCCTGAGCCGCGCGCGCATGACCTACAACGAGGTGCACGCCATCCTCGAGGGCGACGCGGCGCAGCGCGAGAAGTACGGGCCGCTCGTGCCGCACTTCGAGCGCATGCGCGAGCTGTTCGCCATCCTGAACCAGCGCCGGCATCGGCGTGGCTCGATCGACTTCGATCTGCCCGAAGCCAAGATCGTCCTCGACGAGGAGGGCCAGATCGAGAACATCCTGGTCGCCGAGCGCAACGTCGCGCACCGGATCATCGAGGAGTTCATGCTGGTGGCCAACGAGACGGTCGCCGCGTTTCTCGAGGCTCACGACGTCCCGACGCTGTATCGCATCCACGAGGCGCCAGACCTGCTGAAGGTGGAGCAGTTCGAGGAGTTCATCGCGACGCTGGGCTACTCGCTGGCCGCGCCGATGAACCACGTGAAGCCGCGCCACTTCCAGAAGCTCGTCGAGCAGCTCCGCGGCAAGCCCGAGGAGCGGCCCATTGCCACGCTCATGCTGCGGACGATGCAGAAGGCGCGTTACGACACGGCCTGCCTCGGCCACTTCGGGCTGGCGGCAGACGCCTACGCGCACTTCACCTCGCCGATCCGCCGCTATCCGGACCTGATCGTCCATCGCACGTTGCGTGAGTTCCGGCACGGCAAGCTCACCGCGCAACTGCACGAGGAGCGCGTGGAGGAGTTGCCGGAGCTCGCCAGGCACACCTCGGAGATGGAGCGGCGCGCCGACGAGGCCGAGAACGAGCTCGTCGCCTGGAAGAAGGTGCGCTTCATGGCCGACAAGGTCGGCGAGGAGTACGACGGCTTCATCACCGGCGTTGCCCCGTTCGGCATGTTCATCCAGCTGGTCGAGCACTACGTCGAGGGCCTCGTGCACATCTCGACGCTGGCCGACGACTACTACCGCTACCTCGAACGTGCGCATCAGCTGCGGGGCGAGAACACCCACCGCGTGTTCCGGCTCGGCGATCCCATCCGCGTGCAGGTGATCCGCGTCGATCAGGAGCGCCGTCAGGTGGACCTCGGCGTTGTCGAGGTGCTCGAGCGCGTGCGTGCGTCGGAGCGCCAGCGTGGCGCCCGCACGAGTCGGGCGACGCCGAAGGGTGCGGTGCGCGTCGCCAAGGGGCGCCCCGGCAAGCGCGAGCGCGCCATCAAGAAGGCAGGACGCGGCCGGAAGTGATGCACATCACGATCGCCACCGCCGGGCACATCGACCACGGCAAGAGCGCGCTCGTCGAGGCGCTCACCGGCACGCATCCCGATCGGCTCCCCGAAGAGAAGGCCCGCGGCATCAGCATCGAGCTCGGTTTCGCGCACGCCACCGTCGATGACGTGGTGCTGTCGTTCGTGGACGTGCCCGGCCACGAACGGTTCGTGCGGACGATGCTCGGCGGCATCGGCGGCATCGACGCCGTGCTGCTGGTGGTGGCGGCCGACGAATCGGTGATGCCGCAGACGCGCGAACACCTCGCCATCTGTGGACTGCTCGACGTCCCGGGCGGCGTCATCGCGCTCACCAAGTGCGACGTCGCCGACGAGACGCTGCAGGCCATCGCCGAAGACGACGTCCGCACCCTCGTCGCAGACACGCCCCTGGCGCACGCGCCCATCGTCCGTGTGTCCGCCCACACAGGGCAGGGCATCCCCGAGCTCCGTGCGGCCCTCGTCGCGAGCGCGGCCAGCCGGCGTCGGCGCGAGCGCGACGTGCCCGCGCGGCTGCCGGTCGATCGCGTGTTCAGCGTGAAGGGCTTCGGCACGGTGGTCACCGGCACGCTGTGGACGGGCGCGATCACGGCCGAGTCGTCGCTCCGCGCGTGGCCGTCGGGGCTCGCGCTGCGCGTGCGGGGCTTGCAGGTGCACGGCGCAACGGCGGCGACGGCCGAGGCCGGGCAACGTGTCGCCGTCAACCTCGCGGGCCTGTCCGTCGAAGACATCGGGCGTGGCGACGTGATTGTCGGCGACGGCGTGGTGGTGCCGACGCGGCGGCTCGCGGTGGACCTGCGCGTGCTGCCTGAGGCTGCGCCAATGCGGCACGGCGCGCGCGTGCACGTGCATCTCGGCACCGCGGCGGTGATTGGCCGGGTGTTGCTGCCCACAGTGGGCGGCGCCGGACGGATCGTGAACCCTGGCGCGTCCTCGAGCGCCGTGATCCGCCTCGAAGCGCCGCTGGCGGCGCGCCGGGGCGATCGCCTCGTGCTGCGCTCGTACTCGCCGGTGGCCACGGTGGCCGGCGCGCTGATCCTCGACCCGATGCCCTCGGCACGCAGTCGCGTCGGTGCGCCGCGAGAGGACGTGCCTTCGGACGTGGCGGGCCTGGTGCGCGCGCGCATCGAAGACGCCGCGGCCGCTGGCGTGCTGGCCGAGGAACTGCCGGCGCGGTGCGCCACCACGGTTGGCGAGGTGGAGCGCACGCTGGCGACGCTGGCCGACGCGGGGCATGTGGTCAGGGCGGGGGAGCGGTGGGTTTCCACGACGGTCCTGCGCGGGGTGCGCGAATCGCTGCTCGCGCGTGTCGACGCCGCTGCCGCCAGCGACCCGCTCGCGGGAGGCGTCCCGCGCGCGTCGCTACGACAGGCGCTGGGCCGACGCACGCGCGCCGAGGTGGTGGATCTCGTGCTGGCAGGACTCGAACGCGAGGGGGTGCTGACCGGCGACGAGCGCGTGCATCGCGTGGTGGCGGGGTCCGTGCGCGACGTCGTCGACGAGCGGGTGCTGGCGCGCCTGGGCAGCGCGGGCGTGGCCGGGCTGACCCTCGGGGAACTGGAGACGGCCGAGGGGCTCGATCGAAAGGTGCTCTCGGCAGTCCTCGCTCGGCTGGTCAAGGCACGCGACGCGGAGCGCGTGAGCGATCAGTACATCGCGTCGACGCACCTGGCAGCGCTCGTGACAGACCTGCGGGGACTTCGCGATGCCGGCGAGGCGCCGGGGACCGTGGAGGTGGGGTGGTTCAAGGACCGCTACGGCCTGACGCGCCGCACGGCGATTCCCTTGCTGGAGTGGCTCGATCGCACGCGCGTGACCCGACGGACGGGCGAGGCGCGCGTGCTCGTCGCCGGCTAGGCTACTCGTCCTTGCCGGACGCGCCTTCCTTGGTGGCTTCCTTGAAATTGCGGATGCCCTTGCCGATGCCGCGTCCGATCTCCGGCAGGCGCGTCGCCCCGAAGATCAACACGATGATGAACAGGATGATGATCAGTTCGGGAATACCGAGTGGTCCGAGGCCCAGCGCGATCATGACGTGCTCCTTGAAGAACGGTGAATCCCGTTGATTCTACCATTCGCCCCACGCGTGCCTCGTCCGGCTGTCCTCGGCGCCCTGCTGGCGGGCCTGCTCGTGTCGTCGTCGGCGGCGCGCCAGTTCGTCGCGCGCACCGATCTGGTCGAGGTCTACGCCACGGTCACCGACGATGACGGACGGCTGGTGACCGACGTCGGTCGCGAGGAGTTCACCGTGATGGAGGACGGGGTGCCGCAGGCCCTCACGGCGTTCGCCGACGGCGACCAGCCCGTGTCCATCGCCCTCGCGGTGGATCGCAGCGCGAGCATGGCCGGCGGGCGGCTGGCGGGGGCCCAGGCGGGCGGCCGCGCGCTGCTGCTGGAACTCGGGGAGCAGGATCGCGCGATGCTGGTCGCGATCGGGTCGGAGGTGGAGGTGCCGGTGCCCCTCACGCTCGATCGCCGCGCCGTGGATACCGCGCTGCAGGGCCTCGACGCCTGGGGTTCCACCGCACTCCACGACGCCATCGTCACGGCATTCGACGCCATCGAGCCGGCGCCGGGGCGACGGGCGCTGGTCCTCGTGTCGGACGGGCGCGAACGGCACAGCCGGCGGTCGGCCGACGAGGTGCTCGCTCGCGTGCGCGCCAGCGACGTGCTGGCGTATCCGGTCGTGCTCGAGGGCAAGGTCACCACGCTCTTCGCCCAGGTGGCGGCCCTCACCGGCGGGCAGGCCATCCGGGTCTCGCGCACCAAGGACCTGCCGTCAGTGCTGCGCCGGATCGCGTCGGAACTGCGCCACCAGTATCTGCTCGGGTACCAGCCGACGCGTCCCCAGGGCGCGGGCGGGTACCGTCGGATCGAGGTCCGCGTCGGCCGCCGCGGGCACCACGTGCGCGCACGAGCGGGTTATCTCGCCCGTTGAGGCGGCCGAAGGCGCCACTCGCAGCGTCTAACCCCCAAGGACTGCCCGCGCGGGGACGGAGCAGTCGCTCGTGCGACGTCGAAATCGACGCGCACGCCTCGCGTCGACGCTGCGCCAGTGAGGCCGCGGCCCGCGCACGAGTTGCGGCTATCGCAAGAGTGCTGACAGAATGAACGCGTTCTCTCGCCATCGTCCGGATATGTCTGACGCGTCTGTCGTCCCACCCCCCGACCACGAGCACCATGGGTCGCTCATGCTGCCGACCGGCGGCCACCCCACGATCGACCTCGAGTTCGGTCAGGGGCGGCAGCGGGTCAGCGGCGCGGCGGTGGCGTCGGCCGTGGCGCACCTCGCGTTGGCCATCCTGCTGTATCTCGGGATTCGCGCGGTCCCGGCCGGACAGGCGGAGGTCGAGCAGAAGCCGCAGGACAACGTGGTCAAGCTCGTGTTCCTCTCCGAACCCGGGCCGGGCGGCGGTGGTGGTGGCGGTGGCAACAAGAGTCCGGAGCCGCCGCGGCGGATGGAGTTGCCGGGTCGCGACCGGATCTCGGTGCCTGTCGCCCCCAAGGTGAACATCGAGCCGCCGAAGGTCGAGCCGCCGAAGACGAACGAACCGCCGCCTCCGGTCCCCCAGATGAACATCCCGGTGCAGAGCCTGGCGTCAGGTCAGGCGGCCATCGCTGGGGTGATCGACCGCTCGGCAGTGCCCGGCGGGACGTCCCAGGGCAGCGGGACGGGCGGGGGCGCTGGCTCGGGGACGGGCACGGGTGTCGGGTCGGGGACGGGCAGCGGCCTTGGGCCGGGCTACGGTGGGGGCACTGGTGGTGGGGCGTACCGTCCCGGGTCGGGCGTGACGTCGCCGACCCTCATCTCGCAGGTCAAGCCGCAGTACACCACCGAGGCGATGCGCGCGAAGATTCAAGGGCGCGTGCTGCTCGAGGTGGTGGTGATGCCCGACGGCCGTGCTGGCGACATCAAGGTGATTCGGTCGCTGGATCGGACGTTCGGCCTCGACGAGGAAGCCATCAAGGCGATGCGCCTCTGGCGCTTCCGCCCAGGGATGCGTCAGGGCGTCGCCGTGCCGGTGCTGGTGACCGTGGAGATGGATTTCAACCTGCGATAACAGACGGGTACCGGGTACCGGGTACCGGGTACGGGGTACGGGGTACGGAACAGCACGAAGGGCCCGGGGGAGCGTTCCCTCGGGCCCTTTGTCTTGCATCGCGCTGCACAAAAACAACGGGCGCCTCGAGAGGCGCCCGTTGCTGTGGGCCGGACTCTGAGAGCCGGCCCTCCCACCTGCCGGGTACCCTGAACCCGGTACCCGGCACCCGGTGGCTTAGTACATCCCGCCGCCGCCGCCCTGGGGCATCGGCTCGGCCTTCTTCTCCTCGGGGATGTCGCACACCATCGCTTCGGTGGTGAGCAGCAGCCCGGCGATCGACGCGGCGTTCTGGAGCGCCGTGCGGACCACCTTGACCGGGTCGATGACGCCGGCCGCGATGAGGTCCTCGAACTTCTCGGCGCCGGCGTTGTAGCCGAACTCCACCGTGTCGTTCTCCTTGACGCGCTGCACGATGATCGTGCCTTCCTGGCCCGCGTTGGTCGCGATCCAGCGCATCGGCTCCTCGATGGCGCGCTTGATGATGCTGACGCCGACCTGCTGGTCGTGCGTGTCGAGCTTCAGGCCCTCGAGGGCCTTGCCCGCGCGAATCAGGGCCACGCCGCCGCCGGGCACGATGCCCTCCTCGACAGCCGCCTTGGTCGCGTGCATCGCGTCCTCGACGCGCGCCTTCTTCTCCTTCATCTCGGTCTCGGTGGCAGCACCGACCTTGATGACGGCCACGCCGCCCACGAGCTTGGCCAGGCGCTCCTGGAGCTTCTCGCGGTCGTAGTCGGAGGTGGTGTCCTCGACCTGCGTGCGGATCTGCTTGACGCGGCCCTCGATGGCGGCGGCAGCGCCGGCGCCCTCGACGATCGTCGTGTTGTCCTTGTCGATCGTGACCTTCTTGGCGCGGCCCAGATCCTCGAGCTTGACGTTCTCGAGCTTGATGCCGAGGTCCTCGGTCAGCGCGCGGCCGCCCGTCAGGATCGCGATGTCCTCGAGCATGGCCTTGCGGCGGTCACCGAAGCCCGGGGCCTTGACGGCCGCGGCCTGCAGCGTGCCACGCAGCTTGTTGACCACGAGCGTGGCCAGCGCCTCGCCCTCGATGTCCTCGGCGATGATCAGCAGCGGACGACCGCCGCGAGCCACCTGCTCGAGGACCGGGAGGAGGTCCTTCATCGACGAGATCTTCTTCTCGTGGATGAGGATGACCGGGTTCTCGAGGACCACTTCCATGCGGTCCGGGTCGGTCACGAAGTAGGGCGAGAGGTAGCCGCGGTCGAACTGCATGCCCTCGACGACCTCGAGCGAGGTCTCCATGGACTTGGCTTCCTCGACCGTGATGACGCCGTCCTTGCCGACCTTCTCCATCGCTTCCGCGATGATCGTGCCGATCGTGCTGTCGCTGTTGGCCGAGATGGTGCCGACCTGGGCGATGGCGTTGCCGCTCACCGGCTTGGCGAACGACTTGAGCTGCTCGATGACGACCTCGACGGCCTTGTCGATGCCGCGCTTGACTTCCATCGGGTTGGCGCCGGCCACGACGTTCTTGGCGCCCTCACGATAGATGGCCTGCGCGAGCACGGTCGCGGTGGTGGTGCCGTCGCCGGCGATGTCGCTGGTCTTGCTCGCGACCTCACGCACCATCTGCGCGCCCATGTTCTCCAGCGGATCCTTCAGCTCGATCTCCTTGGCGACGGTGACGCCGTCCTTGGTGATCGTCGGGGATCCGAACTTCTTGTCGAGGACGACGTTGCGTCCCTTGGGACCGAGGGTCACCTTGACCGCGTCGGCGAGGTGGTTGACACCGCGAAGGATTGCCTGACGCGAGTCCGCACCGTAGACGATTTGCTTGGCCATGTTTGCGTGATCCTCCCCTTACGCCATCACCGCGAGGACTTCATCCTCACGCATGATCAGATATTCCTTGCCGTCGACCTTGATCTCCTGGCCCGAGTACTTGCCGAAGAGGATCGTGTCGCCCTGCTGCACGTCGAGGGGCGACACCTTGCCGTCGTCCTTGACCTTGCCCTTGCCCACGGCGACGACCTTCCCCTGTTGCGGCTTTTCCTTGGCCGAGTCGGGGATGATGATGCCGTTGACCTGCTGCTCGCCTTCCTCGATGCGTTCGACGATCAGGCGATCGTGTAGCGGTCGGAGGTTCATGGTGTGCACTCCACTCCTGAAGAAATGTGACGGCGGGCGCGCGGCCCCCCTGAAGACTGTTCCACTGGTCCACAGCGACTTAGCAGTCACGGTGTACGACTGCCAAGTATAGATCGTCCATGTTGGCAGTCAAGGGGGAGGACTGCTAATCGCCGGCCGACGGCCGGACATTGGCAATGCTGCGATGCCGCGATGCCGGGAATGCCGGAAGGCAAGCGCCAAGCACCAAGAACCAAGCGCCAAGGCCGGAAGTGCTGTTCCAGCCCCCAGCCCCCAGCCCCCAGCCCCCAGCCCCCAGCTACCTGAGCTTGTACTCGGCGATCTTGCGGGTGAGGGTGTTGCGGTGCAGGCCGGTGAGCGTGGCGCAGCGGGTGAGGCTGCCGTCGGTGGCCTTGAGGGCGTGCTCGAGGAAGCGTCGCTCGAATTCACGCGCGGCGTCGGCGTAGTGGATGCCCTTGTCCACCATCTCGGCGACGAGTCGGTCCAGTTCGCGGTGCATGACCATGCGGGTGCTGCTCGATCTCTCAGGCCAGGTCGGCGCCGGTGAGCCGTCGGAACGCGTCGAGGTACTTCTCGCGGGTGCGCGCCACGACATCGTCGGGCAGCGAGGGCACCGGGGGCTGCTTGTCCCACTTGATCTGCTCGAGGTACTCACGCACGAACTGCTTGTCGAAGCTCGGCTGTGGGCCACCGGGGGCGTACTGGTCGGCGGGCCAGAAGCGCGAGGAGTCGGGCGTGAGCACCTCGTCGATGAGGATGACGCGTGAGGCGCCGCCCTCCTCGACGAGCCCGAACTCGAACTTCGTGTCGGCCACGAGGATGCCGCGCGAGGCGGCGTGCTCGGCCCCGGCGGTGTACAGCGCGAGCGTCAGGGCCTTCACCTGGCCGAAGACGTCGTCGCCCAGGATCGCCGCGGCCTGCGCCTCGGAGATGTTCTCGTCGTGTCCGGACTCGGCCTTGGTCGCCGGCGTGAACAGCGGCATCGGGAGTCGGTCGCACTGGCGAAGGCCGGCGGGCAACGGATGGCCACACACCGCGCCGGTCGCCAGGTAATCCTTCCACCCCGAGCCTTCGAGATAGCCGCGAGCCACGCACTCGACGGGCAGGGGCTGCGTGCGGCGGACCAGCATGGAACGGCCGGCGAGGCGGCTGGCGGCGCGCCGGGCGCCTGCCGGAAAGTCGGCAACGTCGGTCGACACCACGTGGTGAGGCGTGACGTGGGCGAGGTGCCGGAACCAGAACGCCGACAACTGCGTGAGGATGCGCCCCTTGTCGGGAATGCCCGACCCCAGCACATGGTCGAAGGCCGAGATGCGGTCGGTGGCGACGATCAACAGGTGATCGGCGTCGGCCTCGAAGACGTCGCGCACCTTGCCGCGCCGCAGCAGCGGCAGGTCAACGTCCGTGGTCTCGAGCAAGGGGATCTGGGACACGCGCGTAAGGGGGAAGCGCCGGACTCCGGCAGAGGCGGCCCCTAGGATAGCGCGTTTCTGCGGTGCGGTCGCCCGTTCGGAACAGGGCTGTTTCCTTCAGGTTGCGCGGGTCTGCGCAAACATCACGAAATCATCAGAACCCAACCGTGGCGAGTCGGGTCATTACTGGATTGTCGGGTGTTCCGCCCGACGTCTGCTGGTCGCCGGTCGGCGGTCGTGTGTTCTCGGAACCCGTCCGGTTCCGTTTCAGGAGGCTCGATGTCGAGAATGCGTGCTGGACGCCTGGCACTGGTGTGCCTGGCGCTGCTCGCGTGCGCGGCGCCCGCGTGGGCGCAGCTGACGCGTGGGATCATTTCGGGGACCGTCAGCGACAGCAGCGGGGGCGTGCTGCCCGGCGTGCTCGTGACCGTCACCAACCAGGCAACCGGGGCAATCCGCACCGCCATCACGGCTGAGTCGGGTGTGTACCGCGCGCCCGCTCTCGAACCGGGGGCCTACGAGGTCAAGGCTGAGCTCCAGGGGTTCAAGACCTACCAGGTGTCGGGCATCCAGGTCGCGTCGGGCCAGGAAGTCACGCTCAACCCGGCGCTGGCCGTCGGCGGTCTCGAGGAGACCGTCCAGGTGACGGGCGATGCGGCCGGCGTGACCATCAACCGTACCAACGCCACGGTCGGCCTCGTCCTGCCGGCCCGGCAGATCGTCGAGTTGCCCATCTCGCCGACCCGCGACGTGACCCGCGTGGCCCTGCTGTCGCCCAACGTGGTGTCGGGGCCGGGCGCCGAGGGCATCTCGGCCAACGGGCAGCGCTCGCGCAACAACAACTTCATGATCGACGGCTCGGACAACAACGACGCCAGCGTGACGATCTCGACGACCCCGGTCGTGCCGGAAGCCATCGCGGAAATCGCGGTGCAGACCAATCCGTACAACGTCGAATACGGCCGCAGTTCCGGCGCGCAGTTCAACGTCATCACCAAGTCGGGATCCAACCAGTTCCGCGGCGATGTGTTCGACTACTACGCCAACAGCAAGTACAACGCCCGCAGCAACGTCGAGAAGCGCACCGGCTTCGATGACCCGGCCGGCTACACCCGCCACCAGGTCGGCGGCGGCATCGGCGGCCCCATCGCGAAGAACAGGCTGTTCTTCTTCGGGCTCTTCCAGGCCGACATCCGCCGCGAGGACGGCGGCCCGGGCACCACGGCCAACATCCCGACGCAGGCCGGCTACGCCACCCTGCAGAACGTGCCGTTGCGTGCGGGGCAGTCGGCGGCGAGCCGCGCGGCGGTGCTCAACTCGATCGGCTTCCTGCAGGAGGTCTACGGGCAGAACCCGGTCTTCAGCAACGTGCGGACGACGGCCGTCAACGGCGTGCCGGTGGAGATCGGGCAGGTGAACCTGCCGATCCAGCAGAATCGTGATGCGTACAACCTGATCACGCGCGTGGACTACACGCTGTCGGCCAACGACACGATCACGGGTCGCTACATCTCGGACCGCCCGACGACGCAGAACGCGGCGAGCAACCTGCAGTTCGGCAGCCGCTTTGCCGGTGAATCGGCCACCAAGGACCACAACCTCGCGCTCAGCTACACGCGCGTGCTGTCGCCGCGGATCATCAACGAGGCGCGCTTCTCGTACATCCGTCGCGACCTGTCGTTCCCGGAGGCCGACCCGGTCACCCCGACGACGGGCATCACGGGCCTGTTCACGATTGGCGGCCTCAGCAACTTCCCGCAGGGCCGCGTCCAGAACTCGTTCCAGTTCCAGGACGTGTTCTCGTGGCAGAAGGGGCGCCACTCGCTGAAGTTCGGTGGCGACTTCCGGTACCTGCAGTTGGACAACCAGGCCGCCTTCAACTCGAAGGGCAGCTTCACGTTCAACAACCTGCAGGACTACATGAACAATTTCGCCAACTCCTTCACGCAGGCCCTGCAGGTGGCGAGCTTCGACGCGCGGCAGACGCAGATGTTCCTGTTTGCGCAGGACGACTTCCGCATCACGCCGAACCTGACCGTGAACCTCGGCCTCCGCTACGAGAACAGCTCGGTGCCGCTCGGCTTCTTCGGCGCCGAGGACACGCAGTCGCTGAATGCGCTCGTGCCGGGCCCCGTCCAGCGCGACAACAACAACTGGGCCCCGCGTGTCGGCTTCGCGTACACGCCGACACCGCAGGGCGGGCTGATGAAGTCGCTGTTCGGCAGCGAGGGGCAGGGCGTCATCCGCGGCGGCTACGGCGTGGGCTACGACGTGCTCTTCTACAACATCCTGACGGTGAACGCGTCGAACTTCCCGCGCGTGTTCACGGGCCAGGTCGACCAGGTGTTCGACGTGTTCCCGAACGTCGCGCCGGTCGGCGGGGCGCCCGCGTTCAACGCGCTGGCGACCTACGTCAACACGCCGGTCGACGCGCAGTACCCGCGTGCCGACTACTGGTCGCTGTCGTTTGCGCGCGAGCTCGGCTCCCGCGCGAGCATCGAGGTAGGCTACAACGGCAGCTGGAACCGCAACGGCGTGAACCAGCTCCAGGCCAACCCCGCGGTGCTCACGGAGGCGCAAGCCGCCACGGTCAGGGCGACGGGCAGCATCACGTCGATCCCGACCACGCAGGCGCGTCGCGTGTTCCCCCAGTTCGGCCCGCGCGTGCTCATCGCCACGACCGCCGAGTCGCTCTACCACGCCGGCTACGCGCAGTTCAACCTGCGTCCGGTGAAGGGATTCACGTTCCGGTCGACCTATACGTTCGGGCAGAACATGTCCAACAACGACGAGTCGCTGGGCGTGGCGGCGATCACCGCGGGCTCGCCGCAGGTGCCGCAGGACTTCAACGACATCGACGCCGAGTGGAGCCTGTCGGCGTTCGACCGCACGCACCGACTGGTGGCGACCTGGATCTACGAGACGCCGGCCGTGGGCAACGCCCTCCTCCGGCAGTTGACCGGCGGCTGGCAGGTGGCGGGCGCGTTCACCACGCAGTCGGGGCAGCCCTTCACCATCCTCACGGGCGTGGACACCAACGGCAACGGCGGCGGTGGTGACCGTCCGAACTTCGACCCGTCGGGCACGCTGACGCTCGATCCCGACACCGGGAACCTGCGCACGTTCACGACGTCGGGCATGTTCCTGGCACCGCTCGGGAGCAACGGCCTGCCGCTGGCCAACAGCCTCGGCAACGGCAACCTCGGTCGCAACACCCTGCGCGCCCCGGAGTGGTTCAACTGGGACGTCAGCGTCGGGCGTCGGTTCTCGCTCTGGGCCAACCACAAGCTGTTCGTCCGCGTGGACCTGTTCAACGCGTTCAACCAGGACAACTACGGGGTCCCGGTCAACAGCATGAGCAACCCGGCGTTCGGCACCAACACGAACAACTGGGGCAACCGCTCGGCCCTGATGAGCGCGCGCTACAGCTTCTGAGGAAGCGCTGGCAATTTGAAATTTGACATTTGAAATTCCAGGGGGCGAGGGCCTTTGGCCCTTCGCCCCTCGGGATGCCACGAGCGGCGACGGCCGAAGGCCGCGCCGCCGTCAATTTCGAATGTGGAATTTCGAATTGCCTAGGTCCCGGACCGGCCGCGCACGCGCATCGTGCCGCGCTCGAGGGTGAGCTTCACCAGCGGGCCGCCCCCGGCCACAGGCGTCGCGATGGTCTGCTTGGGGCCCGCCACCACCGCCGACATGCCGTCGGGCAGCCGCAGGTCGCCTTCGGTGACCGTCACGTCCAACTGCACGCCGCCCGTCCTGGGCAGCGACACGTCCACATCGTCGTCCTTGACGCTGATCGTGGTCGGGACGGGGCTGTCGATCTCGGCGTCCACCGTCAGCCGCGTCGCGTCGATCACCAGGGCATGCGCCACCTGGCGCAAGGCAATCGTGCCGCCGTCGCCCGTGATGCGCACCGGCCCGCCGGTGCCGCGGATGTCCATCCGTGCGTAGTCTTCCTTGATGGTGATGGGGCCGGCGGCGTCGATGATGTCGATGCCCGTGCGCTCGGACTCCAGCGTGACCGACGCTGGACGTTCGAGGCGGACGCGCCCGCCCTCGGTCTTGAGCTGCAGGACGGCGCCCTGGCCGAACTCGGCGCGCCCGCTTTCGTACCGGCCGGTCACCGGGCCCGTCAGGTCTTCCACGCGCAGGTCCCCGGCGTAGTCGTCGAGGTCGAGGCCAGCCACGCCGCGTACTTCGGCGGACATGCGCGAGTCTCCGAGCCGAACCTTGAGGCGTTTCGGCACCTGGATGCGCACTTCGAACCGCGGGCGCCGACCGCGGCCGTCCTGGGCGAGGCGGAGCTGGGCGGTGGGGCCGCTGGCCGTGAGGTCGACCCGGATGCTCTTCTCCTGGGCATCGAGGTCGGCGGTGTCGACCCCGGCCAGGGCGGCGTCGAGGCGGACCTCGATGTCGGCCCTGTCGGTCCCCTCGACGGTCACCGGCCCCTTCAGCTCGCTCAGGTCGAGGACGGTGACCTCGGCGCCGGGCGCCAGCGTGGCCGTCCGCGCCACCGTCCGACGGGCTTGCGGGCCGTTGAAGTGGGCCTTGGCAAAGTCGACGAGTCGCCCCAGGGAGAAGCCCGGCGCATCAGCGGGGGCGGCAGGAGCCGTCACCTGATACACGCCTACTCCCAGGACGACAAAGACCACCATCAGTAGCAGTTCGCGCTTTCCCATAGCCTCGGAAACCCAACCTATAGTACAGTCCGCCCCGAACAGCCCAACGGCGCATGACGGGCTACCTCAAGCACACACTCATCCTGCTCGTCACCGTGGCGCTCCTCGCGGTCTTCCTGCGGCAGGCCGATCTGGCGGCCGTGGGGCGGGAATTGGCGCGTGCGCAACCTGGCGGCGTCCTGCTGGCCCTGCTGGCCTCGGTCGCCACCTTCGTGTTCCGCACGATCCGCTGGCAGTACCTGCTCCAACCCACCGGTCGTGTCCCGTTTGCCCCCGCCCTGCGCGCCACCATCATCGGGTTCGGCGCCAACGCGATGCTGCCCGGCCGAGTCGGCGAGGTGATCCGCCCCTACCTGCTGGCCCGCAAGGTCAACCTCGACCCCACCGCCACCTTCGCCACCATCGTGCTCGAGCGCGCACTGGACATCATCACGCTGCTCGTGCTGTTCGCCCTCACCGTGGCGCTGCTGGACCCGCGCTTCGCTGTCAATGACGGCAAAATGCTCCAGGCGGTTCAGTTCGGGGGCCTGATGGCGTCCCTGGCGGCCCTTGGCGGCCTGGGCGTGGCCTTCCTGTTTGCCGGGCATGCCGAGCGGGTCAGCCTGGTCACCGAGCGCCTCACGCGTCGCCTTCCGGCTCGGCTCAGCCGGCTCGCGGTCGCCGTGGTCGGGGCGTTCGGCAAGGGGTTCGCCGTGCTCCGGTCCCCGTCGGCCCTGGGGCTCGCCCTCGTGCATTCGCTCGGGGTGTGGCTGTCCATCGGCCTCACGACCTGGGCGATGGCGCGGGCGTTCGGCCTCGATTTCCCGTTTGCGGGCACCTTCACGGTGTTGATGTTCCTGGCGGTGGGGGTGTCGGTGCCCACGCCGGGGGGCGTCGGGGCGTTCCACGAGTCGGTTCGCCTCGCCATGACCTCGCTGTATGCCGCCGACAACGACAGGGCGGTGGCCTACGCCGTCGCCCTGCACGCGATGTCGATCATCCCGGTGTCGCTGCTGACGCTGTACTTCGTGGCCCGCGAGGGCCTCACGCTGCGGCGGATCGAGGACATCACCCGCACGGGCGCGCCCCCCGGGGCCGCGCCGCTCGCCGAGGGGAGCCAGGCCGGATGAAATGCCCGTATTGCGGACACCTGCACGACAAGGTGGTAGATTCGCGCGAGAGCCGTGAGGGCGAGGTCATCCGCCGGCGGCGGGAATGCCTGGAGTGCGGCCGTCGGTTCACGTCGTACGAACGGGTGGACGAGATCCCGTACATGGTCGTCAAGAAGGACGGCCGGCGGGAACGATTCGATCGGCAGAAGCTGATTGCCGGCCTGCTGAAGGCCTGCGAGAAGCGGCCGGTCCGTGTGAATGCGCTCGAGGCGGTGGCCGACCGGGTGGAGGCCGCCCTGCAGGAGCGTCCGGACAAGGAGATCAGCACCACCGAGATCGGGCAGCACGTCATGTCGGAGCTCCGGCAACTGGACAAGGTGGCTTACGTCCGCTTCGCGTCCGTCTACCGGCATTTCCGCGACATCGGCGAGTTCATGACCGAGCTCGAGGATCTGATCAAGTCGAAGGATTGATGATGCGGCTGCGAGTGATGCTGCTGCTGGCGTGCATGCTGGGCCTGGCCTCGACGGCCGGCGCCGATACCGCCGTGCGCGTGCAGACGGCTTTGCACGAGGGGGAAGTCCGGGTGAGCTTCCAGGTGACCGACGCGGTGTCGGACGCCGTGCGGGCCGCCATCCAGAGCGGGCTTCCCACGACGTTTGCGTACGACGTGGTGCTCCAGCAGCCCTCGCGCTGGTGGTTCGACCGGACCCTGGCCTACATGCGCCTTTCCGCGGTGGTCCGCTTCGACAACCTCACCCGGCGCTACCAGATCACCTTCATCGAGGACGGCCGCGTCGAGGAGGTCCGGACGACCGACGACGAGCGCAAGGCCGTGGAGTGGCTGACCAACTTCCACGGGCGACGACTGTCGTCCCATCGCCTGGAGCAGGGCGGCGAGTACCACGTCCGCGTGAAGGCCCAGACGCGCCCGCGCATGCTCGGCTGGGCGTGGCCGTGGACGGCGGGCGCCGCCCTGGGCAGTGCCAGCTTCCGCTTCCGCCCGTGACGTGGCCCTCTTCAACCTGACCGATCCGTCCGTCGCGCCCACGGCGCTACCGGCGCCCACGGCGCCGCCCGTCACCCGCACGCCGTCCCCGCCCTCGCCGCCGCAGCGGCCCCTTCGCGACAACCCGATCTTCGTCCTGCTGGCCATCGGCCTGCTGGTGGCGGCGCTGGTGGCGCTCGTCACCCTGGCCGACAGGTCCACGGGGCTCTCGCCCGCGCTCCTGAGCGAGGTCGTGCTGTACGCGCTGGTCGCGGTCGACCTGACGATGCTCGGCGCGCTCGCGTTCGTGCTGGCGCGCAACGTCATCAAGCTGCTCGTGGAGCGACGGCGGGCCCTGCCGTTCGCGCGCTTCCGCGCCAAGCTCGTGGCGGCCATGCTCGGCCTGGCCCTGGTGCCTGCCGTGCTGGTGCTGATCGTCGGCAGCGAGCTGATTCGCAACAGCGCCAGCCGCTGGTTCGCCCCGCCGATCGACGACGTGCTCGCGGCGGCGCGCGAGATCGCCAGCGACTACTACCAGGACACGCAGGTGCAGACGAGCCGACAGGCCGTGCGCCTGGCGCGCCTCCTGTCGTCGGCGGGCATCGAGCGCGGCGACGTGGCGACCATCCGGGCCAGGGTCTCGCCCGAGGTCGCCTCCGGGCGCTCCACCCTCGTCGAGGTCTACCGCATCGTCTCCGGCACCGATCCGCTGGAGGTGACCCCGCTCTTCGACGTCTCGGCGCCGACGGTGCCGCGCGACGTGCCGCGGGCATCGGCGGACCGTCTTGCGGCGCGGGTGGCCGGCGGCAGTCCCGACACGCGCGTCATCGAGCCGCTCGGCAGCGGCGGCGAACTGGTGCGCTCGGCGGCCCTCGTCCGTCCGCCAGACGCGATGGCCCCGGTCGGCGTCGTCATCGTCAGCGAGCACCTGTCGGGCAGCCTCGCGCAGCACAGCCGCCGTATCGTCGAGGCCTATGAGGGCTACCAGCAGTTGCGCGTCCTGCGTCGCCCGATCGAGGGCGTGTACCTGTCGTTCTTCCTGATGATGACGCTGTTCATCCTCGTGAGCGCGACGTGGCTGGGGCTGTACACCGCCAAGCGGATCACCAGGCCGATCGGCCTGCTCGCGGCCGGCGCGCGCGAGATCGGCCAGGGCAACTTCGACTACCGCATCGAGCCGGAGACCGCCGACGAGTTCGGGCAGCTCGTCGAGGCGTTCAACACCATGGCCGGCGAGCTGGAGCAGTCACGCGCCGAGGTGCAGCGCAAGAGCCGCGAGGTCGAGGGACGCAGCCGGTACATCGAGACCATCCTCAAGCGCATCGCCACGGGTGTCATCTCGCTGGATGCGCGCGGGCGCATCAACACGATGAACAGCGCGGCGGCGCGCCTGCTCGGGCTCGACCAGACGGCTGTCGGCCAGATGTTCGAGGACGTGTTCTCGCGCCCCGACCTGCGACCACTGCTGACGATTCCGCAGGCCGCTGCGCGGACGCGCGGCGGCACCGCCGGCCACGAGATCGCGCTCGTGCGCGATGGCCGCGACCTGCACCTCGCCGTCGCCGCCACGCCGCTGCGCGACGAAGGCAGCTCCGAGGGCACCGTCATGGTGCTCGACGACGTCACGCCGCTCATCCGCGCCCAGCGCGTGTCGGCATGGCGCGACGTCGCGCGCCGGCTGGCCCACGAGATCAAGAACCCGCTGACGCCGATCCAGCTGAGCGCCGAGCGGATCCGCCGGCACTTCTCGGCCTCGCCGCCGCAGACCCGTGAGCTGGTGGACGAGTGCTCCACCAACATCATCGGCGCCGTCGAGTCGCTCAAGGGCCTGGTCGACGAGTTCTCGCAGTTCGCGCGCATGCCGGCGCCCAAGGCGGTGCCCGCCGACCTGCACGCGCTGCTCGACGAGGCGCTGGCGCTCTACACCGGCCTGCCGCACCTCACGGTCGAGCGGGAGTACGATCCGGCCATGCCGGTCGTCCGGGTCGACCCGGAGCAGTTCAAGCGCGTGGTGATCAACCTGGTGGACAACGCGGTGGAGGCGCTGGCCACGGCGGGCGACGGCGTGCCCGCCAGCGCGACCGGCACCATCAGCGTGCAGACCACCTGGGACGAGCCGCACCGGGTGGCGCGCCTCGTGGTCGCCGACGACGGGCCCGGCCTCGGCGAGGCCGATCGCAGCAAGCTGTTCCTGCCGTACTACTCGACCAAGGGGCGCGACAGCGGCCTCGGCCTGGCGATCGTGCGTCGCATCGTCGTCGAGCACGGCGGCACCATCGAGGCCTCCGATCGGGCGCCCCACGGCGCCGCCTTCACCATGGAGCTCCCGGCCTAGCCATGCGTCCCAGCGTCCTCATCGTCGACGACGAAGCCGGCGTGCGGTCGGCCCTCTCGGGCGTGCTCCGCGACGAGGGCTTCGAGGTCGAGGCCGTGCCGAGCGGCGAGGCGTGCCTCGAGATCGCGCCCGGCCGGCACTTCGACGTGATCCTGCTCGACGTGTGGCTGCCCGGCATCGACGGCCTGGTGACGCTGTCGCGGCTGCGCGACCGGCACGTGGACGCAGCGGTCGTGGTGATTTCGGGGCACGGCAACATCGAGTCGGCCGTGCGCGCCGTGAAGATGGGCGCGTTCGACTTCGTGGAGAAGCCCCTCTCGATCGACAAGACGCTGCACGTGGTGCGCAACGCGCTGCGGCAGCGACAGCTCGAGGAAGAGAACCGGGCGCTGCGCGAGCACGTCGATCGCCGGTTCGTGATGGTGGGCGAGAGCTACGTGATGCGGTCGCTGCGCGAGCAGATCGCCATGGCGGCGCCGACCAACGGGCGCGTGCTCATCTTCGGCGAGAACGGCACCGGCAAGGAACTGGTGGCGCGCAGCATCCACGCGCTCAGTCGGCGACGGAGCGGCCCGTTCGTCGAGGTCAACTGCGCGGCCATCCCCGAGGAACTGATCGAGAGCGAGCTGTTCGGGCACGTGCGCGGCGCGTTCACCGGGGCGGTGTCCGATCGTCGCGGACGTTTCGAGCTGGCCGACGAGGGCACGATCTTCCTCGACGAGGTCGCCGACATGACCCTGAAGACGCAGGCCAAGGTGCTGCGCGTGCTCCAGGAGCAGGTCGTGGATCCGGTGGGTGGGCACGACAGCGTGAAGGTCGACGTGCGGGTGCTCGCCGCGACGAACAAGGACCTGACGGCGGAGATTCGCGCCGGCCGCTTCCGCGAGGACCTGTTCTTCCGCCTCAACGTGATCCCCATCTTCGTGCCGCCGCTGCGCGAGCGCGAGGAGGACATCCCGCGGCTCATCGCGCACTTCATGCAGGAACTCTCGCGCGAGCACGGCCGCCGGCCGCGGCAGATCGCGCCGGAGGCGATGGACGTGCTGCGTCGCTATGCGTGGCCGGGCAACGTGCGGGAGCTGCGCAACGTCGTCGAACGCCTGCTGATCATGGTGCCGGGCGAGATCGTCGAGCCCGTGCACCTCACGTTCCTGCAGGGCGTGCAGGTCGTCGATGGCGTGCCGGAGGTGGCGGCTGGGCCATCGCTGCCGTTGCACGAGGCCCGCGAGCGCTTCGAGCGCGACTACATCGTGCGCACGTTGGCGGCGCAGCAGGGCAACATGTCGCGCACGGCCGAGATCCTCGGGGTCGAGCGCAGCAACCTCTACCGCAAGATGAAGGCCTTCGGGATCGTGCCGGCCCGGCGCGAATCGCGCGAGGGTCCGGTGGCGCTCGAGACGCCCAACGTGGTATGACCACGCGCCTGACGGATTGATTGATCGATGCGCTGTCCGAAGTGCAGTTACCTGAGCTACGACGACGTGGAGCGGTGCCGCAACTGCGGCTACGACTTCTCGCTCGCGAGCGCGCCGCGTGAACCCGACCCGGTCACGCCCGAGGGCCCGCCGCGGAGCACGCGTGCGTGGGAGCCCTCGCGGCGCCGGCGTCCGCTCGCGCTCGATCCCTCGGCGCCCGACGGCGCCCTCGACCTGCCGCTGTTCGAGGAATCGCCGGTGCCGGAGCCACCGCCGGTGGCGATTCCGCCGGCGGGCCCACCGCTCGCGGTGCGCCGCACGCTCGAGCCGACGCGCACGCCCGCCCGCGTCGAGCCGATGCCCGTCGAGACCGACGAGCCCATCATCCCGTCGTCGCCCGCCTTCGACTGGCCCGACGAGCCGACGATCGAATCGCCTGTCCGCACGACCGCTGCCGACGTCCCGGCGGCGGGACCGGTCGATGTCGAGGGCGATGGACTGGGGCCACGGATGCGGGCCGGTGCGATCGACGCCGCGATCCTGATTGGCATCGACCTCATCGTGGTGTGGCTCACGCTGCGTGTCGCGGGCGTGTCCCTCGAGGAGTGGCGGTTGATCCCGCTGGTGCCCCTGGGCGGGTTCCTGTTCCTGCTCGACGTCGCGTACCAGGTGACGTTCGTCGCCGCCTCGGGGCAGACGATCGGCAAGATGCTCACGAACCTGCGCGTGACGTACCACGACCATACGCGGGTCCCCTTCGGTCACGCGGTGGTGCGCGGCGTGGCCCTGGTGCTGTGTGCCGTCCCCCTCGGCCTCGGCTTGCTGCCGCTGTTCCTCGATCCCGAGCGACGCGGCGCTCACGACCGCCTGGCCGGCACCCGCGTGGGGCCGGCTGCCTAGGAGTCCACCCATCGTGTCTTCCCGTGTGTCCCTGGCCGTCGCGACGGCCCTCGGCGTCGGCTACGTGCCGTTCGCACCAGGCACGTTCGGCTCGCTCGCCGGCCTCGCAGTGTTCGTCGCGGTCCGCGCGGCGGCGCCGGCCGTCGGCGGGCTGTGGATCGACCTGGTGGCCATCGCGATCGTGTACTTCGCCGGCGTCTGGGCGGCGACGGCGGCCGAGTCGCACTTCGGCCACATCGATCCCGGTCCCGTGGTGATCGACGAGGTGCTCGGCATGCTCGTCACGCTGGCCTGCGTGCCCGTGTCGGCGACCGGAGCGCTCGTCGGCTTCGTGCTGTTCCGGGTGTTCGACGTGATCAAGCCGCCGCCGTGCGATCGCCTCGAGGCGTTGCCGGGCGGGTGGGGCGTGATGAGCGACGACCTCATGGCGGCCATCTATTCGTACGCGTGCGTGCAGGCGCTCGCCTGGATCGCTCCGGGCTGGATGCTGGCATGAGCGGGGCGCCCTTCGCCCGCGCCGAGACGATCGCGGTCGGGAGCGAACTGCTCGCGCTCGGGCGTGTCGACACCAACTCCGGGCAGATCGCCGCGCGCCTCGCCACGCTGGGCATCGATGTCGTGGCGCGGAGCGTGGTCGGCGACCACGCCGGGCACCTCGAACTGGCTGTGCGGACCGCCCTGCAGCGCGCCGATCTGGTCGTGCTCACCGGCGGACTCGGCCCGACCGACGACGACCTCACGCGCCAGGCGGTGGCGTCCGCACTCGGACGGTCGATGCACGAGGATGCCGAGCAACTCGCGCGCATCGAGGCCCGGTTCGCCAGGCGGGCGATCCCGATGCCTGCCATCAACCGGCGGCAGGCGCTCCTCATCGAGGGCGCGCTGCGCCTCGACAACCCCAACGGCACCGCGCCGGGGCAGTGGATCGATCTCGGCGCACAGGCGATCGCACTGCTGCCGGGGCCGCCCCGCGAGATGGGGCCGATGCTGGAAGGACTGGTCGAGGGACCGCTGGCCACCCGCGTTGGCCGCGCCCGCACCCGCAGTCGCGGATTGAAGGTCGCCGGGCGGAGCGAGTCGGCGGTGGAGTCCACGCTGCAGCCGCTGTATGCCGAGTGGCGCGCCCAGGATCCGCCGATCGACGCGACGATCCTCGCGGCGCTCGGGCGCATCGAGTTGCACCTGTTCGTGCGGGGCGAGGACGAGGCGTCGGCGGTCACCGCGCTCGAGACGGCGATCGGCGCCGCGGCGGACGCCCTCGGGCCGGCCGTCTACACCACGCGCGACGAGAGCCTGGAGGAACTGGCCGGGCGACTGCTGCGTGAGGCCGGGTGGCGCGTGGCGGTGGCCGAGTCGTGCACCGGCGGCATGCTCGGCGCGCGCATCACCGACGTGCCTGGCAGTTCGGCCTGGCTCGATGGCGGGCTGATCACGTACAGCAACGCGCTCAAGACGGCGCTGGCCGGCGTACCGGCGGCACTGATCGCCGAGCACGGCGCGGTGAGCGAGCCCGTGGCGCGGGCGCTCGCCGCCGGCGCGCGCGCGCGGTGCGGGACCGAAGTCGGCATCGGCATCACCGGCATCGCCGGTCCGGACGGCGGCACCGAGGCCAAGCCGGTGGGCACGGTGTTCATCGCCATCGAGACGCCGCGGCTCGCCGCTTGCCGTCAGGCGCGGTTCGTGGGCGATCGCGCCGTGGTGCGACAGCAATCGGTCTCGGCGGCGCTCGACATGCTGCGCCTCGCGCTGACGGGATTGGACCCGATCGGCGAGGCGCGCTGATCCTCTCCTGACGGACCCCTGATGCGTCCCGCCGACTTCGCGCTCGTCGTCGCCATCGGGTTCCTGCTCGGATCGATTCCGTTTCCGTACCTTCTGACGCGTCGCCGCGGCGTCGACCTGCGGACGGTGGGCTCGGGCAACGTCGGCGCGACCAACGTGCTGCGCGTGTCGTCGCCGGCGACGGCGGTCACGGCCCTCGCGCTCGATGCCGGCAAGGGTGGGCTCGCGGTGTGGGTGGCGGAGGCGTTGACGCGGCAGCCTTCGTTGATGGTCTGTGCCGGCCTCGCGGCGATGCTCGGGCATGTCTACCCGCCGTGGCTCGGCTTCCGCGGCGGTAAGGGCCTGGCGACCACCGCGGGCGCCTTCGCGGTGCTCACGCCCGCGGCCACCGGCATCGCGGCGGCGATCTTCGTGGCGGTGGTGGCGGTCTCGCGGTTGGTGTCGCTCGGGTCGCTGAGCGCGATCCTGGCGTTGCCGCCGCTTGCCGCCTGGTTCGGCGCGTCGCGGGTCGTGATTGGCGGCGCGTGCGCGGCGTCGGCGTTCGTGGCGTTCCGCCATCGGAGCAACATGCGGCGCCTCTGGCTTGGCACCGAGCGACGATTGGGGCAGCGACTGTGACGACCTCCGTGGTGGGCGCCGGCTCCTGGGGCACGGCGCTGGCGATGCATCTGGCACGTGTGGGACACGTGGTGCCGCTCTGCGCGCGCGACGCCGCGATGGCCGCGCGCATGGCCGCCGCACGCGAGAACGCGGAGTACCTGCCGGGACTGCGCCTGCCCGATGGCGTGTTGCCGACGCACGACGCCGCTGATGCCGTCGGCGGTGCCTCGATGATCGTGTGGGCCGTGCCATCGCACGGCACGCGCGCGATGCTCAAGGCGCTGGCGCCGGCCATCCGTCCCGGGACGATCGTCGTCAGCGCGACGAAGGGCCTCGAGCGGGGCACGTGGCTGCGGATGTCCGAGGTCCTCGCGCAGGAACTGCCCCCGGGGTGTCCGGTGGTGGTGCTGTCGGGGCCGAGCTTCGCCGAGGAGGTGGCGCGGGAACTCCCGACGGCCGTCGTGTCGGCCGCCACCGATGCCGATGCCAGCCTCCATGTGCAGGAGGAGTTCCGGGGCCGCTTCTTCCGTCTCTACGCCACCGACGATGTCGTCGGCGTCGAGATCGGCGGCGCCTACAAGAACGTCATCGCGATTGCCGCCGGCGTCGTCGAGGGCCTCGGGCTTGGCCACAACGCGATGGCCGGGCTCGTGACGCGTGGCCTGGCCGAGATGACCCGCCTCGCCGTGGCGCTCGGTGGGCGGCAGGAGACGCTCGCGGGGCTCAGCGGTCTCGGTGACCTCGTGCTGACCTGCACGGGCGCGGCGAGCCGGAACCATCACCTCGGCATCGAGCTCGGCCGCGGACGCAGCCTGGCCGACATCCTGGGCGGGATGCGCATGGTGGCCGAGGGCGTCAACACCGCCGAGGGCATCCTCGCCCTGGGCGCCGCGCGCGGCGTCGAATTGCCGATTGCCGAGCAGATGGCCCACGTGCTGGCCGGCCGCACGCACCCCATGGCAGCCACCGAGGCGCTGATGCTCCGCCCGCAGAAGCAGGAACGGGCGTAGGGAACGCCGAACGTCGAACGTCGAACGCTGAACGCCGAACGCCGAAGGCCGAACGACTGCCGACTGCCGACTACCGACTGCCGTCGGGTTGTTACACTGGTCCTGTGAGCTTTTTCGACCGCCTGAAGTCGAGTCTCCAGAAGACCAAGGAACAGCTGTTCGGCGCGTTCGACGCGGCGCCCGCCCCGTCGTCGACGACGGCCACGGCCGAGGCACGCGGGCGGCGCATCGAGTCGATCGATGCCCTGGAGGAAGCGCTCATCACGTGTGACGTCGGCGTCGCGGCGACCGATCGCATCGTCGAGAGCGTGCGCCGCAAGGCCCGGCGCGGCGACGACCTGTTGCCCCTCGTGCGGCAGGAGATCCTGACCATCCTCGAGGGCGCGGCGCCTCCCGTTGCGACGGGCGGGCACCCCCGCGTGGTGCTCATCGTCGGCGTCAACGGCACGGGGAAGACGACGTCGATCGGCAAGCTGGCCAACCTCCTCAAGCAGCAGGGGCAGAAGCCGCTGGTCTGCGCCGCCGACACGTTCCGCGCCGCGGCGGTCGAGCAGCTCGAGATCTGGACCAGGCGCGCCGAGGTCGGCTTCGTGCGTGCCCAGCCCAACTCCGATCCGGCCGCGGTCGTGTTCGATGCGATCGCGTCGGCGAAGGCGCGCGGGCTCGACCCGGTGCTCGTGGACACGGCGGGGCGGCTGCACACCCGCGTCAACCTGATGAACGAGCTCGACAAGATCAAGCGCGTCGCGGCGCGCGAGGTCGAGGGTGCGCCGCACGAGGTGCTGCTCGTGCTCGACGCCACCGTCGGGCAGAACGGCGTGACGCAGGCGCGCGAGTTCATGAAGGTGTCGGGCGTCAACGGCATCATCCTCACCAAGCTCGATGGCACCGCCAAGGGCGGCGTCGCGGTGGCGATTGCCCAGGACCTGCGGTTGCCCATCCGCTTCGTCGGCACCGGCGAGCAGATCGACGACCTCGTGCCGTTCGACCCGCGCGAGTACGTGGACGCGTTGTTCGAACAGTCGTGGTAGACCTGCGGCACGTCGAGGGCGCGATCCGCCCCGAAGACGGACGATTCATGGCCCGCGCCCTCTGGCACGCCGAGCGCGGGCGGGCCACCACCACCCCGAATCCCCTGGTCGGCGCGGTCCTCGTCGATGACGACGGCGTGGTCGTGGCCGTGGGCCATCACCAGAAGGCGGGCGGCCCTCACGCGGAGATCGTCGCGCTGCAGCAGGCGGGCAGCCGCGCGGCGGGGACGACGCTGTACTGCACACTCGAACCTTGCAGCCACACGGGGCGCACCGGGCCCTGCTGCGTGGCCGTGGCCGAAGCCGGCGTTCGTCGCGTGGTCGTCGCCACGGGCGATCCGTTTCCCCAGGTCTCAGGCCGGGGCCTGGCGTACCTGCGTGAACGTGGCATCGACGTGACCGTCGGCGTCGGGCGTGCCGACGCGCGCCGGCAGAACGCGCCGTTCTTCACGGTGGTGGAGCAGGGGCGGCCGTGGGTGCACCTGAAGGTCGCCATGAGCCTCGACGGCGGTGTCGCCGCGCGTGTGGGGGAGCGGACGGCGCTCAGCGGCCCTGACGCGGCGCGGTGGACGCAGCGCCTGCGTGGGCAGGTCGATGCGATTGCCGTCGGCGCCCGTACGGCCGTCGTCGACGACCCGGTCCTGACCGCACGCGACGTGTACCGTCCGCGTCCGCTCACCCGCGTCGTGTTCGACCGCCACGCGACACTCTCGCCGACGTCGGCGCTGGCGCGTTCCGTGGCCGAGGGCCCAGTCGTGGTGCTCGCCAGCCAGTCGGCCGCTGCGGCTCCGCGGGCCGAAGTGCTGCGCGCGCGCGGTGTCGAGGTACTGGGCACCGACGGTTCCATTGCCGGGGGCCTGGGCGCGCTCCTTCTGCGCGGAGTCCATGCGCTGCTCGTGGAAGGGGGGCCGACGCTGCACGCCGCGTTCTGGCAGGCAGGCGTCGTGGATCGCGTGAGCGAACTCGTCTGTGATCGCGTCCTCGGCCCCGATGCCGTACGCTGGGAGGTGCCTGCCTGGCTCAACGGGTGGGCGCCTCGGACCGTGCCCCTCGGGCGCGACGTCCTTCGGGAAGCCGATGTTCACCGGACTGATTGAAGCCACCGGCCGCGTGCGCGGACTGGACCCCGTGGCCGGGGGCCAGCGCGTCACGATCGAAACCGACCTCGCCCCCCAGCTCGCGCTCGGCGACAGCGTGGCTACCAACGGCGTGTGCCTGACGGTGGTCGCGCTGACGGCCGACACCTGGAGCGCCGACGTCTCGCCGGAAACCTTGCGGGTGACCTCGCTGGGCACGCTGCGCCCAGGGGGCTTCGTGAACCTCGAGCGTCCGCTGGCGGTGGGGAGCCGCCTCGGCGGTCACTTCGTGCAGGGCCATGTCGATGGCACCGGGCAGGTGGAGTCGGTGACGCCCGAGGGGGAGTTCTACCGGGTGCGCATTTCGTACCCGCCGGCGCTGGCCGCATACTTCATCGAAAAGGGCTCGGTGGCCGTCGACGGGATCAGCCTCACCGTCGCGGCGCTGGCCGACCGCACGTTCGACGTGCAGATCATCCCGCACACCTGGACGGCCACGACCCTGCGGCATGCCGGGCCGGGAACGACCGTGAACCTCGAATGCGACATGGTGGGCAAGTACGTCCTGCGCAGCCTGTCGCTGGGAACCACCCGCGCATGACCCCTGCAGATCTCCGCATCGCCAAGAGTGCCGCTCGTGGTCCGTTCGCCACCATCGACGAGGCCATCGCCGCGTTCCGCGCGGGCCGCATGGTCATCGTGGTGGACGACGAGGACCGCGAGAACGAGGGCGACCTCACGATGGCGGCCGAGCACGTCACGCCCGAGGCCATCAACTTCATGGCCACGCACGGCCGCGGGTGGATCTGCCTGGCGATGACGCCCGAGCGGCTGGACGAACTCGAGGTCCCGCTGCAGGTGCAGGAGAACTCGTCGCGCCTCGGCACGGCGATGTGCGTGGGGATCGAGGCCAAGGTCAACACGTCGACCGGCATCTCGGCGCCCGATCGCGCGACGACGATCCGGACCGCGATCGCGGCGGACACGCGGCCGTCGGACCTGGCGCGACCCGGCCACATCATCCCGCTGCGGGCCAAGTCGGGCGGCGTGCTGGTGCGTACCGGCCACACCGAGGCCGCCGTCGATTTGGCGCGCGCCGCGGGGCTCGCGCCGGCCGGCGTGATTTGTGAGGTGATGCGCAAGGACGGCGAGATGGCGCGCGTCCCCGAGTTGGCCAAGTTCGCGAAGAAGCACGGGCTGCTGCTCATCACCATCGCCGACCTGGTGCGCTACCGGATGCGGCACGAGCGGCTCGTGCAGCCGGTGGCCACGGCCAGCCTGCCGACCGAGTACGGCGACTTCGCGGTGCACGCGTTCGACAGCCCGATGGGCGGCGAGACGCACATCGCGCTGGTGCGCGGCGAGATCGGCGACGGCACCGATGTCATGGTGCGCGTCCACTCGAGCTGCCTGACGGGCGACGTGTTCCACTCCGCCCGCTGCGACTGCGGCGCGCAACTCGACACGGCCATGCAACGTATCGCCGCCGAGGGCCGTGGGGTGCTGCTGTACCTCAACCAGGAAGGCCGCGGCATCGGCCTCGCGAACAAGATCCGCGCGTACGCCCTGCAGGACCAGGGGCTCGACACCGTCGAGGCCAACGAGAAGCTCGGCTTCAAGGCCGACCAGCGCGACTACGGGATCGGCGCGC
>NZ_JBIINP010000307.1:0-3797 GCF_044337415.1 Luteitalea sp.
GGCGTCTTCCTCGTCGACGGCCCGGCCGGACGACGCGAGGTGCCCGTGCCGACCTACGTCATGCCGGACGTGGTCAAGCGGTCTGCCGGCTATCACGCGGCCCCGGGGATGGACCTCGTGGACCTCTTCATCGGCGCCGAGGGCACGCTCGGCGTGATCACGGCGGCGGTCCTGCGCCTGCAGCCGGCACGCGCGGGGCTGTGCTACGCGCTGGTGCCCTGCACGGATGAGCTGGGCGCTCTCGCCCTGGTCGCCGACCTGCGTGATGCGTCGCGGGCGACCTGGCAGTCACACGACCCGGCTGGCATCGACGTCGCCGCGATCGAGCACATGGACGGCCGGTCGCTGCAGATCCTGCGTGAGGACGGTGCCGACCGGAAGTACGAGGTCAGCTGGCCGGCCAGCGCGGGACTGCTCCTGCTGATCCAGCTCGAGTTGCCGCCGATCAGCCAGGACGAGGCCTACGACCAGATCAGCAGCGCGCTCGACGAGGGTGGGCCCGACACGCCGCTTGCCCGCTTCTGCCGCGTGCTCGACCGTCATGGCGTGCTCGACGACACCGAGCTCGCGCTTCCTGGCGATCGCAAGCGCGCGGAGCAGTTGCTCGGCGTGCGCGAAGCCGTGCCCGCCGGCGTGAACGCGCGCGTTGGCCGCGCCAAGCGCGACATCGACGGCCGCATCGCCAAGACCGCCGCCGACATGGTGGTGCCCTTCGAGAAGTTCGGCGAGATGATGGCCATCTACCGCGAGGGCTTCGCCCGTCGGGGACTCGACGTCGCCACGTGGGGGCACGTGTCGGACGGCAACGTCCACCCCAACGTGCTGCCGCGCAGCTACGAGGACGTGGAAGCCGGCAAGGCCGCGATCCTCGAGTTCGGCGTCGAAGTGGCGCGCCTCGGTGGGTGCCCGCTGGCCGAACATGGCGTGGGCCGGCATCCCGTGAAGCAGGCGCTGTTGCGCCAGCTCTACGGTGACGAGGGGATCGAGCAGATGCGAGCCGTCAAGCGCGCGCTCGATCCGCAGGGGATTCTCGCGCCGGGCGTGCTGTTCAGCGCGTAGGGCGCAAGGGACAAGGGACGAGTACGCAAGTCACCAGGGCTACAAGGGACGCGGGACAGGAAAGAGCCAGGGAAAAGGGACCAGTACTCGAGTCACAAGGACTGCAAGTGCCAGGGGACCAGGAAGAACAGGGAGAAAAGACGAGGCGTGGCGGCACGCTTCCCTGGTCGAAGAGCTGTCTCCCGGTTCCTTGTCCCTCGTCTCTGGCAGTCCCTGTCCCCGGTCCCTTGCCTCCCTTGTGACTCGAGTACTGGTCCCTTGTCCCTGGCCTTCCTTGTTCACCGCAGGCGGATGCGGAACACGCTGGTGCGCGCGGTGATGTAGAGGGTCTTGCCGTCGGGGTCGCCGAACGCACAGTTGGCCGGGGTCTCGGGTGTCTCGATCACGCCGAGCGTCCTGCCCGCGGCGTCGAACACCCACACGCCGCCCGCGCCGGTCACGAACACGTGGCCCCGCGCGTCCACCTTCAGGCCGTCGGGGCCGCCCTGCGCGCCTGGCCACGGCGTCATCACGCCGAAGACACGCCCGTTGGTGAGGCGCCCGTCGGCCTGCACGTCGAAGGCCCGCACGTGCTGGCGCGCGGTGTCGGCCACGTAGAGCGTCTTGCCGTCGGGCGAGAATCCAAGGCCATTGGGCCGCTCGAAGTCGCTGGCCAGCAGCGTCAGTGTGCCGCTCGGCGAGAGGCGATAGACGCCGTTGACCTCGAGCTCCTTGCCTTCCTTCTGTTGCGGCAGGCCGTACGGGGGATCGGTGAAGTACAGCGACCCATCGCGCGCCTGGGCGAGGTCGTTGGGGCTGTTCAGCCGCTTGCCCTCGTGGCGATCGACCAACGTGGTGATGGTGCCGTCCGCCGCGGTCCGCGACACACGCCGCGCGGCGTGCTCGGCGGCCACGAGCCGCCCCTCGCGATCCCGCAACAGGCCGTTGGCCTGCTGGCTCGGCTCGCGATGGACCGAGAGGCCCTCGGTCGGGTGCCATCGCATGATGCGGTTGCGGGGGATGTCGGTGAACAGCAGGTACCCGCCGGGCATCCAGAGCGGCCCCTCGGTGAACCCGAGGTCGCCGACGACCTTCTCGACCGTCGCGCCCGGGGCGAGCAGGGCCGAGAGACCCTGGTCGGCCGGCCTGGCTGGTGGTGGAGTCGACGCGGCCGGTTGTGCCGACGCGTTCGTACCGATGATCAGAGTGACCGCGAGGGCACTGAGCAGGCGCATGCGTGGACTCTACCGCACCGTTCTCCGCTCCGGCGGGCAGTCGGACGGCAGGGACAAGGGACCAGTACGTACGTCACCAGGGCTACAAGGGACAAGGGACCAGTACACAAGTCACCAGGGCTACAAGGGACGAGGGACAAGGAACAGCAGGGACAAGGGATCAGGGGGGTGTGGCTGGATGCGTCGCTGGCCGAGGTCCTCTCCTTGCCCGTTGTCCCTGGCCGCCCCTGTCCCTGGTCCCTTGCCTCCCTTGTGACTCGAGTACGTGTCCCTTGTCCCTTGTTCCGCGCCATGCGCGTTACTGGCCGCGGAGCTTCTTCACGCAGGCCGTGAGGATGGCGATGAGTGCGGAGAGCTGTGCCCGCAGCGAGGCCAACTCCTCCGGGGCATGGCAGCGGCCGCCCCCCGCGACGACGTCGAGCCAGTACTCCGCTTCGAGCGCCTCCTTCAGCGCGCCCGCGCGGAGTGCCAGCAGGTGGCGCCGCGTGATCGCAGCATCTGCCTCCGCGCTGTGGGCGCCGATCGCAGTTCCTGCACGCAGCACCTGATCCAGCACTCGCGGCGCCAGCACCCGTCGCCGCTGCTCGCGCTCCACAAACCCGCACAGATCCACCGAAAACTGCCTCGAACGGGCTGTCAGGTCTCTCGCGGGCGCTGGCATGGCTACCCGTGATGCCGAGCAACGCGCATGCCAACCCGGGTCGAGTTGCGGTCCCCCGCAACTTGCCGACTCGTCCCTTGTCCCTCGCCGTCCCCGTCCCTCGTCCCTTGCCCCCCTTGTGACTCGAGTACGTGTCCCTTGTCCCTGGCCGTCCCCGTCCCTTGTCCCTTGCCTCCCTTGTGACTCGAGTACGTGTCCCTTGTCCCTTGTTCCCCACCCCGCTCCGGCGTACAAGGGGACGTGCGCACTCGTCTCCTTGCCGTTGCCTCCGCCGCCATTGCCGGACTCGGACTCGCTGCTGCCTGCTCGCGCGTGGCCGCCCCTGGCTCCTCTGCCACCAACCCGCCCGCCGATCCGGCGGCCTTCGTCGCGCAGGCCAACGCCACGCTGCTCGAGCAGGCCAATGCGCTCGCGCGGGCGCAGTGGGTCGCGGCCAACTTCATCACCGAGGACACCGAGCAGCTCTCCGCCGCCGCGAACACGGCCTACATCGCCACGTCGATGAAGCTGGCCAAGGACGCCGCCAGCTATCCCGTCGATGGCGGCGGCAACGCCGACGTCGCCCGCCAGCTCCTGCTGCTGAAGCTCGCAGCCAGCCCCCTGCCGGCGCCCAACGATCCCGCCCTCCAGCAGGAACTCACGCGCATCGTCGCCGGCATGGAAGCCGGGTACGGGCGCGGCAAGTACTGTCCTGCCGGCAAGGACTGCCAGACACTCGACGACCTGAGTCGCGTGATGGCGACCAGCCGCGATCCGAAGGCGCTGCGCGAGGCCTGGGAGGGCTGGCACGCGATTGCGCCGCCACTCAAGGCGCCGTACGAACGCTTCGTCCAGATCGGCAACCAGGGGGCGAAGGAACTCGG
>NZ_JBIINP010000117.1:0-13499 GCF_044337415.1 Luteitalea sp.
GGCGACATCGAGCACCACATCTTGTGTTGCTGACCGCGGCGCGTCGACATGAATGTCGACGCCCACGAACTCGAGTGCCCCGAGCTGCCCTCAATTCTGAACTCTGAACTTTGAATTGCCGGGTGGCGCCTGCGCCGCCCGGCCTACAGGTCGTCGCTCAGCTCCTTCATCACGCCGACGATGCGCGCGAAGAGACCGTCGGGGGCGCGCGGGTCTTCCGGCATCGGCTTGAGCACCTCGGCCTTGGTGAAGCCGGGCGCCACTTCCCCGGCGGTGGCGCGCACGGTCCACCACGACGGGCCGCGGCCCTTCGCGACGGGGCCGTGGGTGGCGGGGCCACGAGCCGGGAGTCGGGAGTCGGGACTCCCGCCTCCGCCAAGGCTACGGCGGGCAAGCGGATCACCCGGTCTCCCCGGACGGACGGGCGCGGCAGGACGCAGAGACGGTGCGATCTCTGGCGGCGCGAGATCGAGCTTCAGGTGGCCCGGCGGCACCACGCGCAGGTCGACGCGGCGGTTGACCACGGCCATCACGCGCTGCGGTTCGACGCGCGCCCCATCGCGGAACTTGAAGACGATCGTCTTGCCCTCGCGCTCGATGGCGTCGAGCTTGAGGTGGTCGGCCATCACGCGGATGCGCGCGTGGTCGGCGAGGCTGAGCACCGACTCGGGCAGCGGACCGTAGCGATCGCGCACCTCGTCGAGCACCTTGTCGACGTCGACGTTGGTGCGCGCCTGCGCGACCTGGCGGTAGATGCCGAGGCGCTGGTTGGTGTCGGGGATGTACTGCTCGTCGATGCGGAACTCGACGCCGAGGTTGACGGTGGCGCGACGGTCGTCCTCGAGGTCCTCACCCTTCAGCTCGCGGATCGTCTCCTCGAGCAGCTTGGTGTACATCTCGAAGCCGATGGCCTCGATGTGCCCGCTCTGCTCGCCGCCGAGCAGGTTGCCGGCGCCGCGGATCTCGAGGTCGAGCGCGGCGATGCGGAAGCCGCTGCCGAGGGCGCTGAACTCCTTGATGGCCGCGAGCCGCTTGCGCGCCACTTCCGACAGCGAATCGACAGGCGGGATCAGCAGGTAGGCATACGCGCGCCGATCCGATCGCCCGACGCGGCCGCGCAGCTGGTACAACTGCCCCAGGCCGTAGCGATCGGCGCGGTTGATGATCATCGTGTTCGCGTTCGGGATGTCCAGCCCGTTCTCGATGATCGTCGTCGCCAGCAGGATGTCGTAGCGGCGCTCGATGAAGTCGACCATGACCTTCTCGAGCGCTTCCTCGCCCATCTGGCCGTGGCCGATGCCGATCTTCGCGTCTGGCGCGACGCGCTGCAGCAGGCCGGCCATCGAGTGGATCGACTCGACGCGGTTGTGCACGAAGTAGACCTGCCCGCCGCGCTCGAGCTCCTTGGCGATCGCCGACCCGATGATCTGCGGATCGAACGGCAGCACCGAGGTCTGCACGGCCTGCCGATCGTGCGGCGCCGTCTCGATCACCGACATGTCGCGGATGCCCACGAGCGACATGTTGAGCGTGCGCGGGATGGGCGTGGCGCTCATCGTGAGCACGTCGACCTTCTTGCGCATCTGCTTGATGCGCTCCTTGTGCGTCACGCCGAAGCGCTGCTCCTCGTCGACGACGAGCAGGCCGAGATCGCGGAACTCGACGTCCTTGGCCAGCAGCCGGTGCGTGCCGACGAGGATGTCGAGCTTCCCCTCGCGAAGGTGCTTCAGCGACTCGGCCTGCTCGGCCTTGCTGCGGAACCGGCTGACCATGTCGATGCGCACCGGGAACGCCGCAAAGCGCGTGCGCAGCGTCTTGAGGTGCTGCAGCGCGAGCACGGTGGTCGGCGCGAGCACGGCCACCTGCTTGCCGTCCATCACGGCCTTGAACGCGGCGCGCATCGCGACTTCCGTCTTGCCGAAGCCGACGTCGCCGCACAGCAGCCGATCCATCGGCGTCGACGACTCCATGTCGCGCTTGATGTCGGCCACGGCGTTGGCCTGGTCGGCCGTGAGCTCGTACGGGAAGGCGAGCTCGAACTCCTCCTGCCAGTGCGTGTCGGACGGGAACGCGTGGCCCTGCACGGCCTTGCGCGCGGCGTAGAGCTTGAGCAGCTCGTCGGCCATGTCGCGCATCGCCTTCTTGACGCGCGCCTTGGCCTTCTCCCACGTCGCACCGCCGAGCCGGTCGAGCGTCGGCCGGGCGCTGCCCGAGAACTTCTGCACGAGGTCGAGCCGGTCGACCGGGACGAACAGCTTGTCGTCGCCGGCGTAGCGCAGCTCCATGAACTCGCGCGTCTCGTGCCCGACGTTGATCTGCTTCAGCCCGACGAACACGCCGATGCCGTTGTCGACGTGCACGACGAGGTCGCCGACCTTGAGGTCGCGGAAGTCCGAGAGGAACGCCTTGGCCGCCGACGCCCGCCGCTGCGTGCCGACGCGCTCCTCGTCGAAGATGTCGGTCTCGGCAAACAGGCGCAGCCGCGCGGCCGGCAGGCGGAAGCCCTGCGTGAGCTGGCCGGTGGTCACCAGCAGCGCACTGCCCGAGGTCACCTCGGCGCGGCTGATGTCGACGGCGACGACGCCGTAGTCGCGCAGGATCTCGATGACGCGCTCGGCGCGCCCGGCCGTCTCGGCGACGAGCACCGCCGTCTCGCCCATCTCGCGGCCCTTGCGCAGTTCGGCGACCCAGTCGGGGACGCGGCCGTGGAAGGTGGGCGCAGGTTGGCAGGAGACGTAGCGTTCGGCGCGCGAACCGCCATCCGTCTTCGATGCGGCGGCCTGCGACGGCACGTCAGGCATCGCATCGTCGGCGATCATCGGATCGGCGGCGAACGTCTCGAGCCAGGTGGCCGACGGCAGCAGCGACATGACGTCGGGCCACGGCAGCATCAGGCGACCCGGCGGCAGCGGCCGCTCGTCGCGCGCGAGCGCGTCCTGGTAGCTGTCGAGCAGCGCGGTGAACTTCCGGTCGCCCGCCTCGCGCACCTTGTCGAACTCGGAGACGAACAGCCGCAGGCGGGGCGTGCGTCCGAGGTACGTGAAGAAGGTCGCGGGCCGATCGGCCTCACGCGCCTCGAGCGTGTCGGCAATCTCGCGCACCGGGGCGATGGTCACGCGATCGAGCGCGGCCACCGATCGTTGCGTCGCGGGATCGAACTGGCGGATCGACTCGATGGTGTCGCCGATGAACTCGAGACGCACCGGCAGGCGGTCGCCGGCCGGGAACACGTCGGCGACGTTGCCGCGCACGGAGAACTCGCCGTGCTGATCGACCGGGTCCTCGCGCGTGAACCCGGCCTTGACGAGCACGTCGGCCAGGTCGAGCGGGTCGATGTCGTCGCCCGGCTTCAGTTCCAGCGAGGCAGCGACGAGGGTGTCGGGATCGGGCAGCCTCGGCAGCAGCGCCGGCGCCGACGCCACCACGATGCGCGCCTGCCCGGTGGCGAGCGCGTGGAAGGCGCGCGCACGAGCGGAGGCCACGTCGAAGTGCGGCAGCAGCCCGCGGTACGGGTCGACCTCGAGCGAGGGCAGCGGGAGGACGCCGCGGTCGAGGGCGTTGCCGCTCAGGCCCTCGAGGCTCCCGAGGAAGAACCGCGCGTCGGCGATGACGGTCTCGATGTCGCGGTCGGCCGGCACGATGACCACGGCCGGGGTGGTCTGCGAGGCGGCCGCCACCGCGAACGCCTTGCCGGCCGGCGTGAGCCCCGACAGGCGCGTGGCCGCGCTCGCCAGCCCGGTGGTGCCGGCGGCGTCCTTGAGCAGGAGGCGGAGCGAGAGCGAGGAAGCAGAGGTTCGGGACATCAGGAGGCCGACAGACTTTCCAGAATATCAGGCGGCGCCCCCGAGGTAGGGCGGCGTGTCCCACGCCGCCGTCATCCAACAGCGGCGCGGTGGGACACCGCGCCCTACCCGCGTGTGGGGCGGTCTGACGTACCATGCCCGCGTGCCGGAACAGGTGTCACAGTTGGCCCTCGTCCTCACGACGCGGAGCGGGCCCGGGGTGTTGCACGAGGTGAGCGGAGTCATCGCCGCCCACCAGGGCGACATCACGACCTTCACCATCGTCGATCACGGCGAGGCGCAGACGCGGCTGCTGCTGGAGGTGTCGGTGCCCGACGGCGAGTCGCTGCTCGCGGCGCTCGAGGCGGCGGGCTCCGTGAAGGCCATCGAGCGGGTGGCGACGTTCCAGCACGTGTTCGGCAAGCGCGTGATCATCATGGGCGGTGGCGCGCAGGTGGGCCAGGTGGCGATCGGCGCGATCGCGGAGGCCGACCGTCACAACATCCGGGGCGAGAAGATCTCGGTGGACACGATTCCGCTCGTGGGCGAGCAACCGCTGGCGGAAGCCGTGCGCGCCGTGTCGCGCCTGCCCCGCGCGCGGGTGCTGGTGCTGGCCGGGTCGCTGATGGGCGGCGAGATCGAGAAGGCCGTGCGCGAGGTGCGCGCCCAGGGACTCACGGTGATCAGCCTGAACATGGCCGGCAGCGTCCCCGACGCCAGCGATCTCGTGGTGACCGATCCCGTGCAGGCCGGCGTGATGGCGGTGATGGCCATTGCCGACACGGCGCGGTTCCGGATCGACAGGTTGAGCAAGCGGGTGTTTTAGGAAGGCTCAGGGCTCAGGGCTCAAGGCTCAGACAGCCTTCTGCCAGGCTCAGGGCTCAGAGGTAGGGCGGGATGTCCCCATCCCGCCGTCACGGGCAGCAGCGTGGTCGGAGACCGCGCGCTGCCCTGAAGGAGAATCCGTGAATAGACGAGAGTGGTTGCGGAAGACGGGTGCGGTGATGGGCGCCGCGGCGGCGGCGGGAAGCACGGGTGCGGAGGCGCACAGCGACGACCACGACCTGCACGAGGCGCAGGAGGCGGCAGCGAAGCCGGATGCGTCGCTGAAGCTGGTGGACTACGAGCCCAAGAGCATGTTGCACGTGCCGGCGTCGAAGGTCGAGAAGGCCGCCTTCCCGGTCATCGACATGCACACGCACCTGGCCGTGCGCGCCAACGCGCAGCCCAACGGCCGACCGTCGCGCCGCGCCGTGCCGACGGCCGACCTCCTGAAGGTGATGGACGCCCGCAACATCCGGACGATGGTGAACCTCACGGGGAGCTACGGCGAGCGCCTCGTGAACAACATCGCGGGACTCGACAAGGCGCACCCGGGCCGCTTCCTCACGTTCACCGAGCCGGGGTGGACCGAGGCGCAGCGCCCTGACTACGGCAAGTGGCAGGCCGACGAGTTGGCGAAGTCGAAGGCGGCCGGCGCGATGGGCATCAAGGTGCTCAAGACGCTCGGCCTGTTCCTGCGCGACAAGGACGCGAGCGGCAAGGACGGGGCGCTCGTGAAGGTGGACGACCCGCGGTTCGATCCGCTCTGGGAGCAGGCCGGCGCGCTCGGCCTGCCGGTGGGGATCCACGTGGGCGATCCGGAGGCGTTCTTCCTCCCCACCGACAAGTACAACGAGCGGTACGAGGAGCTGGCCAACCACCCCGACTGGTCGTTCCACGGCAAGGACTTCCCGTCGTTCAAGGCGGTGCTCGAGGCGCGCGATCGCGTGTTCGCGCGGCACCCGAAGACGACGTTCGTGGCGCTGCACGTGGGGCACTGGGCGGAGAACCTGCCGGCCGTCGGCGAGATGCTGGACAAGTTCCCGAACGTGCACATCGAGATCGGCGCCCGCGTCGGCGAGCTCGGGCGACAGCCGCGGCAGTCGCGCAAGTTCTTCGACAAGTACCAGGACCGGATCATGTTCGGCACCGACGCGGTGCCCAACGGCACCGAGACGCCGCAGCAGATCTTCGGCGACGCCCTGTACCAGATCTACTACCGGTTCCTGCAGACCGAGGACGAGTACTTCGACTACGCGCCGGCAGCCACGCCGCCGCAGGGTCGCTGGCAGATCTACGGCATCGGGTTGCCCGAGCCGATCCTCAAGAAGGTGTACCTCGACAACGCGCTGCGCGCGCTGCCGAAGCATCCGGCGCCATAGGCTCTGAGGTAGGGCGCGATGTCCCCATCGCGCCGTAATCCGCATGATCCGTCGGAATTCGCTGACGGCGGGGTGGGGACACCCCGCCCTCCCTGTTTCAGGCCCCGCCCTACCTCGGTACAAGAGGTTTGCGGCGCGATGAGGACATCGCGCCCTACCTGGGTGCTGAGCGGCGGGATGAGGACATCGCGCCCTACCTCGGTGCTGAGCGGCGGGGTGAGGACACCCCGCCCTACCTGGGAGGCGGGCGGCCTCCCCGCATTCGGATCACGCTCGTCGACCCACACGATCATGCCCGTGCACGGAGCACGGCACGTGCCGGAATGCGCTGCTCGGCTGCGGCACGTCCCGTGGCAGGCCTGGCCGGTGCTGCACGCTCGGTTGGGTAGCCGCCGGCGGCGCCGCGGGTAGCGGCTACACGCCCTCGGGCGGCCCGGCGATCTTCCTGATGATGTTCGTGGTGGAGTGGCCTTCTTCGGTGGCGACGCGGACCACTCGCCCGCCGCGCGCCCACACCGTCTCGCGACCCACAATCTGATCGAGCGGCCAGTCAGCGCCCTTCACGAGGACGTCTGGCTGGACGGCCTCGATGAGGGAGGCCGGGGTCGGTTCCTCGAAGATCGTCACCAGGTCGACCACCTCGAGCGCCGCGAGGAGCTCGGCGCGCTCGGCTGCCGGATGTACCGGGCGGTCGGGGCCCTTGGCAGCGCGGACCGTCTCGTCGACGTTCACGCCCACGACCAGCGCGTCGCCTTCGGCACGCGCGGCGGCGAGGTAGCGCACGTGACCCGGGTGGAGGATGTCGAACACGCCGTTGGTGAACACGACGGTCCGGCCCTCGACCTGCCAGTCGCGCACCTGGGCGACGCAGGCGTCACGCGACACCACCCTGCCCGGTGGCACATCAGCCCGCCGCGTCATCGTCCTTCATGTGTGGCCGCCAGCCTTCCGGGCCCTGCAGCTGCTTCAGGCGCACCGACGGACTGAAGCGCCACGAGTGGCGGGGCCGGAAGAACCCGACGTCCTTGATCGGCGACTTCACGCGGAACGTGTAGAGCTGCCGATGGTAGTCGTACGGGAAGCCATCGAGCTTGTGGACGGCGAGGTCGAGCTTGTAGGTGCCCTCGGTGAGGGCGAGATCCTCGATCACGAAGTCGGCCCGCCCCTCGCCCGCGAACTCCTGCGCCGACATCTCCTCGATGTTCGTGTTGGTGCCGTAGATGCAGACGCCGTCGGCATTGAACAGGCCGATGCCGAACACGAAGTCCTTCACCGGCGCCTTGGCCTTCAGGTGCAGGCGGATGGTCATCGCCTCGCCGGAGTGGAACACGTGCCCGGGCAGGCCGTCGGCGCCGATGAGCTCGACCGACGCGATCTCGATGTCGCCCGATCCCCAGCGGCCGGCCTCGGCCTTGAACATGTCGGCAGGCGCTTCCACGTCGCCTGCGGTCACGCCATCTTCAACGACACCCGCCTCGTGGGCCGGCACGGAGCTGCCGGCGCCGAGGTCGACGCGCTCGCGCGCCTTGGCGTCCTGCGAGGCGAGGAACGCCTCCTCGCTCTCCTCCACCTCGGTGACGTAGGCGTCGATCACGCGCTTGGGATCCCCCACCGCGCGCACCTTGCCCTTGTCGAGCCACAGGGCCTCGTCGCAGAAGCGCTCGACCAGGCCGAGCGAGTGCGTCACCAGCAGGATGGTCTTGCCGCGGCGGCGGAACTCGGCGAACTTGTCGAGGCACTTGTGGGCGAAGCCCTCGTCGCCGACGGCGAGCACTTCGTCCACGAGCAGCACGTCGGGGTCGACGTGCACCGCGACGGCGAAGCCGAGGCGCATGTACATGCCAGACGAGTAGGTCTTCACCGGCGCGTCGATGAACGGCGCGAGCTCGGCGAATTCGACGATCTCGTCGAACCGCCGCTCGATCTCGGCCTTCGACAGGCCGAGCATGATGCCGTTGATGAAGACGTTCTCGCGGCCGGAGATCTCGGGATGGAAGCCGGCACCGAGCTCGATGAGCGCCGAGATGCGGCCGTTGACGGTCACCTTCCCCATCGTCGGCTTGGCGATGCCGGCGACGCACTTGAGCATCGTGCTCTTGCCGCTGCCGTTGCGACCGATGATGCCGTACGTGCGGCCGGCCTGGACGTCGAACGACACGCCGTCGAGGGCGCGGAACGTCTCGTCCGGGCTCAGGTCGCGGACCAGGCTGCCGGTGAGGATGGCGCTCTTGAGCGTCGCGAACTGCCGCTTGTGGGCGAAGCGGCGATAGATCTTGGTGACGTTGTCGGCGCGGATGGCGAGGGCGGGCGTGCTGCTGCTCATCACACCTCCTCGGCGAACGAGTCGCGCAGCCGGTCGAACAGGAAGTAGCCGAGCAGGAACAGGCCCACCGACATCGCGGCGACGGCCATGAGCCACTTCCAGTGACCGAAGGGCCCCTCGTAGAACAGGATTTCCTGGTACGAGACGGCGAAGTGCGACATCGGGTTGGCGTTCAGCACGGCCTTGCTGATCGTGCCCGGCGCGAGGTGCATCGGGTAGATGATCGGCGTGGCGAAGAACCAGAGCGTGAGCAGGTTGCTCAGGATGTCCTTGATGTCGCGGAAGTGCACGGTGAGCGCTGCGAGCAGCAGGCTGAGGCCGAGCGTGAACAGCAGCTGCACGGCGACGACGACCGGGAACCAGAGCACCTCGAGGAACGTGATCGTCGGCCGGAACCAGATCAGGAACGCGACGAGGATCGGCAGGCCGAAGAAGAAATGCATCATGTTCGACAGCACCGAGACGATCGGGAGGATCTCGGCCGGGAACAGGACCTTCTTGATCAGGTTGCCGCCCGCCATCAGGCTGTTGGACGCCTCGGTGAGCGACGAGGAGAACCACGTCCACGGCAGGATGCCGCAGAACATGAAGAGGGCGTACGGCTCGATCTCCGGCGGGTGCGTGCCTGGCAGCACCACCGTGAAGACGAACGAGTACACGACCAGCAGCAGGAGCGGGTTGATGAACGACCAGAAGAAGCCGAGGGCGCTGCCGCGATAGCGCGCCTTGAGCTCACGGGTGACGAGGCTCTGGATCAGGGCGCGGTAGCGCACCAGCTGGCGGAGGTTATGGAACATCGATCTCCAGGATCAGCGTGGTGATGTTGTCTGGCCCGCCGGCGCCGTTGGCATCGTCGATCAGCTGCTGGCACGTGCGCTCGAGCGGGTCGCCGGCGCCAAGCACCACGGCGATGCGTTCCTCGGAGATCACGCCGTGCAGGCCGTCCGACGAGATGAGCACGCGATCGCCCGGCACCAACTGCAGCGGCGACAGGTCGACCTCGGGGGCGTCTGAAGCCGAGAGCGCGCGGGTGACGACGTTGCGCCACGGGTGCTGGCGCGCCTCGTTGGCCGACATCAGGCCCATCATCACCTGCTCGGCGACCCACGAGTGGTCGTGCGTGAGCTGCTGGAGCACGCCGTCGCGCCAGAGGTAGATGCGGCTGTCGCCGACGTGGCCGAGGGCGGTGGCGCCGGCGGAGATCAGGACGGCCGACGCGGTGGTGGCCATGCCGCGCAGCCGAGGGTTGGCGTTGGTCTGGTCGGCGATGGCGCGGGCGGCGCGCTCGAAGCCTTCCTGGAGGCGGCGCTCGGCGAGGGTGCAGTTGCGGTCGTCGGGGGCGGCAGCCTCGCCGCGCTCGGCGACGGCCTCGATGGTGTCGACCGCGAGGCGCGAGGCGATCTCGCCGGCCACGTGGCCGCCCATGCCGTCGGCAACAACGAACAGGCCGAGGTCAGGCCTGGCGCAGAAGGCGTCTTCGTTGGACGCCCGGCGCCGACCCGGGTGCGTGGCGGCCGCCCATCGGACACGCATCGCCGTTCAGGGCCTCTGCCCCTCGACATCGCACGGGGCGGCCTGGGCGCGAGCCCGGTCCCGGCCGTGCCGTCGGGTGGGGCTGTCGCTCATTTGCCCCGGGCGCGCGAGGCGACCTGGAGGCGCAGCACGGCCTTGTCGAGGGCGGTGCGTGCGCGCTGGTAGTCGAGATCGGCCTCGTTGCGGGCGAGGCGTTCCTCGGCGCGCTTGCGTGCGGCCTCGGCGCGTGCGACGTCGATGTCCTCCGCGCGCTCGGCGATCTGGGCGAGCACGGTGACGGCGTCGGGCAGGACCTCGGCGAACCCGAAGGCGATCGCCAGCACCTGCGTGTCGGTGCCGGACCTGGAGGTGAGGCGCCCGACGGTGAGGGTGGCGAGCATCGGGGTGTGGCCTGGCAGCACCCCGAAGTATCCCTCGCTGCCCGGCAGCTCGACCTCGTCCACCTGGACGCGCACGATCTCGCGTTCGGGCGTGACGATGCTGAGCGTGAGCTGGCTGGCCATGCGTTCCGTTGCCTTCCGCTTACGACTTCAGGGAGGCGGCCTTCTCGAGCGCCTCCTCGATCGTGCCGACCATGTAGAACGCCTGCTCCGGCACATCGTCGTGCTTGCCGTCGACGATCTCCTTGAAGCCCTTGATCGTCTCGGCGATGGTGACGTACTTGCCCTTGAAGCCGGTGAACTGCTCGGCGACGTGGAACGGCTGGCTGAGGAAGCGCTGCAGCTTGCGGGCGCGCGACACCGTCAGCTTGTCCTCTTCCGACAGTTCGTCGAGGCCGAGGATGGCGATGATGTCCTGCAGGTCCTTGTAGCGCTGCAGCACCTGCTTGACGCGGCGCGCCACCGAGTAGTGCTCGTCGCCGATGATGCGCGGGTCGAGGATGCGCGAGGTCGAGGCGAGCGGGTCGACGGCCGGGTAGATGCCGAGCGACGCGATGTCGCGCGACAGGTTCGTGGTCGCGTCGAGGTGGGCGAAGGTGGTGGCCGGCGCCGGGTCCGTGTAGTCGTCGGCAGGCACGTAGATGGCCTGCACCGACGTGATCGAGCCCTTCTTGGTGGACGTGATGCGCTCCTGCATCTCGCCCATCTCGGTGGCCAGCGTCGGCTGGTAGCCCACCGCGCTCGGCATGCGGCCGAGGAGCGCCGACACCTCGGAGCCCGCCTGCGTGAAGCGGAAGATGTTGTCCACGAACAGGAGCACGTCCTTGCCCTCGGCGTCGCGGAAGTACTCGGCGACGGTCAGGCCGGTCAGCGCCACGCGGAGACGGGCGCCGGGCGGCTCGGTCATCTGGCCGTAGACCAGTGCGGCGCGCGACTTCGAGGGATCGTCGACGTTGATGACGCCGCTCTCCTGGAACTCGAGCCAGAGGTCGTTGCCCTCGCGCGTGCGCTCGCCGACGCCGGCAAACACCGACACGCCGCCGTGCTTCAGGGCGATGTTGTGGATCAGTTCCTGGATGATGACGGTCTTGCCGACGCCGGCGCCGCCGAACAGGCCGATCTTGCCGCCCTGCAGGTACGGTTCGAGCAGGTCGATGACCTTGATGCCGGTCTCGAACATCTCGAGCTTGGTCGACTGCTCCTCGAGCGTCGGGGCCGCGCGGTGGATCGGCCAGGACGTCTCGCTGACCACCGGGCGATCCGGGTAGTCGACCGGCTCGCCGAGCACGTTGAGCACGCGGCCCAGGGTGGCGGGACCCACGGGCACGGTGATGCCGATGCCGAGGTCCAGCGCTTCCATCCCGCGCTGCAGCCCGTCGGTCGGCTTCATCGCCACCGTGCGGACGCGCCCCTCACCGAGGTGCTGCTCGACCTCCGCGATGATGTCGGTGTGCCCGGTGCCGGAGGCGTCCGGCACGCGCACGCGAATCGCGTTGTAGATCGCGGGCAGGTGCCCACCCTCGAACTCGATGTCGAGCACCGGCCCGATGATCTGGACGATGCGACCGACCTTGTACTGCTCGGCAGTTGCGTTGCTCATAAGGTCCCTTGCGTCGGGCGTGCCCGACGCCTACACCTGACTGCGCCTTCCCGTCGGACACGTCCGACGGTTACCAATCCGTTGCGCGCGCCTACAGCGCCTGTGCGCCAGAGACGACTTCGATGATCTCGCGCGTGATGGCCGCCTGCCGCACCTTGTTCATGTACAGCGTCAGCTTGTCCACCATCTCCTGCGCGTTGCGCGTGGCCGCATCCATGGCGGTCATGCGCGCGGCGTGCTCGGACGCGGCCGACTCGAGCAGCGCGCGGTACACCTGGATCTCCACGTGCTTGGGCACCAGCGTCGTGAGGATCTCCTCGGCCGACGGCTCGTAGAGGTAGTCCACCTGCGGGCCCGTCACGCCGCCGTTCTCCGCCGTCAGGCGCGGCAGCGGCAGCATCCGCTCGACGACGACCTTCTGCGACATCACGGACTTGAACTCGTTGTACAGGAGGTACACCGAGCTGACGCGCCCCTCGGTGAAGGCCTCCATCGCCGACTGCGCGATCTCCTGCGCGTGCGAGAACTTCACGTGCTGGAAGAGGTTGACCACCTCGTAGCGCACGTCGACGCCGCGACGCATGAAGAAGTCGCGGCCCTTGCGGCCAACCAGCGCCATCGCGACGTCGCGGTCGGTGGAGTGCTCGGCCCGGAACGCCGACGCCTGCTTGATGACGTTGCTGTTGAAGCTGCCGCACAGGCCGCGATCGGCCGACACGACGATCAGCAGCGGCGGCGCCGTGGGCGTCTCCGACTCGCGCAGCAGCGCGTGCGACTCCGGGTCGACGCGCGACGCGAGGCTGTTGAGCACGCGCAGCATCTGGCCGGCATAGGGACGCGCGCCGATGACGCGATCCTGCGCCCGGCGCAGCTTGCTGGCCGAGACCATCTTCATCGCCTTGGTGATCTGCTGCGTCGACTTGACGGCGCGGACCCGGCGACGGATGTCGATGAGGGAAGGCATAGGGGGCTACAGGCTACGGGCGGCAGGCAACCTGCCGCCTAGGCCACTCCCGCCGGCTTCTTGCTGCGCGCGGCGAAGTCCTTCGCGTACTCCTCGGTCGCCTGCAGCAGCTCGGCCTCGATGTCCTTGGTGATGTCCTTCTGCTCCATGATCCCCGAGAGGATGCCGGGGCGACGCGACTCGAGGTGCGCGTAGAAGCCCTCTTCCCAGGCGCCGATGTCGGGCAGCTCCACGTTGTCGAGCAGGCCCTTGGTCGCCACGTACAGGATGGCGACCTGCTTGGCCACCGACAGCGGCCGGTACTGCGGCTGCTTGAGCACCTCCACGAGGCGCACGCCGCGGTGCAGCTGCTGCTGCGTCGTCTTGTCGAGGTCGCTGCCGAACTGGGCGAACGCCGCCAGCGCGCGGTACTGCGCGAGGTCGAGACGGAGCGAGCCGGCCACCTTGCGCATGGCCTTGATCTGCGCCGAGCCGCCGACGCGCGACACCGAGTTGCCGACGTTGATGGCCGGACGCACGCCCTGGTGGAACAGGTCGCTCTCGAGGAAGATCTGGCCGTCGGTGATCGAGATCACGTTGGTCGGGATGTAGGCCGAGAGGTCACCGGCCTGCGTCTCGATGATCGGCAGCGCGGTCAGCGATCCGCCACCGAGCGTGTCGTTCAGCTTCGCGGCGCGCTCGAGCAGGCGCGAGTGCAGGTAGAACACGTCGCC
>NZ_JBIINP010000308.1:0-3780 GCF_044337415.1 Luteitalea sp.
AGTCGAACGACCGGAACGACACCTTCGGGTTGTGCTTGTGCAGCACCTTGGTGATCGCCGCGGTGGTCGTCGTCTTGCCGTGGTCGATGTGGCCGATCGTCCCGATGTTGACGTGCGGCTTCGAACGATCGAACTTCTCTTTGGCCATTGCGCCTGATCTCCGGTTCTACGGGTCCTGTTGCGGAACCTGACTACTGCTTGGTGCCCTGCATGCGGGCGATGACTTCCTCGGCCACGTGGTTCGGGGCCTGCTCGTACCGATCGAAGTGCATCGAGTACGTCGCGCGTCCCTGGGTGCGCGACCGCAGGTCCGTGGCGTAGCCGAACATCTCCGACAGCGGCACGCGCGAGGCCACGATCTGCGTCCCGCCCAGGTCTTCCTGCGACTGGATGTGACCGCGGCGGCTGGCGATGTCGCCCATGATGTCGCCCATGAACTCCTTGGGCACGACCACCTCGACGCGCATCACCGGCTCGAGGAGCACGGGGCGGGCGCGCTTGGCGGCATCCTTGAACGCCATCGAGCCGGCGATCTTGAACGCCATTTCGTTGGAGTCCACGTCGTGGTACGAGCCGTCGTACAGCTCGATGCCCACGTCGTCGATCGGGAAGCCGGCGAGCACGCCGGTGGTCAGGGCTTCCTTGATGCCTTCGTCGATCGGCTTGATGAATTCCTTCGGAATCACGCCGCCGACGATCTTGTTCTCGAACAGGTAGCCCTCGCCGGGCTGGCGCGGCACCAGGCGGATCTTGGCGTGACCGTACTGGCCGCGACCACCCGTCTGGCGGACGTACCGGCCCTCGCCCTCGGCCGCCATCGTCAGCGTTTCCTTGTAGGCGACCTGCGGCTTGCCCGTGTTGGCCTCGACGTTGAACTCGCGCTTGAGGCGGTCGACGATGATCTCGAGGTGGAGCTCGCCCATGCCCGAGATGACGGTCTGGCCGGTCTGCTGGTCCGTCTTCACGCGGAAGGTCGGATCCTCGGCCATCAGCTTCCCGAGGCCGACGCCCAGCTTCTCCTGGTCGCTCTTGCTCTTGGGCTCGATGGCCAGCGAGATGACGGGCTCGGGGAAGTCCATCGACTCGAGGATGACCGGGGCCTTGTCGTCGCAGATCGTGTCGCCGGTCATGACCGACTTCAGGCCGACCGCGGCGGCGATGTCGCCCGCGTAGACTTCCTTGATTTCCTCACGCTTGTTCGCGTGCATCTTCAGCAGGCGGCCGATGCGCTCGGTCTTGCCCTTGGTGCTGTTGAGCACCGAGGAGCCCGAGGTCATCACGCCCGAGTACACGCGGATGAACGTGAGCTGGCCGACGAACGGGTCGGTCATGATCTTGAAGGCGAGCGCGGAGAACGGCGCCGAGTCGTCGGCCGGACGCGCGATCGTCTTCTCGGCGTCGTCGACAGCGACACCCTGGATGGACGGCACTTCCACCGGCGACGGCAGGAAGTCCACCACCGCGTCGAGCAGCGGCTGCACGCCCTTGTTCTTGAACGCCGACCCGCAGATGACGGGCACGAAGGGTGCCTCGGCCTTCTGGTGGACCGACTCGTTCACGCGCTTGCGGAGCGCCGCCTTGATCTCGGCCTCGGTCAGCTCCTCGCCGCCCAGGTACTTCTCGAGCAACGCGTCGTCGGCCTCGCTGACCTTCTCGAGCAGCTGCTCGCGATAGGCCTTGGCCTGATCCATGAGGTCGGCCGGGATGTCCTCGACCACGTACTCGGCGCCCATGGTCTCGTCCTTGTACGTGATCGCCTTCATGCGGACCACGTCGACCACGCCACGGAACTTGTCCTCGGTGCCGATCGGGAACTGCAGCACGCAGGGGTTGCCCTGCAGGCGCGACTTGATCTGATCCACCGTGCGATCGAAGTTCGCGCCGATGCGATCCATCTTGTTCACGAAGCAGATGCGCGGCACGTGGTACTTGTCGGCCTGGCGCCACACCGTCTCGGACTGCGGCTCGACGCCGGCCACCGAGTCGAACACCGCCACCGCACCGTCGAGCACGCGGAGCGAACGCTCCACCTCGGCCGTGAAGTCCACGTGGCCGGGCGTGTCGATGATGTTGATGCGGTGCTCACGCCAGAAGCACGTCGTCGCCGCCGACGTGATCGTGATGCCCCGCTCCTGCTCCTGCTCCATCCAGTCCATCGTCGCGGTGCCTTCGTGCACCTCGCCGATCTTGTAGGTGATGCCGGTATAGAAGAGGATGCGCTCGGTCGTGGTCGTCTTGCCGGCATCGATGTGCGCCATGATGCCGATGTTGCGCGTGCGACTGAGTGATACCTGACGGGCCATTGGTCGAATACTCGAAAGAAGACTGCAATTCTGAAATCTTGAAATTCTGAAATTTCAGAATTTCACCTGCGACCTGCTACCAGCGGTAGTGGGCGAACGCCTTGTTCGCCTCGGCCATGCGATGCGTGTCCTCACGCTTCTTCACGGCCCCGCCACGCATGTTGCTGGCGTCGAGCAGCTCGTTGGCGAGCTTCTCTTCCATCGTCTTGCCGTCGCCACGCGACCGCGAGTAGCTGACGATCCAGCGGATGGCCAGCGAGAGCCGGCGATTCACGTTGACCTCGATCGGCACCTGGTAGTTCGACCCACCGACGCGCCGCGACTTGACCTCGAGGCTCGGCTTGGTGTTGTCGATGGCCTTCTTGAAGACCTTGAGGGGCTCCTCGCCGGTCTTCTCCTGGATCATCTCGAAGCTCTTGTACAGAATCCGCTCCGCGGTGCTCCGCTTGCCGTCGCTCATCACCGAGCCGATGAACTTGGTGACCAGGGTGCTGTTGTAGAGCGGGTCGGGCGTGACCTCGCGCTTGGCAATCTCTCGTCTGCGTGGCATCTGACTTCAGCTCCTGCTACGACTTCGGCCGCTTGGCGCCGTACTTGGACCGGCCCTGCCGGCGGTTCGCGACGCCCGTGGCGTCGAGCGTGCCCCGCACGACGTGATAGCGGACACCCGGGAGGTCCTTCACACGGCCACCGCGGATGAGCACCAGCGAGTGCTCCTGGAGGTTGTGGCCCACACCAGGGATGTAGGTCGTCACCTCGATCTTGTTCGTCAACCGCACGCGGGCCACCTTGCGGAGCGCCGAGTTCGGCTTCTTGGGCGTCTGGGTGAATACGCGGACACAGACGCCCCGCTTCTGCGGGCTCTCCTGCAACGCAGGGCTCTTCGTCTTGTCGATGACCGCCTCGCGGCCCTTGCGAACAAGCTGACTGATGGTCGGCACAGTGACTCCACCTGCAGGCGCGCGTCGCTCGAGACGACAGACACGCTTCCAGGCACGCCTCGTCAGGCGTGCCCGTTCGGACTTGCCTCCGCGCCATCGCACAAGCGACGACACGGCGTCCCGGGCCTGAAAGCCGGCGGCATGCCGGCCTGGCACCCGGGACTGGGTACCCTACGTATTCGAAGTTGTCGCTCGCGGATCGCCCTGTGGGCGTCCCGCTTGGATGTGCCCGCCAATCCCCACCGCCGATTGCTGCTCGGCGCCCGGGATCCGGGCCTCACTTCGCGTGACTCGGGTGCAGATAGGGTGTCCTGCCCCCGACAAAACCTTGCGAGTCTAGCACGGCGCAGGGAAGGAGTGCAACCCCCGGGCCAGCCCCTCGGCTGTCCGCTGTCCCTGACACCCCCTGAGGGGCACCGGTCCTCGCGGCGAACGCCCAGTGTAGCACAACACGGCCGGGTACCGGGTACCGGGTACCGGGGGCTAGGGGCTGGGGGCTGGTAGGGGCTCCTCGCCTATGCGCTCGCCCCTGCTGC
>NZ_JBIINP010000309.1:0-3755 GCF_044337415.1 Luteitalea sp.
TCGTGCTCTTCGCCGTCGCGCCGTTCCTGTTCTGGTGGGACTGGAGCACGGGGGGCTGGATGATCGTGCCGACCCTGGCCGGGTTCAACGCGCTGATCTTCGGCGGTCGCCTGCTGCAGCTCAACGCCGCCTATGCCGCCGCGGAGCGTCGCCGGCTCGAGCGTGTCGCATCGTCGCAGCCGGGCGCCAGCGCGACGAACAGGCCATAGCCCAGCCACGGCCCGGCGCCGTAGCCGATCAGCGGTGCCGGCGTGAGCCCCGCCACCGAACATGCGAAGAGGGCGGCGTAGTAGGCGGCGATGCTGCGGTCGACCCGCGCCCACAGCCCGGCGACGAACATCGCGGAAGCCGAGACGACGGCCGCGCCCGCCGCCGCCGAATGCGCCAGCGCGAGCGCGAAGACGCCTTCCACGTGGGGGACTGGCTGCAGCGGGTCCGGCCGGGTGAAGGTCCACGCGGTCAGGAGGGCCAGACACGAGACCGTGAGCGTCGATCGCCCCTGGGTGCCACGCTCGCTCCACAGGGTGACGGCGGCAGCGACCGAGAGCGCCAGCAGCTGAGAAGCGTCGGGCTGCAGCGCGAGGCCCCCTCCAGCCGCCAGCAGGGCTGCGTCGGCGAATCCGCCTCTAGAGCCACCGGTGCGCCTCATGAAGGCGCAGCACAGGACAAGGGCTGGCAGCACGAGCGGCGCGGCATACAGGCGAACGGCGCCGAGGTCGAGCCAGCGACGTGGGGCATCCGCGTGCGTGAGGAGCGTGCCGGCCAGGACGGCGAGCGAGACGCCGAGCACGGCACTGGCGGCCATCGGTCCGCCGCGTGAGCTCAGGCGCGCCCCAACCAGGCCGAGGGCGGTGGCCAGGCTGGCAGCAAGTGCCTGCTGGATCCACGAGCCGCGACCCACCTGCGCGACCGCCAGCACGATGGCGCTGGCTGCCGCCGGAGCCGCCGCCAACGCGACGAGTCGCCACGCCTGCAGCTGCTCGCCTTCCTGCGCCGGAGTCCCGCTCGTCATGGCACCACTTCGCTGGTGGTCACGCCGAACGTGCGCACGCGGCCGTACCGCGCCGTGGTGACGAGACGCGCGCCGTCGCGCGTCACGTGTTCCTCGCGCATGGTCTCGGGCACCACGCCCTGCACGCGCTCGTCTCGAGCGTACGTCGTTCGCAGCAGCAACTGCTCGCCAAGCGTCGTCAACGACAGCTCGCTGGCACGGACGACACCGGTGGCCTCCTCGATCTCGTAGCGGGCGCGGATCGGCAGGTTGCCGCCCGTGTCGGTGCGCAGCAGCGTGGGTTCCTGTACCTCACGCGCGACGAGCGTGCGGAGTCCGCGAGCCGTGCCCCCCTTGGCCGGCTCGACCGAGTACACGAACCGCGCCTGGTGGTGGGGCTGCAGGAAGGCCAGCGCGAACACCGGGCTGGTCGTCGTGCGCGTGCGCGGGCCCAGAAAGTGCGCGGCGCCTGCCGCCGCGATGCGCTGAGCCTCGGCCAGGCCGGAACGCGTGTTCTGCAGGAAGAGCTGCTCGAGGCGGTGTTCGCGATCGGCGACGGCACGGCCGTCAACCTCTACGACGTCGCGGAAGGCGAGCCAGAAGACTGTCGACGGCGGCCGAACCAGGAGGAAGTCCGAGCGCAGGCGCCTGGTCGTGGTGGTGCCTGGCGTCAGCACACGAGAGTACCGGCCCCCGAGCGTCGAAGGGGCAGGTGTGTACGTCTGCGTGAGGGTCTCCTCCATCACCACGTTCGAGAACCGCGCGACGAATGCGTCGACGTAGTCGGAGCCCTGTGCCAGCAGCGGAGCTGCCTCGACGGCACCTCCACCCGCGGCCAGGACGGCGGCGCAGCACGGGACCACCCGCGTGGCCAGCCAACCGCCTGCGTCGCGTACTGCGACCACTACCTGCGCCAGCCCCTTCGGCGCTGCCGTCGACAGCACGACGCGCAGCGTGCCTGCAGCCGCCAGGCGTGCGTACTCCTCGGGCGAGAACCGCAGCGAGATGTCCTTGCCCGGGACGTCGATCGGTGCAGCTCGTGTGCCCTCGGGCCTCACCACGGCGTGCACCGCGAAGGCACCGTCACGCTGGCCGTCGACGTCGGTCCAGGTGATCGACGCGTGCGGCACGAGTACCTCGATCGACAGCGCGCCGTCCTGCACGGTCGGCGTCACCACGATGGCTTCGCTGGCGTACCGCTCAGGGGAGTCCAGTGCCCCGTCGATCGCCCGCTCCGCGTCCGACGCGGGAGATGTGGCAGGTACCGCCGAGGGCGCTGCCAAGTACCCGTTGCGATAGCGGACCGACAGGCCCCGTCGCTTGATGGAGACCGTGATCTTCCGCAGGCCCGCCTTGGCGCCAGGTTGTGGCGGCGTGTAGCCGATCAGGTAGTAGCGACGCGCATCGTCGACGGCCTGCCGGAGCACTTGGGCCATGTCGTTCGACTTCACGGTCAAGCCCCCGGTCTCGAGGGCGAGTCCTTCCACGTAGTCGCGTCCGGCATCGCCGCGAAGGCCGGCGTAGGCGAAGAGCGGGCCCTGGCCGCCTGCCTGGGCCGTGCCGCGCGTCGACGGCATGATCGTGCTCGTCGTCACGCCAGCCGGGTCGACCGAATAGAAGGTGACCTGCGCCCGATTGGCCTGTGTGACGACCTCGCGTAACCCCAGGGCCGTGGTCTGGTTCTCGATGCGGCCCAGCGCGGTCGTGGCGTCGCGGCGGGCCTGCATCGGGTCGAGCCCGATGCAGGCCGAGAGGGCCGCAGCGATGGCGTCCACCGACTGCGACAGTGGGCTTATGGCGTGGCCAGACGAATAGAAGACGAGATGCTTCCGTCCGTCGAGTGCGCCGAGCCGCGTCACCAGTCTGGCCAGTGCTTCGCTCGCGGCGGCGCTGCGCGCCTGCGCGTCGCGCATCGCCTGCTCGCCGGCGTCCACGGCAATCTCGACGACGCGACGTTGTTCCGAGGTAGCGGCACAGGCGCGATCGACGGCGTCGAAGATGCCGCGCACCCCCACCGGAGGGTCGAGCTGAGGCCGCACCTTGCGCACCGCTGCGCGGAGCAGGTCCCTGTCGGTCGTGAACGGCTGGTCGACGACGAGGTCGCCATCGATCGTCACGAGTGCGACGGGCAAGCCGGTCGGCAGGTCGTCGATGGCCTCGAGCACGCCCTCGCGCACGCGCGGCAGGGCTTCGATCGAGAGCGACAGGGTGTCGATGACGATGGCGAGTCGCCGTGTCGCTGCGTCGACCTCACCACCGCTGTCGGCGGGCCGGGGCATGGTCTCTGCCGGCTGGGAGATGCCTGTGCCTGGCGTCGCGGGGGAGGAGGACGTGTCAGCGGCGCCGACGACGCGCAGCAGCTGGACCGGTTGTCGCTTGCCGTCCTCCTTCACCTCGATCTCGTCGGGTGTGAGGTCCGCCACGAACCGTCCGTCGCGATCGAGCGCCACCATGTCGATGACGACGAGGTCGGTGGCGGCCCGGAATGACGGTTGCCCGGAGGCGACGGCGACGGCAGCGCAACAGGCGACCGCGCACGCCGCCGACAGCGCCCGAGCACCTGTCCACCTTCGCGGCGTGAAGCCCGTTCGCATGAGTGTCACCCTGACTGCCGACTGCCGACTCCTGTCAGTACCGGAATCGCGGCGGCGCGTCGCTGGAGGCCAGCGCCTTCACGGCCTCGACGGTGAGGCGCACGACGCGGTCCATCTTGTCGAAATCGAGGCGATCGATCGTGTCGATGGGCTCGTGGTACCCGGGATGG
>NZ_JBIINP010000310.1:0-3752 GCF_044337415.1 Luteitalea sp.
CTGGGGCAGACCGAGACGATGCGGGCGATCCTGCTGAAGATGGGCTGGCGGCAGGTCGTCCCGCTCGAGACTGCCCAGTACCTCGTGAGACCCGAGCGCGTGCTGAAGGGCAAGCTGCCGGCCGGTGCGGCGCTCGGGGCGGGCCTCGGGATGCGCGCGCTTTCCTCACTCAAGCGACTCGGGCAGCCAGCGGTGCCTGCGGTCACGCTGCACGAGGTCGCGCGGTACGACGTCACGCACGACGCGTTGTGGCAGGCCATGGCCGCCGACGTGGGGTGTGCAGTGGTCCGCGATGCCTCGTACCTCACCTGGAAGTACATCGACCAGCCGGGACAGGAGTTCCTCCGGTTCGATGTCCGCCAGGACACACGGTTGCTGGGCACCATGGTGTGGATGATGCGTGAGCCGGACAGCGCCTATCGGTACCGTCGTGCCTTCCTGGTTGATCTCGTCGTGCCACTCGAGCGACAGGATCACCTCGACGCCCTGCTGCAGTCCGGCGTGGCCCGCATGGAGGCGCTTGGCGCCGACGCCGTCATCGCGTTGCACGCCGGGGCCCGTCTCACGCAGGCGCTGAAGCGAGCCGGCTTCACCCTCCGCGAGCCCGGCCGCTTCCTGCTGGTACACGCCGCCGGTCTGCCCGCCGATGACGTGGCCCGGGTGAGCGACCCGCGTCAGTGGCTGCTCACGCAGGGTGATTCGGACATCGACCGCCCATGGTAGACACGCCCTCGTCTCGGCAGGATCTCGCGGCGGCGTCGACCAAGGCGGGGCGCCGCGTCTTGTTGGTGACCGCGCATTTCCCGCCCAACCGACGGGCAGGCACGCATCGCCTCCTCCGGTTCGCCCGGCACCTCGATGCCCTCGGGTGGGAGGTGTCGGTGCTCACGCTCGACCCAGCCTTCTACCGGGATGGTGTGCCGCTCGACCCTGGGCTGCTGGCGCAGGTCCCGGCCTCCGTGCGGGTGACCCGGACCCCGGTCGCCGGACGCAAGGCCGTGGGGGCGACACCCGCACGGCAGCCTGGCGCGTCATCGCCGAAAGCCCCCGGACGATCGGCGTCGCGCTCCAGCTGGACCCGGCCCTTGCGGAAGTTCTGGAACGAACTCACCTCGACCCCGGACCACGAACTGCCGTGGTACTTCACGGCCGTGCCTGCCGGCAAGCAGCTCGTGCGGGAACGTGGCATCGACGTGGTGGTGTCCTCGGCGCCCCCGTTCACGACCCATCTCGTCGCGGCTGCGATCGCGCGGTCGACCGGGCTGCCCTTCGTGGCGGACTTCCGCGACCCCTGGTCACGGGCCCCGTGGGGCGTCGAGTGGCGCAACAGGGGCTGGACCGGCTGGGTCCATCGGACGCTCGAACGTCGAACGGTGCGGCGCGCCACACGGGTGATCCTGAACACGGGCCCGATGTGCGACGACTTCGTGGCCCACTACCCGCGTCAACCGCGTGACAAGTTCCTCACGATCCCGAATGGGTTCGACCGGGACGCGCTCGACAGCGGAGTGAAGCCGGTGTCACGCACGGCCCCGGCTGGCACGCTGGTGCTCTGCCACACGGGCAACCTCTATCAGGCACGTGACCCGCGTCCCCTGCTCCGGGCGCTCGCGGCCGTGCTGCAGGGGGGCACGATTCCCCCGGACGCGTATCGCCTGCAACTGGTGGGTGGTGCCGGCGGTGAGTTCGATGCCGTCGGTGAGGTCGCGCGTCTGGGCCTGACCGAGGCCGTCGAGTTCGTGCCCCCGGTCTCGCACGGCGAGAGCCTCGGCTACCTTCGCGCCGCCGATATCCTGCTGGTCGTGCAACCCGACACCGCGGTGCAGGTGCCGGTGAAGCTCTACGAGTACCTCTGGGCGAGGAAGCCGATCCTCGCGTTGGCCTCGCCCGGGGCGGTGGCCGACCTGATCCGGGACGGGCGTATCGGCCGTGTCGTGCAGGCCGACGATGAGGGCGCCATTCGCGAGGCGCTCACGTCGTTCTATCTGCAGCGCGAGACGCTCGCGCAGGACTTCGTCGCGCCCGACGCCTTCCTGCACGACCTCGAGGGCACGCAATTGAGCCGCCGCCTGCACGAGCTGCTGGCGCGGCTGGTCGACCGATGACGGTGCTCGGTCGGGAGGTGGTGGCCACGTCGGGCGTCTCGACCCTGGCGGTGTCGGCGGTCGATGCCGCATTGCTCGAACTGCGACGCAGCTACTTCACGGGCGGCTTTCTCGCGGTCGACAGTGCGACCACCGGTGGGCAGCGGCTGGGGTTCGCTGCGGTGTCCTTGCTCCTGGACGCGGCGTGCGCCTCCCTGGGTGTCCTGCTCGGGGTCTGGCTGGCCGGCCGTTGGCGCCTCGGCCGGGCCGCGCGAGTGGCCCTGTCGCTCATGCTGGGAGGCGGCCCCCTGCTCGTGGCCAGTGTCATCGAGTACGAGGTGGTCGGGCAGCTGGGCGGCGCCTTCGACTTCGGGCTCATGTTCGACCTGGTCGGGAGGCAGCCCGCCGAGGTGCTGGCTGTGGCGGGAGGGCACCTCCTGGTGCCCGCGCTGGCGATCGTCCTGGGCGTTCTGGCCGTCATCGGCGCGCTGCGTGCCCTGCAGCGATGGTCTCCAGGCGGCGAACTGCGTCGGCCGTCGCGCGCCGCCGTCGCCGGCTGGGTCGTGCTGGCGGGGCTGGCGATGGTCGTGTCGACGATGGGTCGACTGTCCAGTGATGTCCTCGACAACGGGCTGCGGCGGAAGGCATCCGGGCGAGCCGTCGGCAGTGTCGTCGCGGTCCTCAGCGATGTCGATCGCGACGGATACGGCGTGCTGAGCCGACCGGGTGACATGGCGCCGTTCGATGCGACGGTGTTCCCTTACGCAGTCGACATCCCGGGCAACGGCATCGACGAGGATGGCCTGCTCGGTGACCTGCCCACGGCCGACCTCGCGCCGACGCGGCGTGCCCCCGCAGGTATCACGGGCACGCGCCCGGTCGTGCTCGTGATGCTGGAGAGCTTCCGTGCCGACCTGATCGGGGCGCGGGAAGGCGGCCGGGAGATCACGCCGACGCTCAACCGGCTCGCCGCTGGCGGCAGTCACCTGCAGGCCTATTCGCACAACGGCTACACGGTGCAGTCGAGGTACCACCTGTTCACGGGCGCGCTGGTCGGCAAGTCCGGGGACGATACGCTGCTCGACGATTTCCGACGCGCAGGCTACGACACCGCCTATTTTTCCGCGCAGGACGAGTCGTTCGGCGGGGCCGCCTTCGACGTGGGCACCGCGAGGGCGACGCGCTTCTACGATGCGCGCCAGGACCGGGACCGACGGTTCACGCAGTTCGCGACGCCGGGGAGTCTTGGCGTCTCGCATGAGGTGCTGCTGGAGCGCGTGGGGCACTATCTGGCCCAGCGCGACCAGGGACGCCCCCTGTTCCTGTTCGTGAATTTCTACGACACCCATTATCCCTACCATCACCGGGGTATCGAGACCCTGGTGGCCGGAGACGTCCTGACACAGGCCGAGATCGTTCCCGCGCGGGTCGACCAGGTGCGGCGCATGTACCGCAACACGGCGGCCAACGTCGACCGCGCGATCACGCGCCTCCTTGACCTGGTCGGGACCAGGGCCGCTGAGCCTCCGGTGGTCCTGGTTCTCGCCGATCACGGCGAGAGCCTGTTCGAGGAGGGATTCCTCGGCCACGGCTACGCGCTCAACGACCTGCAGACGCGCATCCCCCTGATCGTCCACGGGCTGTCTGCGGGGTGGTGTGAGCCCGTCG
>NZ_JBIINP010000118.1:0-13385 GCF_044337415.1 Luteitalea sp.
GCGTCGGGCAAGGGCTATGACGCACCTGCGCCACAGCCGCGCCTGCGAGAGAATGTCATGTGCCTGCGTTGCTCGGCGACCTCCTCCCCACCCGGCGTGATGCCTCCGGCGACGACCTGCTGGGCCGGTTCCTCGACTATGTCGCCGGACGGCGGCTCTCGCTCTACCCGGCGCAGGAGGAGGCCATCCTGGCCCTCCTCGACGGCCAGAACGTCATCCTCAACACCCCCACCGGCTCCGGCAAGTCGCTGGTCGCGTCGGCCCTGCTGTTTGCCGCCCTCGCGCGCGGCGAGCGCGCCGTCTACACCTGCCCGATCAAGGCGCTGGTCAACGAGAAGTGGATGGACCTGTGCCGCGAGTTCGGGCCGGAGCATGTGGGCCTGTCCACCGGCGACGCCTCGGTGAATCGCGAGGCCCCGATCCTCTGCTGCACGGCGGAGGTGCTCTCCAACCTCGCGCTGCGTGAAGGCGAGGGCGCCGACATCCAGCACGTGGTGATGGACGAATTCCACTACTACGCGGATCGCGATCGCGGCGTCGCGTGGCAGGTGCCGCTGCTCACGATGCCGCAGACGCGCTTCCTGCTGATGTCGGCCACCCTCGGCGACACCACGCCGTTCGAGGCGGCACTCACGCGCCTGAACGACCGGCCTTCGATCACCATCAAGTCGGTGCTGCGTCCGGTGCCCCTCGAGTTCAGCTACTCCGAGGTGCCACTCCCCCACGCCATCGAAGCGCTGGTCGAGCAGGGACGCACGCCCGCCTACGTCGTGCACTTCACGCAGGCCGACGCGGCCAGCAGCGCGCAGGACTTCACCAGCCTCAAGATCTGCTCGCGCGAGCAGAAGGCCGACATCGCCGATCGCATCGCGTCGTTCGACTTCTCGAGCCCGTACGGGGGCCACATCCGCAAGTGGCTGCGCCATGGCATCGGCCTGCACCATGCCGGCCTGCTGCCGAAGTACCGCGTGCTGGTCGAACAGCTGGCGCAACAGGGCCTGCTCAAGGTGATCTGCGGCACCGACACGCTCGGCGCCGGCATCAACGTGCCCATCCGCACCGTGGTGTTCACGCGCCTGTGCAAGTTCGACGGCCAGAAGACCACGCACCTCACCGCGCGCGACTTCCACCAGATCGCCGGGCGCGCCGGGCGCAAGGGCTTCGACGACCAGGGCTTCGTCGTCGTGCAGGCGCCCGAGCACGTCATCGAGAACCTCCGTCTCTCGGAGAAGGCGGCGCGCGACGGCAAGAAGGTGGTCAAGCGCAAGCCGCCCGAGCACAACTACGTGCACTGGGACCAGAACACGCTCACGCGCCTGGTCGGCGCCGCGCCGGAGCCGCTCGTCTCGCGCTTCCAGGTCACGCACGGGATGCTACTCAACGTGCTCAGCCGCTCCACCGACGGCGTGCGCGCGATGCGCCGGTTGATTCGCGACTCGCACGAGCCGGAAGCCGCCAAGCCGGGCCATCGCCGACGGGCCTGGCAGCTGTTCCGCAGCCTCGCCGCGCGCGGCATCGTCGAGATCGTGCCCCGCACGCCGGAGGGCGCCCGCGTGCGCGTCAACGTCGACCTGCAGGACGACTTCTCGATGAACCAGGCGCTCTCGCTGTACCTCATCGAGACGCTGCCCCTGCTCGATCCCGACGAGCCCACGCACGCGCTCGACGTGCTCACGCTGGCCGAGTCGATCCTCGAGAATCCCGAACTGATCCTGCGCCGGCAGCTCGATCGCGTGAAGGACCGCGCCGTCGCGCAGATGAAGGCCGACGGCATGGAGTACGAGCAACGCATGGAGGAACTCGAGAAGCTCGAGTACCCCAAGCCGCTGCGCGACTTCGTGTACGACACCTTCAACGCGTTCGCCGACCGGCACCCGTGGGTCGGCCAGGAGAACATCCGCCCGAAGTCGATTGCGCGCGAGATGTACGAGTCCGGCAAGTCGTTCGCCGAGTACGTCATGGAGTACGACCTCGAGCGCTCGGAAGGTCTGCTCCTGCGGCACCTGAACAGCGTGTACAAGGTGCTGAGCCAGACCGTCCCCGACGGCGCGAAGACCGACGATGTGCTCGAGGTGGAGTGGCACTTCAAGGCGCTGGTGCAGGGGGTCGACGCGAGCCTGGCCGACGAGTGGGAGCGCATGCGCGATCCGTCGTACGTCCCGCTGGCGCCGTCGGGTGGCGGCCTCGCCTTGCGGCCGGGGCGCCCGACCACCTACGACCTCACGACGGACCATCGCGCGTTCATGGCGGCGGTGCGCTCACGGGTGTTCCTGTGGCTTCGCCCCTGGGCGCACGGCGATCACGCGGCGGCGCTGGCGGTACTGGATTCGCCGGTGGCCGGCGATCTGGCCAGTGACACGCCCTCGTGGACACCCGAACGGCTGGCCGAGACCCTCGGCGCCTACCTGTCGGGCCACCTCGCGGTGCGCTTCGACCCCGAAGGGCGCAACGCGAAGCACACGCACGTCGACCGGGACATCGATCCGGAGGCATGGCGCGTGCAGCAGGTGCTCGTGGATCCCGAGGACCTGAACGACTGGATGGCGGAGTTCGAGGTCGACATCCCGGCGTCGCGCGCACGCCAGGCGCCGGTCATCCGCCTGCGCAGCGTCGGCCCGGTGGCGTGATCACCGAAACGTCGAGCGGCCGTCAGGGCCAGACGCCCAAGCGCTATCAAAGGTGCCTGTACGAATTCGGACCACTATCCATAGTGGACCTTAACTAAGTTTCGTATATCAACAGACAAAACTGTCACGACTCTCGCCCTTCCTTCGGATCCCACATCTGACCTCAGCAGCGCAATGCTGCCCAGAATCTACCGAAGGCTGATGCGGCGCCCTGGGCGCAGGCGTTGCCCAGAAGGAGGGCATGGAATGCCAAGGCGCCCTCTCCAGCCGCTGCCGTCACCTGCTCCTCGCGGTCTGTGTCCTGCTGGCCGCGAGCGTGTCGCACGCCGCCCCCGCCGTCCAACTCGCGTGGACGGCCAACGCTGAGCCCGATCTCGCGGGCTACGTACTGGTCTGGGGCACCACCCCCGGGGTGTATTCGCACTCGGTCACCGTGGCGCCCACGGCCGTGACCCATCGGGTGTCCGACCTCAGTCCCGGGACGTACTACTTCGCCGTGCGCGCGTTCAACGCGGCCGGGGTGCACAGCGGGTATTCCAACGAGGTCTCGGCCGTCGTCACCTCGGTGGTGGTGCCTCCGACGATCACGGGCCTGTCGCCTGCGACGGGCACGCTGGCTGGCGGGACGGACGTCACGATCACCGGCCTGCGGTTCCAGCCGGGGCTCGTCGTCCGCTTCGGCGCGGTTGCGGGCACCGTACAGCACGTGACCGAGACGGCCATCACGGTGAAGACGCCGGCAGGCGCGGCGGGCCCGGTGCCGGTCAGCGTCACCAATCCGGACTCGGGCGCGGCCACCGCCGGCACCGCGTTCGTCTACGACATCCCTCCCTCGATCACGGCGGTGTCACCCGTGGTCGGTCCCATCGCAGGCGGCACGGATGTCGTCGTGACCGGGACAGCGTTCCAGACCGGCGCGACCGTCCGCTTCGGCGCAGTCGCGGGCGTCGTGCAGCAGGTGACGACGACCTCGATCACGGTACGGGCGCCTGCCGAGGCCGCGGGCGTGGTCGACGTGTCCGTGCTCAATCCGGACGGCTACGTTGCCGTGCTCGGCCAGGCCTTCACGTATCGAGGCCCGGCGCCGACGATGGCCAGGCTCTCGCCCACGTCCGGCCCCCGCGACGGTGGCACCGAGGTCGCGCTCGAGGGCGCCCACTTCGATGTCGGTCTCTCTGTTGCGGTGGACGGCGTCGCCGCCGGCGTGGTCTCGGTCACCTCGACGCGCGTGGTGGTCCGCATGCCGGCCCATGCACCGACTCGGGTGCGGCTCGCCGTGACCAACCCCGACGGCCAGTCGGCGTGGGGCCCCGTTGCCTTCACGTACACCAGCGCAGCGCCGACAATCGCGGCGATCACGCCCGACCGCGGCGCGGTCGAGAAGGGCAATGTGGTCACGGTGACCGGGACCGGCTTCACGAGCGGCGCCGCAGTGTCCTTCGACGGACGCAGCGCCACGGTCCTTGCGATCACGAGCACATCGACCACCGTCGTCGCACCCGCCCATGTCAGCGGCGCGGTCGGGGTCACGGTGCGCAATGTCGATGGCCAGCGGGCGACGCGCGCCGGCGGCTACACGTACCTCGCGACCGCCCCGCTCATCACGAAGGTCGTTCCGGCCGACGGGCCGGTGGTTGGCGGAACACCGGTCACGCTGATCGGCCTGCGCTTCGGCGAGGGGCCAACGGTGGCAATCGGAGGGGTGGCCGTGCCGGTGCTCGCCTCCACACCGACGACCGTCACGGTGGAGACTCCCGCCCACGCGGCAGGGCCAGTGAACATCTCGCTGGCCTTCACTGCCGGGCAGGATGCGAGTGCGGCCGCGCGTTTCACGTTCCAGGAACCCACGCCGCGCTTTACGCGCTACTTCGCCGATGGCGCCTCGGGCAGCTTCTTCCAGACCCGGTTCGCGCTGGCCAACGCCCACGCCGAACCCGTTCCCGTGACGGTGACGTTCACCGACGCGCAGGGCACGCCGACCACGATGGAGGTAATCCTGCCGCCGACGTCACGCTCCACGATCGACGACACCAACCGGCCAGCCCTCGCCACCGACATCTTCGCCACCAGGTTCGAGGCGCCGCAGCCGATCGCCATCGAGCGGACGATGACATGGGCGTCCGGCGGGCCGGCATACGGTGCGCACAGCGACCCCGGCGTGTCCGCGCCACGGACCTCGTGGGTGATGGGCGAAGGCACGACCTCGAGCCAACTCGCCATGTTCTATCTGGTGCAGAATCCGACGTCGACGACGGCCGATGTGCAGGTGCAGTTCTTCCTGGCCAGTGGACAGCAGATCGACAGGACCTACCAGGTGGCGCCACGATCGCTGACCAGCATCTGGGTCAACAAGGTCGACGCGGCGCTCGCGAACGCCGAGGTCTTCGCGCGGGTCACCTCGCTCAACCACGTGCCGGTCGTCGTGGAACGCTCGGCCTATGTCCAGAACGGGGCCGAGGTCTTCAGTGCTGGTGACAACAGCGCGGCCGTCGAGGCGCCAGCCTCACGCTGGTACCTGGCCGAGGGCGCCACGGGAGGCACGTTCGACGAGTTCGTCAGCATCGCCAATCTCAACAGCGCGTCGGTTGATGTGGAGGTGACCTACCTTCGAGCCGGCACGACGCCCATCGCCAGGATGCACTCGGTCGCGGCGCGAAGCCGCCTGACGCTCCACGTCGATGAGGACGCGCTGGAACTGGCCGACACCGAGGTGTCCATCCAGGTCGAGAGCCTCTCGTCCCGGCCGGTGGTCGTCGAGCGCACGATGCGCTGGCGCGCGCAGGCGACCGGCGACTGGGTCGGGGCGCACAGCAGCCACGGCGCGACGGAGACAGCGGCACGGTGGCTGGTGGCCGAGGGCGAAGCGGGAGGAACCGGCGCGGCGAGCACCTACGTGCTGGTGGCCAACCTGGCGAGCACCGACACGCCGGTGCGATTCACGCTGCTGACCGAGGACGGCTCCGTGCACATGACCGACGCCTTCGTCCCGGCCAGCGGACGGTACTCGCTGGACGTGGCCCAGACGTTCCCGGCCGCGCTCGGCCGCCGGTTCAGTGTGATGGTCGAAAGCACCGACGGCTCGACGTCGCTCGTGGTCGAGCGCTCATCCTTCGTCAGCACGCCCACGACCCCCTGGGCCGCCGGCACCAACAGTCCCGCAACGCCCTTGCCCTGAGCAGGCGACACGACCCGGCCGGACCACTGCGCTGTCGCCCGGAAGGTGGCAGCGCTACCTGGCTCGCTGGTACACGCGCACGTAGTCGACCGTCATCGCGTACGGCAGCGTCGACTCGTCGATGCCCTTCTCTCCGCCCCAGGCGCCGCCGAGGCCAGGTATCGCTCCTCAGCGTGATGCGCCACCGGGCCGATACGGATCCGGGGTCCCCATCGGAATGACCGGATGCTGCTTCACGCTCCGCTCGAACTCGCCGACGATCTTGAGCACCGGCCCCACCACCCACGAATCCGGCGTGGGCTTCTCTTCGCGCGGGTCCGTGTACAGGTTGTAGATCGTCGGCACCGGGTTCCGCACAGGCGGATCGAACATGGTGTCCTGCCGGTAGAAGTGCAGCTTCCAGTTCCGCCACTTCACCGCCTGCAGTCGGTCCGCACACCAGATGGGGAAACCCTCACGGGCCGACGTCACCCGCTTGCCCAGGAAGAAGTCCGACTGGTCGATGCTGTCGAACGGGCGGTCCGTCGGCACTGCTGCGCCACCGAATGCGGCCAGCGTCGCGAACATGTCCACGCCATGGACGATGTCGTTGTTGACGGTTCCCGAAGCGATCCGGCCTGGCCAGCGCACCATGAAGGGCACGCGGATGCCACCCTCGAGCGCGGTGAAGTACTGGCCGCGCCAAGGGCCGGCCCAACCGTCCCACGGGCGGAAGAACTCGGGGCCATTGTCGCTGGTGAAGACGACGATCGTGTTGTCGCGCGCGCCGGCGCGATCCACCGCATCGAGGATCTGTCCGACGTTGCTGTCCATCTCGGCGAGCATGTCCGCCCAATCCCCGTTGCCCGTGCGCCCCTGGAAGGACGGATTCGGCACGGTCGGCAGGTGCGGCTGCGTGAGCGACACGTAGGCGAAGAAGGGCTTGCCCGCCTGGGCACGCGCACCGATGAAGCTCACGGCGCGCCGGGTGATCTCGGCATCGATGAGACGACGCTGGATCGTGTCGTAGACGGCGAGTGGCCGACTCGGCGAGCCCTTGCGGCCTTCCATGATCTGCTCGGCAGGCATGATGTCGGCCGACCAGCCGGGTGAGGACGGCCAGAGAGACTCGTCAGTAGTCCGGGGGATCCCGAACCACTCGTCGAAGCCCTGGTCGTTCGGCAGTCGCCCGTCATGGCTGCCGAGGTGCCACTTGCCGTAGTAGCCGGTCGCATAGCCCGCCGACGACAGCGCCTCGCCGATGGTCACTTCCCATTGCGTCAGGCCATCCGCGACGCCGCCGAACGGCACCGAGTGCGTGCCGGAACGAATGGCCCAGCGCCCCGTCATCAGGCTGGAGCGGCTGGGTGTGCACTGCGTCTCCATGTTGAAGTTCAGGAAGCGCATGCCCTCCTTGGCCAGCGAGTCGATGCGCGGCGTCGGCGCTCCGCGTGTGACGCCACCACCGTACGCCCCGATCTCGCCGTAGCCGAGGTTGTCGGTGAGGATGAACACGATGTTGGGTCGAGTCGTCTGGGCCGCGACCAGTGCGGGCACGGCCATGAACGCCGCGACCAGCGCGAGGATCGCTCCGCGGCGCACCTTCTGCAGTGAGTCCATTGTCAGTCTTTCCTTACCAGAGCTTCAGGATGGTGATGGTGAGCGTGACAGGCACCAGCACGCATCACGGCACTGCTGGCGCGGGCGCCAGTTTCAGCGGCTTGAGGAGGAACGTCGCCATGATGTTCAGCGCGCCGCCCTCGGTGGTCGTGCGGGCGCCCATCTCCCACTGATACCGGACGGTGACGAAACCGTAGACGGTCTGCCTGGCGGCAATCGCCAGCGTCGCCTCGGGCCCCACGCCGTACACCCGGTTCTTGCCGCGTACCAGCACGCCGGCGACGGGTCCGAGTCGGTCCTCGGTGAGCTTGTACGTCGCGTAATAGGCCATGCCGAGGCTGAGCCCGCCGCCAAGGAAGTCGCGACCAGCGCCGCCCTCGAGAGTGAGGGCGTTGCCGACCCTGGTGTCGCTGTCCTTCTTCTCGGAGTGGAAGTTGAACGACGCCGTGGTCGCCGCGTGCCAGGTCCGCGCCTGATCGAGATACACCGTGGTGCCGGCCTGAAGTTCATGGCCCCACATGCCCAGGCCGGTGTTGTTGCTGGCGCCGTCCTCGTAGCGACCGGTCGGCACGTACAGGCCGTACGCGACCGTCGTGTCGGCACGCGCCCCGTGCCAGCCGAGGTTCACGGGCTGGACGTACATGTCGGTGATCCCCTGCCCGGGATTCTCGTCGACGCGACCGCCCTGAATCCGGTTGTTGGCCCACGGCAAGACCACCAGAAAGCCGTAGTTGGCGCCGCCGATCTTCTTCGTGGTGACGTAGTTCAAACCGGGGCCGAAGACGGTCGCGTCCAGACTGCCCGTCGCGACTTCCTGGCCGTCACGGTTCTTCAGCGCGTCGGCGCTGTAGAAGTAGAGCGGCGCGACCACATATCCGCCCGGAGGGGCCTGCGAACCGGACTTGAGGCCCACGTCGCCCTTGATGTTCTGACTGTTCAACTGCGCGGCCGCGGGATTCGGGAGTGTCGCTCCGACGAGGAGGGCCAGAAGGCATGGCAGGGACAGCGCACGCGCGTGTGTCATCGACCCATGGTGACGACGACATCGGTGCTGCGCCACCACAACAACGGGTGCGCAGGCTGCCCGAACGTGCAGATCGCCAACGCTCACGCGCGGCGCGACGCCGCGGCTCGCCAGGCCACGATGGCCAGGCAATTCCTTTGGTCAGGTCCAGCCACGAGTCTGCGTTCAGCGCAGCGCGCGCTGGTACACGCGCACGTAGTCGACCGTCATCGCGTACGGCAGCGTCGACTCGTCGATGCCCTTCTCCCCGCCCCACGCGCCGCCCACGGCGACGTTGAGCAGCAGGTGGAACGGGGCATCGAATGGCCACTCCGCCTTGCCGGCCCCAGCCGGCTTGTCGTAGCGGAAGTACTCGCGCCCGTCGAGCAGCACGCGCACGTGCGCGGCGTCCCACTCGACCGCGTACACGTGGAACGCCTCCGCCACGTCGGCGACCGTGGTCTTCGCCGTCTTCTGCGTGCCGATGCTGTGATGGAAGGCCTTCGTGTGCACCGACGCGTGCACCACGCCGTGGTCGAAGCCGACGTGCTCCATCACGTCGATCTCGCCATCGTCTGGCCACCGCATCTGGCCGGGCGTCGTCGCGAGCATCCAGATGGCCGGCCACGACCCCCGGCCGCGCGGCAACTGCGCACGGACCTCGAGGCGACCGTGCGTCCAGTCGCCCTTGCCCCTGGTGACGAGCCTGGCCGACGTGTAGGGCGCGCCCTGCCACGCTTCCTTCCTGGCCTCGATGATCAGGTGCCCGCGCTCGACGCGCGCGTTCTCGGGACGACGATCCGTGTAGAACTGCGGCTCGCGGTTCCCCCAGCCATGGCCGCCGACGTCGTAGCTCCACTTCGAGGCGTCGGGCAACCCGTCGCGATCGAACTCGTCGTGCCACACGAGGGCGTAGCCGGGCGGGGGTGGAGGCAGGGACGGCTGGCCGTGAACGGTGCCTGTCAGGAGCAGGCATGCGCCCAGCGCGAGCGAGATGGTCCGCATGCGCGCAGGGTACACCAGGCGCGGGGATCGCTGACCGTCGACCACGAAGGTCGACGGCCAAGTACCCTGCTGCCGCTGGAGCGTGCCTATTTCGGCTGGGGGACGTAGCGCAGGTACGGCTTCACGGCGTGCCAGCCATTCGGGTAGATCCCCTTGGCTTCCTCGTCCGACACGGCCGAGCCGATGATCACGTCCTGGCCAGGCTTCCAGTCGGCCGGGGTGGCCACCTTGTGACGCGCCGACAGTTGCAGCGAGTCGACGATGCGGAGAATCTCGTCGAAGTTGCGGCCGGCCGTCATCGGGTACGACAGCAGCAGCTTGATCTTCTTGTCGGGCCCGATGACGTACACGTTGCGGACGGTGGCGTTGTCGGCCGCCGTGCGTCCGTCCGAGGTCTGGCCCGCGTCGGCAGGCAGCATCCCGTACAGCTTCGAGACGCTGAGGTCCGGGTCGCCGATCATCGGGTACGTCACGGCCGCGCCCTGGGTCTCCTCGATGTCCTTCGCCCACGCGTCGTGTCGATCGACCGGATCGACGCTCAGGCCAATGACCTTCACGTTGCGCTTCTCGAACTCGGGAACGAGGCGAGCCACCGTGCCGAGTTCGGTCGTGCACACCGGCGTGAAGTCCTTCGGGTGCGAGAAGAGGATGCCCCAGCTGTCGCCGAGCCACTCGTGGAAGCGGATCGCGCCGTGCGTGGTGTTGGCGGTGAAGTCGGGGGCGTTGCTATTGATCGGGAGCGGACCGGACATCTCGAGTCTAACCTCCAGCGGGCGCCTGCCGTGGGCCCGGATATGTGGCGACTATGGTTGCGCCTCGGGCGCGCTGAGCCAAAGGGGCAGGCGTGGCATATGACAGGGGACCGGGTACGGGGTACGGGGTACCGGGTACGGGCCTTACTTCACCTGGGGCGCGGAGGCGTCGGTCGTGTAGCGGCGGAAGTCGTCGTAGGTGGCCTCGCCCTCCACGTAGCGGTCGCGCTCGGGGACGTCGTGCACCCAGTACCACTCCCACAGGCGCACCGGCACCCGCACGGGCATGCCGGCGACGCGCGCGAAGGTCACCTCGAGGTGGGCGCGAAGGTCGCCGCCGCGCGGGGTGAGCACGGCGCGGACGATCTCACCCGTAGCCTCGTCGATGGCCAGCAACGCCCGCAGTTCGACGTCGCGGAGGCGGTCACCACGAATCACGCGCGGCCTTCCCCGTTCACGCAGGGCCACCAGGCGCAGCGTCGCCCCCTCCTCGTGCAGGGTGCCCCGATCGCTGGCGCGGAACCGATCGGCGTATGCGGGATGGACGAGCAGCAGCGGGAATGTCGGGACGTTGATGGTGCGACGAACATGACCGAGGTTGTGGCGGGCGCTGTCCTCGGTGATGCGGCGGAGACGTTCGCGGGCCTCCAGCGACGGGTCGGCGAACAGGGCGGCCAGCCGGGCGTCCCGGCCTTCGACCGGCTCGTCGTCGACCGACACGACGTCGCGATGGAGTTGCCAGGGCGTCTGGGGATCGTGGACCAGCAGCAGGGATGCCACCAGCCGGCGGGAGGTCATGGCCGGGACCTCGGCCACCCGCTCCGGCGCACTGCCCATCCACGGCCGGATGGTCTGCAGGTATCGCTCGCGGGCGACGATGCCCTGCAGGTCGCGCCCGAATCGCTCGGCGGCGGCGCCCGCCCGGGCGAGCACCTCGCGGAGGGGCACCGGCTCCTCGGCCCGTGGCGTGGCAGCCAGCACCGACGCCACGCCCAGGACGAGGACGGCCCAGACGCACCAAAGGGCGCGAGGAGCCTCAGCTCCCCGCGCCCTTTGGTGACTATGTGTGATTGGAAATTTCAACGTTCAAATTTCCAATGACCCGCTTCAGTTGACGGTCGGCTCCGGCTCGGCCTTCGGCGCGGGCGCCGCCTTCTTCAGGCCCTGAATCTGGAGGCCGGTCGCCAGCTCGGGGGCCGGCTCCTTCAGCACGTGCTGGCGGTAGAGCGCAGCCATCTTGTCGTTCTCGGCCTTCTTCTTGGCCTCGTCACGGGCGCGCAGCTTCTCTTCACGCGCGTTCTTGGCCACGCCGGCCTCGTCGAGGTCGGTCTGGCGGGCCTTGGCGACGGCGTCGGCGTCGAGCACGAGCGTGTGCCCCGCCGTGCCGAGCTCGACCTTCTTGCCGCCGGCGAAGATCTCGTGACGCCCGTGCTCCTCGTACCACTTGGTGAGGGTGGCCGTCATGTGCATCTTCTCGATGATGTTCCGCCAGCCGATGCCCGTGTTGTACGCGCAGAAGCTGATCTCGCCCTGCTGCGTCGCGTACGGGATGATGCAGCGCTCGGTGCGGCGGAAGTCGTAGTTGAACAGGTCCTGGAACCACATGCCCGCGATGAACAGGAAGTTCCAGCGGTCCTGCCGGCGCTTCTCGACGTCCTCGAGCGTGCGCTGCCCGTCGACGCGACCGTAGTTCTTGCCGGTCGCGCCGAAGGTCTTGTCGAACTTCTTGATCAGGTCCATGAGCTTGAAGTGCGTCGGCGCCATGAACGGGTCGTAGTTCTTCGCCAGGGCGAGCGACATGCCCCAGAGCGACAGCTTCTTGCTGCGAGCGGCGTCGTTGACGCGCTGCAGGTCCTTGGCGAGCTGCCCGCCGTTGAGGAACGCGGTGACCGGGACGGCCTCCTTCGTTTCCTTGTCGATCATCACGGCCATGCCGACGCCGCAGTTGGGGTGGCAGCCACACGCGAGGTTGCCCCAGTCCTGCTGCGGCCCCTTCACGAGGTCGGCCCAGTCGGTGAACGTGCCCATGAACGAGATCGGGAACCAGTCGCGCGTCGGCTCGCCGATCTGCACCTGGTTCTTCACGTCGTGCGCCAGGTGCGACAGCGTGTAGCGCTGCGCCGCGCGGCGCTCGTCGGTGACCTCCTCGTCGCGCCCCGTGAACGACACGGGCTGGAACGAGAGGAAGCTGATCTTGCGCGGGTTGTCGAGGGCGAACTTGATGATCCGCCCGACCTGCTCGTTGTTCACGCCGTTGACGATCGTCGTGACCGGGACGATGTCGACGCCGTTGCTCCAGAGGTTCTCGATGGCGCGCAGCTTGACGTCGAACAGGTTGCCGACGAGGCGGTGCGAGTTGGCGGCGTTGCCGATGCCGTCAAACTGCAGGTACGCGTAGCGGAGGCCGGCCTCGGCCGCGGCGCGGGCGAACTCCGGGCTCTTGGCGAACTCGATGCCGTTGGTGGCCGCCTGCACCGAGTTGTAGCCGACCTTCTTGGCGTAGCGGACGGCGTCGAGGAAGAACGGCGACAGCGTCGGCTCGCCACCCGAGAACTGCACCGACATCTGCCGGCGCGGCTTGATGGTGATGGCGTTGTCGAGCAGCGTCTTGATGTCTTCCCAGCTCAGTTCGTGGACGAACCCGACCTGGTTCGCGTCCATGAAGCACGGGTCGCACATCATGTTGCAGCGGTTGGTCAGGTCGATCGTGAGCACCGCGCCGCGGCCGTACTTGATCGTCGAGCTGCCGTGGTTGTGCAGCGTCTCGTCGTTGTGGGCGCGGATGTCGCTGCCCGGGTACGAGTCCTCGAGGTGCTTGAAGAAGGCCGGGTCGATGGCCATGACGTCCTCGAAGTGCCCGTGCTGCGGGCAATCCTTGACCATCATGATCTTGCCGTCCTTCTCGAGGATGGTGGCCTTGATCTCGCCCACCTTCTCGTTCAGGAGCACCGAGACGTCGCGCTTGCCGTCGAGGATCTCCTGGCGCGCCTCGCGCACACAGGTCGGGCAGAGCGAGTCGGTCTCGCGCGGCCAGCCCAGGGGCGGCTTCACCTTCTCCCACGACTTCTGCAGCGGCTTGTCCGACCACTTCGGCACGAATCCGGGGGCGCGATTGATCGAGTTGAGCGCATCGAACACCACCCACGCGCCCTTGGCGGCGTAGGTCAACCCCTTCTCGACGTACTTGATCGGCTTGTGCGGCATCGTTGTTCCTTTGTCGTCGT
>NZ_JBIINP010000312.1:0-3735 GCF_044337415.1 Luteitalea sp.
GGGCTTCCGGGTGCTGGCGCTGGCCACGCGCACGGTGCCGGCCAGGGCCGCCTACGCGCGCGAGGACGAGGCCGGCATGACGTTCGGGGGCTTCCTGCTGTTCCTCGATCCGCCGAAGGCCGACGCGGCCCGCGTGCTGGGCGACCTCGCGGCGCTGCATGTTCAGGTGAAGATCATCACCGGCGACAACCGCTTCGTGACGGCGCACCTGGCGGAGGTCGTGGGACTCGATCCGGCGTCGATGCTGACGGGCGAGGCGCTCGACAGGCTGTCGGACGAGGCGCTCTGGCACACGGCGCCGCGCACGTCGTTGTTTGCCGAGATCGACCCGCAGCAGAAGGAGCGTATCGTCCGCGCGCTCCAGCGCACGGGGCACTCGGTCGGCTACCTCGGCGACGGCATCAACGACGCGCCTGCCCTGCATGCCGCCGACGTGGGCATCTCGGTCGATACCGCCGTGGACGTGGCGCGCGAGAGCGCCGACATCATCCTGCTCAAGCGCGACCTCGACGTGCTGCGCAGCGGCGTCGAGGATGGCCGCCGCACGTTCGCCAACACGCTCAAGTACATCTCGATCACGACGAGCGCGAACTTCGGCAACATGATCAGCATGGCGATCGCGGCGCCGCTGCTGCCGTTCCTGCCGCTGGTCGCCACGCAGATCCTGCTCAACAACTTCCTCTCGGACGTGCCGTCGATGGCCATCGCCAGCGACCGCGTCGATACCGAGCGCGTCACGCACCCGCAGGGCTGGCACCTCGCGGAGGTGCGGCGCTACATGATCGTCTTCGGGCTCGTGAGCTCGGTGTTCGACCTGTTGACGTTCGCGGCGCTCCTCCGGGTGTTCCACGCCGGCGAGGCGGCGTTCCAGACGACGTGGTTCGTGGTGTCGCTGCTCACGGAACTCGGCGTGGTGCTCATCCTGCGCACCCGCGGGGCGGCGTGGCGCAGCCGTCCGAGCGCGCTGCTGCTGTGGACGACGATGGGGGCGGGGGTGTTCGCGCTGGCGGTGCCGTTCCTCGGCCCGGCGTCGCGGCTGTTCGGGTTCGTGCCGCTGTCGGCCACGGAGATGGCGACCGTCGTCGCGATCGTCGCGACCTACCTGTGCGCGACCGAGATCACCAAGCGGTGGTTCTTCCGGCCCGGCGGCCCGGTACTGGCGCCCACCACGGCCGCCTCCCGCTTGGCCTGACCGCCGGCGATTGGCAACCAACACCGAGAAGCGATCTGCCCGGGGGTGTCGGATACGGCTCCCCCGCAGGTTGGTGGGGCGACACATCGTGTCCCGAACGTGACGGCATCCGGCACCAGGAGCCGCTCGGTTGCGCCAACAGCCTGTCGAAATCAGCAACGCTCCCGCGGTACGGTCCTTGCACTCGCAGGCGGCACAGGCGTGGAGGGCCCATGGAGCCACTACGGGAACTGCTCGGGAGCAATCATCGGCAGACGCTGGAGTTCTTCCTGCTCGGTCTGCGTGAGGTGTCGGCGCCAGACGTCGATCACGACGAACTGCTCTACAACGCCAGCGTGCTGGCGCACTTCGCGCAATCCTCGACGCAATCGACCGAGGACCTGCCGACGCCGGCACACCTCGGCGCCGTCTTCGACGCCTATGTCCTCGACACGTCCATGCGCGAGGACAGCGGGATGATGGAGACCGCGGGTGCCCAGTGCCTGCTGCTCGCGGGGTACTTCGAGGACCAGATGCGTCGCCGCCACACGATCCGCTGGTATGCCGACCTCGGCGCCGGCTTCTATCGCCGGGCCGCGGCCACCGAAAGCCAGGCACGGAAGGCACGGCTGCTCAGGGCCATGGGCTCGCACTTCGAGTCGTGGCGCCAGCGCCACGCGCAGCTCAGTCGTGAACTGAGGGACCGGCCGTACCTGCTGGGCCCGCCGCGAATCATGTAGGGAAGGTCTGGAGCCGAGGCCGACTCACTCGCACGGCAGACACGCATCGGCCGCGCAAGTGAGTATGCTTCGTGCCATGCCGTCCGTCCGCGTCGCGACGCTCGTCCTCGCGCTGGCCTGCCAGGCCATCGTCGTCCCGGTCTCTGCCCAGGCGCCCACGCCGGCCGACGACGGCGGATGGCAGTCGCTGTTCGACGGCCACTCGCTCGACGCGTGGCGTGGCTATCGTCGCGAGACGCTGCCGGAGCACGGCTGGGCGGTCAGCGACGGCGTGCTGAAGACGGTCCCCAAGGTCAAGGGCAGCGAACTCATCACGCGCAAGGCGTACCGCGACTTCGAACTGGCGTGGGAATGGCGCGTCGCACCGGGCGGCAACAACGGCGTGAAGTACTTCGTGACCGAGGCACGCCCGTCGGCGCCCGGGCACGAGTACCAGATGATCGACGACACGGGCTACCCCGCCGCGTTGACGCCGCTGCAGCACACGGCGGGCTTCTACGACGTCCTCGCCGCCAGGCCCGACAAGGCCCTGCGGCCGGCCGGCGAGTGGAACACTTCCCGCATCATCGTCCGCGGCACGCGCGTCGAGCACTGGCTGAACGGACAGCAGGTCCTGACCTACGAGCTCGGCAGCCCTGAAGTGAAGGCCGGCATCGCGGCGAGCAAGTTCAAGAACGCGCCGGGGTTCGGCGACAAGATCGACGGGCACATCATGCTGACGTACCACCAGGACGAGTGCTGGTATCGCAACATCCGGATCCGCGAACTGCAGTAGCCCTGCTGCGCGCCGTTCCCGCACGCTCGTGCTCGCCACTCCGGCTTGCCCGGAGCGCGCGTCGCCTCAGGGGCGCCCCGTGCTGGCTCAGTCGGCGCACTCGCGTCCCACTCTGCGGTTGAGCGGGCGGCCGCCATCCGCGTACACTGTCGTGTCCGCCGATGCGCGGCTTGCCCTGAGCGAGCGAAGCGAGTCGAAGGGAGAGATGGCCGAGTGGCTGAAGGCGCACGCTTGGAAAGCGTGTGTAGGGGAAACTCTACCGTGGGTTCGAATCCCACTCTCTCCGCCAAACCTCGCTCCGCTCGGCTTGCCGGAGGAGTGGGATTCAGGCTGCGGGCCCTCGCCTTCGGCTCGGCCCCTTCAGCTCGAATCCTGGATTGCCTGCGGCTCGACCTCCCGAGCTCGAATCCCACTCCCTGCGCTGCGCTGAGGGTTCGCTTGCTTCTCGGCTTCGGGCCTTCGCCTTCGGCTCGGCCCGATCTCCTCACACACCGCCACGGCCTCACCACCGCCCTGAACCGTTCGTAGCCGTCGCCAGCCGCCGTGCTGTGGCCGTCGCTTCGCTCGGCCCGGATCGCCTCGAACATCCACACACGTCGCACGCCCGCGCGGTCGGTTCGTCCTCGCCTGAACTGTTCGTAGCCGTCGCCCGTGGGCTACGGTCAGTGCTCTGCGCCGCCCCTCGCGAGTCGTCATGCCGCGGCCGTCGCTTCGCTCGGCCCGATCGACTCGCACACCGCCACGAACTCACCACCGCGCTGAACGGTTCGTAGCCGTCGCCCCTGGGCGACGGTCAGTGCTCTGCGCCGCTCCCTCGCTAGTGGTCATGCCGCGGCCGTCGCTTCGCTCGGCCCGATCGGCTCGCACACCGCTACGACCTCACCACCGCGCTGAACGGTTGGTGGCCGTAACCGCGGCGCGGCGAGCGGCCGCAGGCCCTCGCCCGGGAATTTCGAATGTCAAATTTCAAATTGCCACTACTCCGCCCGCAGTCGCATCGGCTCCAGGCGGTCGCGTGCGTCCTGCTGGCGGAACGCGCGCGGGGCCAT
>NZ_JBIINP010000313.1:0-3731 GCF_044337415.1 Luteitalea sp.
CGAGAATCGCCGTCAGCGCCGCCGCCGCGGCCGAGAGTAGCGCCCAGGGAAGCCACATTGCGTCCTCCTCCTCCTTCGCGCACGCGCGCTTGACCACATCGCAGATGGATCGCCGGTCGCAGGAAGACGTTCGCGTGGTGCGGACGACTACGAGGGTGCGTGCCAATCTGACGTACCGCGTCCTGCGCAGTCAAGCTGAAGCGCGCCCTGGGCGTGATCCGGGTCGGAGGACGGGTGAATGCCGAGCTGGACATCACCCCCAGGAGAAGCACTGGCACGGTGACGTTACCTCGCGGACATCGGGCCATCACGCGTTAGTCACCTCCGCGACCGATCCTGTCTGGCCATGACGCGATCTTCGCCCATGGTCCGGCGCGACGCACCGCAGGCCGGGGGCATCGACGCGACGCCGTCGGCCGCTGGGCCGTGGAAGTCGCTGCACCTGACCAACGCGTGGCACGCGGAATCGGGCGGCATCCGGGCGTACTACACGGCGATGCTGGCTGCGGCCAACACGCTGGGGCGCCCGATGCGCCTGGTCGTGCCCGGGGAGCGCGACGAGGTCCGTGAGGTTGGCCCCCATGGACGCATCTACACCGTCAGGGCCCCTCGGGCACCCTTCGTCGATCGCCGTTATCGGGTGATGGTGCCGGTGCCGTTCAGCCGCATCTCGGAGCGACTGCTCGGCATCCTGCAGGATGAGCGTCCAGCGATCGTCGAGGTGTGCGACAAGTACGCGCTTCCTTACCTGGCAGGCGCGATCCGACGCTTCCCGCCGCCAGGCCTGCCGAGGCCGACGCTCGTCGGCCTGAGTTGCGAACGCGCCGACCACTCGCTCGAGGCGCTCGGCGTGCTCGGGCGGATCGGGGCGCGAGCGGTGCGGTGGTATCTCGGGGCCGTCTACCTACCCCAGTGTGACTACCATCTCGCCAACTCCGCGTACACCGCTGGCGAGTTGCTCGCCGCGCAGCGGCCCACGCACCCGCGCGACGTGCAGACCGTGCCGATGGGACTGCATGTCGCGACGTTCGGTCCGCAGCATCGATCCGAGGCGTGGCGGCAGGCGTGGCGCCAGCGATTGTCGCTTCCGCCGGACGGCCCCTTGCTCGTCTACGTCGGGCGACTGGCGCAGGAGAAGCAGTTGACCCGCGCCATCGACCTGCTGGGACACGTGCGGCGGACCGGCACGGCGGCCGGCCTGGTGCTCGTGGGCAGTGGTCCGGACGAGGAGCGGCTGCGCCGGCATGCGGCGGCGGCGTGTGGCGCGGCGGTGGGCTTTGCCGGGCATGTCCGCGACGCGGCAGCACTGGCGGCCTGCTACGCGAGCGGCGACGCGTTCGTGCACGTCAACGACCGCGAGCCGTTCGGCATCGGCCCGCTCGAAGCCATGGCCTCCGGCGTCCCGGTGGTGCTCCCTCGCGCCGGTGGCGTGCTCACCTACGCGACGCCCGCCAATGCCTGGCTCGGCGAGCCGACGGCCGCGGGCCTGGCGCAGGCCGCGCTCGAGGCGCTTGCGTATCCGGACCCGGCGCGCCTGCGCCTCGCCGCCGAGACGGCCCGGCAGTACGACTGGTCATCGGTCGCGCCGGCCATCTTCGCCGCCTACGACGCGCTCCACGTGCGCGCCCGCACGGCCGACGCCTCGCGCTGGCGGCCGCGTGTCGGGCACGTCGCGTCCGAAGCCGACCTGGCCCGGTCCTGACTCCTGCCAGCGTCACGCGTCGACGTCACGCGTCGACCGCGGTCTCTCGCGTCGAGTTCCGCCGCGCGACCGACGGCCGCAGCCCCCATTCCCATCGAGTATGGTGGTGAGCCATGGACGACGAGCAGGACCCCACGCTCGAATCTGAGGAGCAGAGCGACGGCGAGGAATGCGCGCCGGTTCGAGTGGAGCCAGACCAACTGGAGCCGGACACCCTGCGCGCGGTGATCGAATCGTTCGTGTTGCGTGAAGGCACCGACTACGGCCTGCACGAGGTGTCGCTCGAGGACAAGGTGGCGCAGGTGCTCCGGCAGGTGCACCGCGGCGAGGCCCACATCACGTTCGATCCCGGCACCGCGTCGGTCACCCTCGTGGTGACGCCGACGAGGGAGAGGTCGCGCCGACCGTGGATGTCGCACGACCCCGAAGAGTAGGCGTCGAGCCACGACCGTTGGTGCGTGTGACCGCCCGGCCCGCCTTCGTTCTTCGAACTTCGGCGCGCAAGCAGGGCTCGAACCTGCGACCCCGGGCTTAGAAGTTGTCGAACGAGGCGAATGGAGGCCGCAGGAGACCGCTGCGGTCTCACCTCTCTTTGCCCGATCACCGCAACAGGGCACTCGACACCGCTCGAGACAGCCGCGGATTGTCCGTCAATTGTCAATCGAGCTCAGCCGCGCTACTCGCAGGTCAGAGCCGTGCGCGCAGGGCGACCAATCGCCGTTGCAAGGACGGGACTTCCTCGGCCACGACGCTCCACACGATGTCGTCGTCGATGCCGAAGTAGGCGTGCGCCAGCACGTCGCGCAACCCGGTGATCCGCCGCCACGGGATCTCGACGTCGAGCCCGCGGACATCGGCAGGCAGGTTCTTGGCGGCCTCACCGAGTACCTCGAGATTCCGCAGGACAGCGTCGTGGGCCATCGTGCCGTTCACCAATTCTGCCCGGCTCAGTCCTTCCGTGTACTGCCCGATGCGGCGGCATGCCTCGACCATGTCGTCGAGGTACAGCGTGACGTCACGCGACACGGCGGGCTTCGGCTTCGATGCGTGGCTGCAGTTGGGAGCGTAGCGCCGCGCGGGTCACCAGGTCGACGCGCGCGCTCAGGGTGTCTTCCAGCAGCGCCTTGAGGTCCATGAACCGCGCGAACGTGGCAGGGCCGTCGAACTCGACCAGGACGTCGACGTCGCTGTCGGGGCGGGCGTCGCCTCGAGCCACCGACCCGAACACGTACAGCGCTCCTACGCCCAACTCGGACTTCAATCGGGGGGCGAGCGGGCTTAGGGCTGCGGCGACGGTGTCCAGGGTCATCGAGAACTCGCGCCCAGTATAGCGAGGTGCTTTGCGACGCAGCAGGATGTCGTCGGTGTGGCGCGAGAGACCTCGCAGTTCTGGCTCGACCCGCCTTCGCGCCTGCGGCGCTTCGGCACGCTGGGGTCTGGTGCCCGGCCCGCCTTCGTTCTTCGACTTCGGCGCGCAAGCAGGGCTCGACCCGCCTTCGCGCCTGTGGCGCTTCGGCGCGCTGAGATCTCGTGCCCGGCAGGGCTCGACCCGCCTTCGCGCCTGCGGCGCTTCGGCGCGCTGAGGTCTGGTGCCCGGGCAGGGGCTCGACGCGAATGCCGAGCCCGCAGGGCGGAGGCGCCGCGTTTGAGATCTCGTGTCCGGCAGGGGCTCGACCGCGGCGGCGAGCCGAAGGCGGAGCCGCGCGGCTGAGGACTGCCGCGACGGTACCACGTCGCCCAAGGCGACGTGGTACGCCCGGCAGGGCTCGAACCTGCGACCCCCGGCTTAGAAGGCCGGTGCTCTATCCAGCTGAGCTACGGGCGCACACCGCCCCAATTATCGCATCGCCCGCGATGGGGGCGGGGGAGAGCCGGCCGACCCGCCGCCGGCCCCTGGTCCCTTGTCCCTGACGGCCTCGTCCCTCGTCCCGCGCCGCCCTGGTGACTCGTCCCCGTGTCCCTTGTCCCTTGCGCTGCAGCGGCGCGGTCGGAGACCGCGCCCTACCCGGCGGGACTAGATCGACCCGGC
>NZ_JBIINP010000120.1:0-13205 GCF_044337415.1 Luteitalea sp.
CCTGCGCGCCGACGGCGCTGTCGGTGAGGCACACGTGGTGGCCGCGGCGCACGAGGCGCCGCACCGCGTGGTAGGTGTCGATCCACGCGTCGATGCCCGCCGAGGCGCTCAGTTCAGCGCGCGGCGGGCGGAGTTCGACGCTATAGACGGAAGAGGGCCCCTGCAGGGCAGCGACAAACGACACGTGAGTAATTGAGGACCCTTCGCAGGAGGTTCAGAATTCAGAATGAGCGAACTTCGAAGCTCTGAATTGCCCCGCGGAGCCTGGCGATGCCCCGCCCCGCGCTTCATTCCTGAATTCTGAACTCTGAATTCCTATTCGACTTTCTGTCGCTTCACCGTGTAGCCGGCGGGCACCGCGAACAGCGAGTCGGCCAGCGGTTCGTCCGAGATGCTGGTGACGGTGGTGTTCATCTCGCCGCCGCCCATCTTGGCGAACACGCCGGCCATCGGGCCGTCGCCCGACAGCTTGATCACCTGCACCGACTCGAGCGGCACGCCCTTCTCCGCCATCGTCTTGTACAGCGTCATCATGCCCTTCGCGTTGCCGGGCTGCGCCTTGGCCGCGCGCGGGTCGCCGAAGAAGAAGCCCTTTTCGGCGGCATTCAGGTAGAAGGCCGCGTAGTCCCTCGCGCCGGGCGCCTCGGTGGAAAGGAAGGCCGGACCCGAGATGTTGACGGTCATGGACATGCCCTCGCCCATCGTCGACTTCACCGACACGGCGAGGTCGTGGCCGAGCGCGGTGTGGCCGGCAACGGTCTTGGTCTGCCCGTTGGGCGTCATCTTCACGCTCACGCCGTCGGCCGCCACGCCGGCAGTCTGGAGCGTCCTGGCCATGTCGGCGACGTTCCAGATCTCGGCTTCCTTCGTCTTGTGGTTGATGCTGATGAGCTCGCCGCTGTCGACGTTCATGATGGTGGAGAGCTCGCTGCCGCCCAGGGCCTGGTCGGTCCGCATCTTGTTGCCCTTGATGTAGGTGATGGTCTGGCCAGACGGCGTCCGGCCCATCATCTTGCCCGACATCGTCGCCACCATCTTCACGTCGGCCGACGCGCTCGCCGCCCATGCCATCACGCCAAGTGCCGCTGCCGCTGTACGAAGACGCATCGTGCTCACTCCTCCTCCCCGGACGGACACGGTCGCCACAGCGACCGTGGACCGCAAGGGTCGAACCTGCGAAGTATAGAATACGGACCTGCTTCCCCCTGGACCGCCACCCTCATGAGCGCACTCACCTTCCTCGGGGCCGCACAGACGGTCACCGGCTCCCGTCACCTGCTCCGCACCAGCGCCGGCCACCGTGTGCTGGTCGACTGCGGCATGTTCCAGGGCCTCAAGTCGCTGCGTGAGCGCAACTGGCAGGGCCTCGGCATCGCCCCGGCCGAGATCGACGCCGTGCTGCTGACGCACGCCCACCTCGATCACGTCGGCTGGCTCCCGCGCCTGGTCGCCGCCGGCTATCGCGGCCGCGTCTACTGCACGCCCGGCACGCGCGACCTGTGCACCCTCGTGCTGCCAGACGCCGGCCGCATCCAGGAAGAGGACGCGCGCCAGGCCAACAAGCACCACTACACGAAGCACACGCCCGCCAAGCCGTTGTTCACCGAAGACGACGCCCGCCGAGCCCTCACGCTGCTGCAGCCGGTCGGCTACGGCGTGCCGCTGCCGATCGTGCCGGGCCTGACCGCCGAGTTCATCCGCGCCGGCCACCTCCTCGGCTCGTCGTTCATCCGCGTCACGCAGGACGAGGCGCCCCACACCATCCTGTTCGGCGGCGACCTCGGTCGCTACGGCCGGCCGGTGCTGCCCGACCCCGAGCCGGTCGACGAGGCGGACGTCCTCCTGATCGAGTCCACCTACGGCAACCGTACCCATCAACCAGACGACGATGGGGCCTCGTTGGCCGAGGTGGTCGTCGACACGCACGCCCGGGGCGGACGCCTGGTCATCCCCTCGTTCGCGATCGGGCGCGTCGAGGAGCTGCTCTACTGGCTGCAGCGGCTGGAGAAGGAAGGTCGCATTCCGTCGATGCCGACCTACGTCGACAGCCCCATGGCGGCCGAGGCGCTGCGGTTCTACAGCTCGCGGCCCGACGAGCTCGACCCCGACATGCGCCCGATTCACCGCGGTCCGATGTTCGACACGCGGCGCCTGCACGTGATCAAGGACACCGAGGAGTCCAAGGCGCTCACCAACTCCAGCGGCCCGGCCGTGATCATCTCGTCGAGCGGCATGGCCACCGGCGGGCGCGTGCTGCATCACCTGAAGCGGCTGCTGCCAGACGCGCGGAACACCGTGCTGTTCGTCGGCTACCAGGCGGCGGGCACGCGCGGACGCCTGCTCGTGGACGGCGCCGACACGGTGAAGATCCACGGCGAGGTCATCCCGGTGGCGGCCCGCGTGGTGCGCAACGACCAGATGTCGGCCCACGCCGACCGCGACGAGATCCTCCGCTGGCTCGGCGGCTTCAAGCGCGCACCGGGGCGCACCTTCCTCGTGCACGGCGAGCCCGAGGCCATGGGCGCGCTGGCCACGACCATCACGTCGACGCTCGGCTGGAACGTCCACCAGCCGCAGCATCGCGAAACGGTCGAACTCTAGGTAGGGCGCGATGTCCTCATCGCGCCGTTTGACGACCGTCGCAGATCTGATGACGGCGGGGTGAGGACACCCCGCCCTACCTCCGAACATGAGCGATCGCACCTACCTGCTCGAGCGCGTCGGCCCGGCTGCCGTCGTGCAGCTGTACGCCGACGCGTTCCACACACTGCACGTCGACGACAAGGTGCTGGCCTGGCACCTGTATGAAGCGGCCCTCGCCGGTCGCGACATCTACTACGACCAGCGGTTCGAGTACAGCCTCGCCATGCGCGACATGATCGAGGCGCTCTTCGCGGCGCGCGATCGCCTCGCGCCCGAGGTGGCCACGGCGCTCTCGACGTACACGAAGCTGTTCTGGATCAACTCTGGGCCGTACGACCACATCACGTCGCGCAAGTTCGTGCTGGAGCTCACGCGCGACCAGTTGCTCGAGGCCCTCCGCGCCGCGGCGGCCGCCGGCGTCGACGTGCCGCTCGGCCCGCACACGACGGCCGAGGCCTTCGTCGATGCGCACGCTCGCGACTTCCTCGACGCGACGTGGCGCCCCATGGTCACGAGCAAGACGCCCGGGCCCGGCGAGGACATCCTCGCCAGCAGCGCCAACAACCTCTACGTCGGCGTCACGTCGACCGACGTCGAGACGTTCGAGGAACGCTACGCACTCAACTCGCGCCTCGTGAAGGCGCCCGACGGGACGCTACGCGAAGAGGTGTATCGGGTCGGTGGTCGCTACGGCCACACCATCGCCAGAGTGGTGGCGCACCTCGAAGCCGCCCGCGACGTCGCCCCGCCGCCCACCGCCCGTGCACTCGACGCGCTGATCCGCTTCTACCGCACCGGCGAGGAGGCCGACAGGCGCGACTACGACATCGCCTGGGTGACCGACGCGCAGTCCCCCGTCGACACGATCAACGGCTTCATCGAGGTGTACCTCGACGCCCGCGGCCACAAGGGCGCGTTCGAAGGCATCGTCTTCCACGAGCATCCGGAGAAGACGAAGCACATCCGCAGCATCGCGGAGCACGCCGCCTGGTTCGAGGCGCACATGCCGTACGACGACGCATATCGGCGCACCGACGTGGTGGGCGTGTCGGCGCGAGCGATCGACGTGATCGTCGAATGCGGCGACGCCGGGCCGATGACCGCCATCGGCATCAACCTGCCCAACGACGAGTCGATCCGTGAGGTGCACGGCAGCAAGTCGGTGTCGCTGGCCAACGTGGTGGAGGCCTACGAGCAGTCGCAGCCCGAGAGCCTGCGCGAGGCGTTCTGCTGGGACGACGCGGAGCGCGAGCGCGCGCGTCGCTTCCAGGCCTTCGCGGGCGAGCTGGCGACGAGCCTGCACGAGGTGATCGGCCACGGCTCGGGCCGCATGTTGCCGCACGTGGGATCGCCGCAGGCCGCGCTGCGGGAGCAGTACTCGACGCTCGAAGAGACGCGGTCAGACCTCGTGGCGCTGTGGTTCATCGCCGACCCCGTGATGGTGGAGCTCGGGCTGATCGCCGCGGACGATCACGCCGACGTGGTGCGCGCCGAGTTCGAGGCCTACGCGCGCAACGCGCTGGTGCAGTTGCGGCGCGTGCGGCAGGGCACGCACCTCGAGGAAGACCACATGCGCAATCGCCAGGCCATCGTGCACTGGCTGATGGCGCAGACGACCGCCGTCGAGCGGCGCACGCGCGACGGCCACACCTACTACGTGGTGGTCGACGTCGAGGCCTTCCACGCCGGCGTCGGTCGGATGCTGGCACTGGTGCAGCAGATCAAGTCGGAGGGCCTGTACGACGAGGCCGTGGCGCTCTTCGAGGCGCACGGCATCCACTTCGACCCGGCGCTGCGCGACGAGATCGTGGCGCGCGTCGATCGCCTCGACCTGGCGTCGTACACCGGCTTCGTGATGCCGCGGCTGTCGCCTGTCACCGACGCCACCGGACGCATCGTCGACGTCGAGGTCTCGTACCCCCTCGACCTGGCGACGCAGATGCTGGAGTATGCCCGCCTGTTCGCCCTGGCCGATGAGGATCGCCGGGCCTTGGCCCTACGGTAGGTCTGTGAGTCGGCCCGTGGGAAGGCCGAGCCGTCAGGAGGGCGGAGTGGCTCCGCCCTCCCGGACTGATAAGCGGTGGCGCCGACTTCAGATGCGGAGCTTGCGGCGCAGGGTGCCAAGACCGAGGAGGGCCGAGCCGAGCAACGTCAGGCTGGCACCGCCGTCCGGGACCACAGAGAACCCGATCACGTCCTGGTTGTTGGCGTTGACCAGTGCCACCACGTTTCCGGCGCGCTGGGTCGGGTCCTCACCGTCGTTCACGAACGAATCCAACCAGCCCTGAGCCGTCGTGAACACCGCGCCGTCGAAGGCATTGCGGAATCGCGTCTTTCCGTTCAGGACGTCGTACGGCAGCGCACTGGTCTCCCGGACGATCTCCCACATCGCCACCTGGAGCGCCGCCGCCTGGACCGTCGACATCCCCTGCAGGGGCTTGACTCCGTAGAGAAGCTCTCGCAACTGGTTGGAACGGACGACCCCCATGCCGCCGATGTTCTCGGCGCCCTCACTGAGGTCCTTCACCTCGAACGTGTAGGACTGCCCCTGGGTGATGGTCTCCTGGGCTTCGACGCAGAAGGTGAGGAACGACCCCCCGATGCCAGGCAGGAGCTGCTCGGTGGCCGTCCCGCCAGTTCGCGTGAAACTGAAGGAACCCGCGTTCAGGCCCGTCCAGCCCGTCGACCCGACCGTGCTGTCCTCTATGATTCGCTCGAGGGTGCCTCCGCTGGTCGAGTTGAAGGTGGCCACGACCGTGCCCGCCTGGGCGGCATGGGTTCCGAGGAGGAGTACGACGGCAGCGGTGACGATGTGCTTCATGGCGCTACTGTCTAGCTAGACCCGTGCCATGTTTGGTCCACGCGGGCAGCGCCTTCAGTACCTGACCCATAAACTTCGCCTCGTCAACATTTTGCGACGTTCGCGCGTCTTGACGTCTGTTCGGGACGCCGGCGCGGCAGGTGATGCGGTCGTAAGGTCTACCGACGCCGCGACTGACAGGCCCGGCTGTGCCACCATGAACCGTGCTCGGGTCAGCCTCCCTCATTCGCGGCATGGAAGAGAGGACCGCGATGCTTCCCCTTCTCCTCGCCGCACTGCTGTCGACCACCCCGGCTGCCCAGGCCCAGTCGCCTCCGTCGCCAGCCGCATCCGACGTGCGCAGTGCCGTGATTGCCGCAGACGACGCGCGCCTGGCCTCGCCGGCGCACCGCAAGGTCGTCGAGGACACGCTGAAGAACGGTCCGACCGACGCGCAGGTGCTGGCCGTGCGCGCCCTCGGACGGACGCGCCGCGCGGAGTGGCTGCCGGCAGCGACAGCGGCGCTCGACCATGTGTCGATCGACGTGCGGCGCGAGGCGGCGTTCTCGGTGGCGCAGATCGGCAACGGGGATCCAGGGCAGCTCGAGCCGGCGCGCGCGGCGCTGGTGCGGCGGTTGGCCGTAGAACAGGACCTGCTCGTGCTGGCCAGCCTGGCCGAATCGCTCGGGCGCCTGCGATACGCCGGGGCGCCGGGCGTGGCGGCGGCCGCGCGTGACCTCGCGACGGCGTACGCGCGCGTGCCCGCCGGACCGGGGCGCACCATGTGCGCCGTGGGTGTGGCCCGGGGCGCCGAGGCGCTCGCGCGTCGGACGCGGACGCTGAAGGCCGATGGTGCGGCCACGGCACCGCTCGCCGATCTGCTCGGCACGCTGCTCGACGACGCCGCGCCGGAAGCTGGGGCGACGCGTCCCGACATCCTGCGTCGCAGGACCAGGCGCCTGGCGACGATGGGGTTGAGCGCGCTCGGGCCGCTGCCGGCGGCGCGACTGGCCGCTGCGCAGGTCGATGAAGACGATCAGGTGCGGCGCCTCGCCGTGCTGGCGCTCGCGGCACGCGGCGACGCGGCGGCCAGCGAGGCCGGGTGGGCATTCGCCGACCGGTCGGTGCTCGTGCGCCATGCGGCGCAGGCGCGACTCGGGGCCCGGCACGTGGCGCTTGCCGAGAAGGGCGCGGCGGATCCTCACGTGCACGTGCGACTCGCTGCCCTCGATGCGCTCGGGGAGGCACGCGCCTGCGGCGCCGTGTGCGACGCGCGCCTCGCCGCCGGTCCGCAGCCCGACGCGTGGCACGAGTACGCGCACGCCGTCGTGGCCCGCGCCCGCACCGAGGCCGCGGCCGCGCGGCCGGTCGTCGCCACCGCCGCCGCGTCGCCCATCTGGCAGGTGCGGATGTACGCCGCCCGCGCCGCGGGCGAGACGACGCAGGCCGACGTGCTCGCTCGCCTGGCGGGCGACGCCAACCCCAACGTGCAGCACGCGGCGCTCGTCGCCTGGCGCAGCGCGCGCCTGCCAGGTCTCGTGCCGGCAGCCAGCGCGGCCCTGGCCAGCAACGACGGGCAGTTGGTGCTCGAGGCCGCCACGGCCCTGAAGGGTGCCGCGCCAGACGAGGCGCTCGTCGCCACGCTGCGTGGCGCGCTCGCGCGCATCACGGCGCAGCAGCGCGAGACGTCGCGCGACCCGCGCATGGCGCTCGTCGAGCGGATCGACGAACTCGACGCGCAGCGTGAGACGACGCTCAGGCCGTACCTCTCCGACTTCGACAATGCGATCGCCGAACGCGTGGCGGCGCTGCTGCGCGCCCGCACCCCAGGCAACGCGACCATCGTCGCCACGCCGAAGCCGCTGCCCCGCGCGGCCGTCCCGACGGGGAGCGCGGTCGAGGCCCTGGAATCGACAACGGTCACGCTGACGCTGCGTGGCGGACGAACGCTGCTGGTGCGCCTCTACGCCGCGCAGGCGCCCACGGCCGTGGCGCGGTTCGTGGCCCAGGTGAAGGCGGGAGAGTGGAACGGCAGGACGTTCCATCGCGTCGAGCCCGGCTTCGTGGTGCAGGGCGGCAGCCCGGCGGCCAACGAGTACGCCGGCGCGGCCGCCTTCGCGCGCGACGAGTTCTCGTCGTTGAGCCAGGTGCGCGGCACGGTGGGCATCTCGACGCGCGGCCCCGACACGGGCGACGGGCAGATCTACGTCAACCTCGTCGACAACGCGCGGCTCGACTTCGACTACACGCTCATCGGATCGATCGGCGGCGATGTGTCGGTGATCGACGACATCCTCGAGGGCGAGGTCATCCTCGCGGCCGTGGCGGAGGCGCGGGAGGTCCGGTGACCGACATCCCCCTGCCTGCGACGCCAGCGGCTCACACCGAGGCCGCCGACACCGAGGCGGTGGGGTTCGTGTTGCGCCTCGGACGGGCGCTGCACACGTACGGGCTGTCGGCAGACGCGCTCGAGCATGCGCTGCAGGGCATGTCGGAGCGGCTGGGGCTGCAGGCGCAGTTCTTCACCACGCCGACGTCGATCTTTGCCGCGTTCGGCCCGCACGAGCGGCAGCGCACGCACCTGATTCGGGTCCATCCCGGCGACGTCGACCTCGGCAAGCTCGCGCGCATCGACGCGGTGTCGCGAGCGGTCGAACAGGGTCGCGTCGGCGCCGCCGAGGGATCGGCCCACATCGACGCCATCATCGCCGCGCCGCCGGAGCCGAGGGGCCTCGTGCGGGTCCTGGCGTACGGCGTGGCGTCTGCCGTGGTGTGCCGGATCCTCGGGGGCGGGCTGAACGAGGTGGGCGTTGCTGGAGCGTCGGGCCTGGTCACGGGGCTGATCTGGCTGGCCTCGCGGCGATGGCCGCACGGGTCGCATGTGTTCGAGCTGGTCGCGGCCCTCGCCGTGTCTGCACTCGTCACGCTGTTCGCGGCATGGAGCGATCTGCGGCTGTCGATCCCGACGGCGACCCTCGGCGGGATCATCGCGCTGCTGCCGGGCCTGACGGTCACGGTGGCCATGACCGAACTGGCCCGGCGCCACCTGGCAGCGGGCACGGCGCGCCTCACTGGCGCGCTCCTCGTGTTCGTGACGATTGCCTTCGGCGTGGCCGTCGGCAGCGAGGTGGCCGAATCCCTGGTGGGCACGGTGCGGTCGTTCAGCCCGCGCCGGCTGCCGGAGTGGACGCTGACGGTCGCCCTGGCGATCGCGCCGCTGGCCTTCGGCGTGCTGCTGCGGGCGCGGTGGCGCGACTTCCCGTGGCTGTGGCTCTCGAGCACCATCGGCTACACGGCGGTGCGGGTGAGCGCGCTGGCGTTCGGACCGGCCCTGGCGGCCGCCCTGGGGGCACTGGTTGTGGGTGTGCTGGCGAACCTCTACGACCGGCGGGGCCTCGGCCCGGCCGCGGTGGCCCTCGTGCCCGGCGTGCTGCTGCTCGTGCCCGGCAGCATCGGCTACCGGTCGCTCACCAGCCTCCTCGACGAGAACGTCATCGTCGGCGTGACGGCCGGCTTCACGATGATCCTCACGGCCGTGGCCATCGCCGTTGGCCTCCTGGTGTCGAGCGTCATCGTCCCCACCCGGCGCTGACCCCATCGACGCCCCTGCGTGTCCACAGGCCGACACATCGCCACTTTTTGTCAGTTTGTCGGGCAAACACGCCAGTTTTTGTCTGTCGGAATATCGACAATGGCCCTGTGCTTTTCCGAGGGTCGGCCGATTCCATGACTGTCAACGCCCGGGGTGAGGTCGTTCCCGGGACGATCGCGACGGCAGGAAGCACTCAAGGAAAGGCACGTCCGTGCATACCGTGCTCTATTACGTCCACCACGAGAACGAGGTGCCGGTCCTGGTGCCCGTCGACGTCGTCTCGAGGGAGCCCGACAGCCAGGGCAACCTCAGGCTGGCCGAGCCCCTCCAGCTGAAGGACGCGGTCGTCGACGCGGTGCCGCTGATGCGCTGCTACGAGTACGACCCGTACCTCGCCCACGCGGTGCAGGCCTATGCGGCGCAGGTGACGACGCTGGTGCGCGTGTCGCAGAGCGTGATCGAAGGGCTGGCCATTCCGGTGACGCCGGCGCCGGGCATCTTCATGCAAGCCGACGCACACGTGCATTAGCAATTCAGAATTCAGAGTTCAGGAATTGAGTGCGGGGCGGGCATCGCCAAGCTGCCGCACAGCATACGAAGTTGGGAATGAAGCGGACCGCCGGCGGAGTCGGGGGGTCGCACATCACACGAGTCAGGATTCACCATTCCAGGAATGCACGCGATCACGGGCCTTGCCCCCGACGACTTGGCGTTGCCCGCCCCGCGCTTCATTCTGAACTGTGAATTGTGAATTGCTTCAAGGCTGATCGATCCGCTCCCCGCGGGTCAGCCGCTCCCTCACCCCCTCGAACACCCGCTCGTCCTCCTGCCGCTGCGCAGGCGCGCGCTTACGCAAGGCGCTCATCACCACGCCCATCCGCTGGTTCCGCGCGAAGGTCGCCTCGTGCCGTGACAGGTACGCCCAGTAGAGCCGCGTGAGCGGGCAGGTCGACTTCGGGTCGAAGGCGCACGTCTCACAGTAGTCGCTCATGCGGTGGATGTAGCCCGCGCCGGCCACGTACGGCTTGGTGGTCATCAGCGGCCCGGCGGCGTACGTCCCCATGCCGAGCACATTGGGCTCGACCACCCAGTCGTAGGCGTCGGCGTACGCGACCCAGAACCAGTCGGTGAGCTCGCGCGGGTCCACGTCGAGCAGCGCCGCGATGTTGGCCAGCACCATCAGGCGCGGGATGTGATGGCTCCACGCATCGCGCCACACGCCGGCGACGACGTGATCGAGACACGCGAGGCCGGAGGGCGCGCCCCAGTAGGCGAGGGGCAGCCGAGTCCGCGCGTTCAGCACGTTCACGCGCGAACCACCATAGGAACCGGCAGTCGGGAGTCCACCTTCGCGCTGCGCGCTTCGGTGGACAGGTCGGCGGTCGGCAGTCTCGACGGGCACGGCGGCCTTGGGCGCCGAAGCGCGCAGCGCCACGGCGGCCTTGGGCGCCGAAGCGCGGAGCGCGAAGGCGGCCCACCGCGCGTAGCCGCCATCGCCAGGCGCTTCTGCGCGCGGCGCCTCGCCGTCTGGCAGTTGCGTGAAACCGTCGGTGGCCTCGTGTACGTGGCGCACGTACTCGCGCCAGCCGATCACCTGGCGGATGAAGCCCTCGCGGGAGTTGAGGGGCGCGTCGCACTGCTCGGCGTCGCGGACGACGCGTGCGGGCAGAAGGCGGTGGATGTTGAGCAGCGCGGAGATCCGCGTGTGGAACAGCCCGTCGTCTCGCCGCGACATCGCGTCTTCGTACGGACCGAAGTGCGCGAGGCAGTTGTCGAGGGCCCAGGCCCACAGCTGCTCGGCGTGCGCGGCCGTCGTCGGCAGCGAGGCCAGATCGACCTGCCCAGGGTGATCGGCGAAGCGCGTGCGCACGAGGTCGGCGACTTCCTCGGTGATGGCGTCGTGTGTGAACACCGGCGGACGCGGCGGCGCCGGCGTGCCGCGCCACGGCTCGCGGTTGTCCTCGTCGAAGCTCCATCGCCCGCCGACGGGGTCCTTGCCCTCCATGAGAATGCGTAAACGAGTGCGGACTCTTTTGTAGAACGCATCCATCCGCCACGGACCCCGTCCGGCGTAGGTGGGCAGGGACGGGTCTCCGAGCTGTCCGTTCGTAGGCGCCGGACTCGTCCGGCGCGACCGTCCCTCGAAGTCCTCGACGGTGGTCAGCCAGCCTTCGTGCGGGACTTCCTCGATCACGCCGTCGGCAACAAGTGGCGAGAGCTCGACGCGCAACTCACGCTCGGCCGCGCGCATCATCACGAGCCGCCCGGTCTCGCGCGCTACCTCGCGCAGCGCGTCGGCGTACGTGCCCGGCGTGTGCTCGTAGCGCACCGCCACGCCGCGCGCCGCCTGCTCGAGCGCGAAGTGGCGCTGGTTGGCGAGAATCAGCGCGAGCTTCTGCTGGTGGTACGGCCGGCGACGCCCCTTGGCCTCGCTCTCGACGAGCACGATGCCGACCTCGCGCGGCGCGTGCCGCGCGAGCGGGCCGATGCCGTCGTGCACCTGGTCGTACGGCACGTACACCCAGCGTCGACCCGACGGGTCGTGGGCATGGCGAGCGAGTGCCTCACGGAAGGCTGATGTGCGTGGCATGAAAGGTAGGCCCCGAAAAGGTAGGGCGCGATGTCCTCATCGCGCCGTTAGTCGAACAGGCACGCGTCGTGGACTAACGGCGGCGTGGGACACGCCGCCCTACCTTCGTGTCGACAACGTCCCCGGAGATGGCGTTGCTCGGACCTGCGCTCAATTCCTGAATTGAGAATTCCGAATTGTTCAGCGAGTTGGCCCTGCCCGCCCTGCGCTTCATTCTGAACTTTGAATTCTGAATTGCAGCTGCTGTGCGCCTGCTCCATACGTGCGGAGGTAGTTCTTCAGGCGCAGCTTCTTGATCGTGCTGTCGCTGCTCATGTACCTGATCACGCCGAAGATCTCGCGGCGCGGGGCCCACGGGCGATCGTAGCGGCCGAGCACCCAGAAGATGCCGCTGTACGAGTTGGGGTCGCGGCCGTCGAGCGCGTAGCGGTTGTTCAGCTCGATCATCACCGCCAGCGCCTCGCGCGGGTGCGAGGTCCACTCGAGGATCTTCTTGCCCCACAGCATGCGCAGGTAGTTGTGCATGCGACCCTCGCGCACCAACTGCCGCTGTGCGGCGTTCCACACCTGGTCGTGCGTCTCGGCGCGGGCGAACTCCTCGAGCGTGTAGAGGTGTGCGCGGGCATCGGTCGCGTGCGCCTCGAGCGACGTCCTGGCCCACTGCGGCAGCGACTCGTAGGTGTCGTGGTCGGGACGCAGCGCGCAGAAGTTGAAGCCCACCTCGCGCCAGGTGATCAGCTCGTCGAGGAAGGCCTCGACGTGCGGCGGCGCGCCCCACCAGCCCTCGCGCTGGCCGGTGGCCTTCGCCGCGATCTGGCGCGTGGTCCAGCCGGCGCGGGTCACCACTTCGGCGAACACGCGGTGGGCCCCGATGTGACCGAAGTGCAGCCAGGGCGAGAGGCCCGATGCGGCGTCGCTGTCGGGCTGGCTACGCTCCTCGTGGTACAGCGCGAGGCCGTGATCGAGGAAGCGCGCGAGCTGCGCCTGCGCGGCGGTGGTGCCGCCGGTGAGCACGGGCGACGCGGGCACGGTGTGGTCGATCGGGAGCGCGGCGAGCGCGCCGGGCGTGGCGGCAAGCAGGGCGTCTGTCGCCTCGGGCCAGGTGCGCCGGAACTCGTCGGCGATGGACGCAGGTCGCTGGGGGATGGCGGCGAGCGGATCGCGCAGGGGGAACTGCGACAGGTGCGGCACCAGCGACTTCTGCAGGTAGCGGCGGAACGCGTAGGCCGTCGGGTACACCGTGTCGGTCGCCCGCATCGGCATCAGGCCGTTGCCGTCCACGGCCTCGAGGCGGCAGTCGAGCTGCGCGGCGGCGGCCTCGACCATGCGCGGCAGGAAGAAGGTCGGGTAGTCGTCGGTCACCACCACGGCCGCGTCGCTGGCCAGGCGCGCCAGCAGGCCCTTCCCCGCGCCCGGCGTCGGTTCGACGTACGCGTAGTAGGACACGCCCCGGGCGGCGGCCTCGCGGCGGTGGTCGGCCATGCCCTGCAGCACGAAGGCATGCATGCGGTCGCTGGCCCAGGGGTACCCGGCGCGCAGCGGCTCGAACACCAGCAGCGGCAGATCGAGCTCGCGCGCCC
>NZ_JBIINP010000314.1:0-3687 GCF_044337415.1 Luteitalea sp.
CTCGACGCCGCCATGCTCGCCGCGCCGGCGCCGCCGTCGTTCGGGTCGGCGGCGTTCGCGCAGGACGCCATCGACGCGTGGTGGCTGGCGCTCACGCGCGACGTCCCCTTCGCCCTGCACGCCGTGGATCCGCTGGTGACCCGCGCGGCACAGGACCTCACCCGCGCCGGGCGCGCGACCTCGGCGAGCGCCTGGGCAGTCGCCCCGTCGGCGGCAGCCGCGGGCCCGGTCGTGTCGCAGTTCCTGTTGCGGGCGGTGCCCATGGGCGCGCAGGTGCTGTCGCCCCGCGTGCTGGCGCAGGAGTCGGGCGAGTCGTTCCTCACCACGTGGGAGGAGTGGCTGGCCTCGCAGAACGGGCAGTTGCCGCTGCGCGAGGTGACCACCGCGGCGCGCCGCTACATCTGCTGTGGCCGCGACCTCGCCACCTGGACGCGCACCGACTACCCTGGGCAGGCCGGGCTCCAGGCCGCGCTGCAGCTCGAGGCGCTGCGTGCGCCGGTCACGCCCGATCATCCCTACGTGCGGTCGCGCAACCAGGCCGGCTATGTCACCTTCGGCCTGCCCTTCATCGTCGACCTGTCGCAGCGCGTGGCCATGCATGCGCTGCGCGCCGCGTGGTTCCACAAGTGGGTGATGCATCGCCGCCTGCGTCCCGAGGAGCTCGGCGGCCGGCTCGAGGCTGCAGCGGCAGGGGCGCCGGTGGCGGCGTGGCCCGACGCGCGGTTCCTCCAGTCCGACGCCTGCGGCGAGGTGCGCCGCCGCACGGGCAGCCTGCTGCTCCCGCAGGCGTGGCCGGAGGGCGCGCCGCTTCACCCCGCGTATCCCGCCGCGCACGCCGCCACTGCGGGCGCCATGGTCACGGTGCTCAAGGCGTACTACGCCACCGACTGGGTGCTGCCCGATCCCGTCGAGCCGACCCCTGATGGGCGCGAGCTGATGGCGATCGACGCCAGCCTCACGGTGGGTGGGGAACTCGACAAGCTCGCGTGGAACGTCGCCATGGGCCGCGCGTGGGCCGGCGTGCAGTGGCGCGCCGATGCCGAGGCGGGCCTGCGCCTCGGCGAGTCGGTGGCCATCGGCCTGCTGCGCGAACTGCGTGAGCTCCTGCCCGAACCCGACGCACGCTTCGCGGTCCGCACCTTCGACGGCAGCATCGTCGAGGCCTGATCCAGAGGCAGGGCAGGGTCTCCGACCCGGCCGCCATCGACAGCGGCGCGGTGGGGACACCGCGCCCTACCCCCGGTCGCCGTCGGCGTCGGGCGCCGGTCTCACGCGACTTCGGTTCGTGGCCGTCGACGTTCACGTCGACGGTCAGCGCGTTCCGCCTAGCGGGGGGCTTTCTTCTGCTCGGCCTTGCGCATCTCGTCGATCACCAGACCCAGGGCGCGGATCTCCTCGCCGTAGCCGGCCCAATCGCCGAGGCGCTGCCGCTCGAGCGCCTGCCGGTAGTGCTGATCCGCCCGCTGCGCGAGCGACCCTGACGTGGCCGACGAGAGCGGCGCGGCGGGGGAGGGCACGGCGCGCGGCGTGGTCTGTACTCCCGTCGCCGGGGCGCCGGCGCCCGTCGCGTCGGTGCCCTTGGTCGCCTCGGCAGGTGCGGGAGTGTTCATCACGAGCGCGGCTGCGAGCGCGGCGGCCTCCTCGCTCGACGTCAGCTTCGGCGCGCTGCCGTCGGCGGGGAACAGCCGGTCGAGCGCCTCGTTGAGCGTCTCGGCCATCACGATGCCGTCCTTGTAGGCGACGATCACCCGGTTCAGCTCGGGAATCTGGCCACCCGACGCGCGCAGGTACAGTGGGCGCACGTAGATCAGGCTCTCCTCGATCGGGATCACGAGCAGCGTGCCCTGGATCACCTCGGAGCCCTGCTGGTTCCAGAGCGTGATCTGGGGGGCGATCGCCTGGTCCTGGTTGATGCGAGCCACCACCTGGCGCGGCCCGAAGACCACCTTCTGCTTCGGGAACTGGAACACCGCCAGCTTGCCGTAGTGCTCGCCGTCGCTGCGCGCGATCATCCACGCCGCCAGGTTGTCCTTCTGGCGTGGCGTGAACGGCAGCATCTGGATGAACTCGGTGCCCTTCTCGCCCGGCACCTTCATCATCGTGTAGTAGGGCTCCATCCGCACGGGCTGCTCGCCGACGTCGATCGACGGCACTTCCCACTGGTCTTCCTTGTTGTAGAAGACCGACGGGCTCTGCATGTGGTACGTCGCGAACATGCTGGCCTGCACCGCGAAGATGTCCTGCGGGTATCGCAGCCGCAGCCGCAGCGAGGCGGGCATGTCGGCCAGCGGCCGGAGCAGGCCCGGGAAGATGCGCGCGTAGGTCTGCGCGATCGGATCGGACGGATCGACCAGGTAGAAGTGCGTCGTCCCGTGGTAGGCGTCGATCACCACCTTGATCGAGTTGCGGATGTAGTTGATCGACTGGTTGGTGATGGACGAGTTGGTCCCGCCGGCGATGGCGCTCGAGTACGGGTACCGGTTGCTGGTGGTGTAGGCGTCCTGGATCCAGTAGAGGCGGCCGTCGGCGATGGCGATGTACGGATCCTGGTCGTAGGTCAGGAACGGCGCGATCTTGCGGACGCGCTCGCTGATCCGACGGTAGTACAGCACCTTGCTGTCGGGCCGCAGGTCGTCCGACAGCAGCGCCTTGCCCGACCCGAACCGCACGGCGAAGAGCAGCTTGCGCAGGAACGACCCCACCGGCACGCCGCCGCGCCCCTCGTACTCGGCGAACACGTTGTCCTCGCCAGACGGGTAGTGGAACTCCTTGGTGCGCGTCTTCACGAACACGTGGTCGTTGGACAGTTCGCCGAAGTAGATCGACGGCTCGGTGATTTTCAGGTCGACGGCCGACTGCGGCGGCAGGTCCTTGATGAACAGGATCGGCAGGCCTTCGGGCGTCACCTCGTTCACCGGCCCGAGCGTCAGCCCGTAGCCGTGCGTGAAGGTGAGCTGCTCGTTGATCCACGTGCGGTTGGGCAGGCTCTCCGAGTTGAGCTCGCGCGCCGACAGCATGATCTGCCGCTGCCGCCCGTTGATCGTGTACCGGTCGTTGTCCACCGACACGAAGTCGTAGTAGGTCCGGATCTCCTGGATCTGCGAGAACGTGTCGAGCAGCGGCTGGTGGTCCCACAGCGGCACGTTGTCGATCGTGTCGGCGTTGCGGTCGAGATCGGCGCGCGTCAGCGTCGCATCACCGGAGAGCTGACGTTCCTGCACCGCATCGAGCCCGAACGCCTGGCGCGTCGCGGTGATGTTGTGCTGGATGAAGGGGGTTTCGCGGACCTGCTCGTTCGGGGCCACGTAGACCCGCTGCACGACCGTGGCGTAGAGCGAGCCGCCCACCGCCACCGCGAGGTAGCCGCCCACCGCCAGCGCGATCGGCCACAGCCGCACGCTGAAGGCCTGCACCAGGGCCAGCACCGCGCCCACCACACCGGCCAGCGCCAGGACCCGCAGCGCCGGGATGCGCGCGTGCACGTCGGTGTACGAGGCGCCCGTCATGATGCCGGAGGGCTCGAACAGCTCCTGCGGGATCTCGAGCCAGTCGCCGAGCGCCAGCGCCAGCAGCAGGAGGCCGACGAGGATCGACAGGTGGCGACGCGTGCTCTCCGTGATGAACATCCCGCTGCCGAGGCGCAGGCCCAGGTTCCCCGCCAGCGCGTACGCGGCCGCCGTGGCCGCC
>NZ_JBIINP010000315.1:0-3656 GCF_044337415.1 Luteitalea sp.
GAGCCGATGGCGCTCACGCTGTTCGGCCTCGGCCTCGCCGGGGTAGCCGCCGCGAGGCGCAAACCCCGCAGCGCCCGCTGACGGGCGGCCTCGCGCCGCTGCGGCCCCTGCCACCAGGACACGCGGGCAACAGTGCCAGGCGTGACGAGGGCAGGGCGAGCGCTCGGCATACACCCGGTCAGGCGCCCGTCCTGTCCCGCAGGTCGCCATGCCGTGGGGCCGTCGAGGTCAGGGCACGGCCGGCACAGCCGTTCGTGCCTGCGCGGTCGCGATGAACTCGAGCAGCGCGGCAGCCAGGTCGGCCGGCTGCTCGAACTGCACGGCGTGTGCGGCGTCCATCTCCATCAGCCGGTTGCCAGGTCGCTCGAACAGGCCGCCGAGGTAGGCGCGCACCTTGGCGTTGTCGACGATGCGGTCGTTGGTGGCGACGACGCCGAAGGTCGGCAGGTCGACCTTCAGGATGGCTTCCCACGACTGCTCCTGCACTTCGTCCATCACGATCACGGACTTGAGTGTCATCGTCGTCGACTTGAGTGCATCGGCGTCGATGAAGTCGAGGCCCTCCGGCGCCAGGGTGAAGTCGGTGGCCTGCAGCGGGATCGGCACGAAGGCGTCGGCGCGCTCCGGCGCGAGCGCGAAGTGCTCGATCAGGGCCTGCACCACACGTTCCGTCATGTCGATCACCGAGCGGAAACGCGCGTTCCAGAACAGGCCCGGCGTGATCAGCAGCAGGGTCGCCAGCGCGCCCTCGTGCTGGAGGCGTTCGGCGGCCACGGCGGCGTACTGCGCCCCCTGACACCACCCGGCGAGATGGACGCGCGTGAAGCGCCCCTGCAGCATCCGCACGTGCTCGAGGACGTCGTCCACGGTGCGCACCGCGCTGCCGAGGTCGCCGCGCCCGGCGTTGCGGCCGCAGCCGCGACGATCCGGCGCGAACACCGAGTGCGCCGACGAGGCCCGCAGCGCGTCGGCGAGTGGCCGCTGCCACAGCGAGTGGCTCATCCCGCCATGCAGGATCACCACGACGTCGTCGCCTGAATCGGGCCCCCACAGGCGGTAGTGGACGTCGTAGCCGTCCGACATCGCCTGCGTGCCTTCGGCCTCGGTCGGCTTCCAGGTGACGGCCGACGCGCGGCATGCCAGACCCCAGCCGCGTGCCCAGGCCGACGGCGGCGTGAGCTGCAGGCCTTCCGTGCCGACCTCGGCGTACGTGCGGCTCACGTCGAGCCTGCCGCCTCGTCCCCAGCGCAGGCTCGGCACGGCCGGCTCGCGTTCGACGAGCCGTGACCCGAAGCCGCCTTCCTGGGCGACGAGTGCGTCGCCAGCGGCCGCGGCGACGAGCATCGCGGCGCGCGTGAGCACGGAGGTCTCGCCGACGTGCGCCCCGATGATGATGGGCCAGCCCCGCGCGCGCAGCGCCGCCACCAACTGCAGGCCACGCAGCACGCCGCCGATCCGCGACACCTTCAGGTTGGCCATGTAGCGTCCCGGCGCGTGGTCGTAGCGCTCCAGGTCGGCCATCGTGCACAGGCTCTCGTCGAGAATCACCGGCACGTCGAGCCCGACGCTGATCGCGGCGTGGCGGTCGACGTCGCGTGGCGTGACGGGTTCCTCGACGCCGAACAGCGGCGCCGCGAGCGCCCGCAGGTAGGGCAGGGCCTGGTCGGGCGTGTCGGCCCACAGGTTGTTGGCATCCACGCGCATCCGCGGATCGCCCACGCCGTGCCACGCGGTGAGTTCCTGCACGATGTCGAGCTTCGTGCGGTCGTCCTCGAGCACGCCACCCAGCTTCACCTTGAAGTCGGTGAGGCCGAGGATGCAGTACTGGTCGACGAGGAAGCGGGTCTTCCAGGGCTCGTCGTTGCCGAGCACGGCGGAGTAGACGTGCGGCCCTCCCGGTTCCGGCAGGCCGAGCAACCCTTCCACGCTGCAGCCCTGCTCGCGCGCGAACAGGTCCAGCAGGGCCAGCTCGATGGCGCACCACATCGACGGCGATGCATCGATGGCCTCGCGCTGGGCATCGACCCAGGCACGCAGCGCGCCGACGTCCACGCACGCCTGTTCGATGGCGCCCTGCCACTTCCCGATCCACTGGCGACACGACGCGCGTGTCTCGCCCGTGACGTACGGGCGCGGGCAGCCCTCGCCAAAGCCTCGCAGCGTGCCTCGCGACGCTTCGACCCACACGCTTTCGCCGTGCGTGCGCGCGGCCGACGCGTGGCGGAACGTCATCTTCAGCGGCACGCGCAGCTCGGTGAGGCGAAGCCGCACGGGGCCTGTCACTGAGGAGCCGGTCACTTCGCCCTCCGGCGGCGGGCGCCGAACATGTCGAGGAAGTACTCCTCCATGCCGGCCAGGTGGTCGCGGTGGAAGGTCCAGCAGGTGTAGTCCTTGGCGTGTGCGAAGCCCGCCGATGCGAACGCCGACAGGTCCTCGTCCTCCGAGAGGGCGATGCACTGCGGGCGACCGAGGTCGCGGTACCGCGCCTTCGCCGCGACGATCAGCGCCAGGCGCGCGTCCTCGTCGTCGTCGACCATGTGCACGGTGAAGGCGTTGGTCAGCTCGCTGAAGTTGAGGCCGAGCGAGGCGATGTCGAGCAGCGCGACGCCGGCGATGCGTCTGTCGCGGCGAGCAACGAGGCACTCGCGCTGTCGTCGCAAGCCGAGGCTCTGGTAGGCGGCGCCGAGCGACGCGAGCGCGAAGGCGTCCGCGCGCAGGTCGTTGGCCTCGATCTCGACGAGTCGGCCGCGCGACGAAAACCACGCCTGGACCACGCCGAGGTCGTCAGGCGTCGCGGAAGTCACGGTGATGTCGGGCGACACCGTCGGGTCGTGGGCCTGCGTGGACGCCGGCAGGTAGTGGAACGTGCGGAGGTCCGACGTCGGCACGTCGCCGAGGCGACGCGCGTAGCCGCCGAACACGCGCGCGGGCCATGGGTTGTTGGGGCGGAAGAACATCTTCACCCACCCGATGTCCTTCCGGAGCCGCCCGTAGTAGGTGAAGCCGAGCGTCAGGCGGGCCGAGGTGTCGAGGCCGCGTGCCGTCATCGGCATGGCCGCGAGGTGCTGCACCATCCACGTGCGCTCGTGGAAGCGGAGGATGCTCATGTGCGCGTCCACGGCCGCCTCGTTGCGGAGGACGACGGTGGAGAGCAGGCTGCCGTTGACCTCGAGCAGCGTGCGCACCGTGTGCTGCAGTTCCGGCAACACGGGCTGCAGGCGCGCCACCTTGTCCGGGTAGAGGAAGCCGCTGTCGAGGAACAGCTGCCAGATCTCGTCGAAGGTGACGTCGCAGCCGGCCTTCACGCCGGGATACGACAACTCGACGTCGCGGGAGCAGGTCAGATAGTGCTGACTGCGCGCCACGAGATCGTCTCGCGTGGAACGGAGTGTCGTGTCCATGGTGCCTCCTCGGCCCGCGCATCATACGCGTTGCACGGCCGAGGTGGGCCCCCGCACACAGGTAGGGCGCGGTGTCTCACCGCGCCGTCGTGGATTGCGGCGGGGTGGGACACCCCGCCCTACCTCTGTGCTACGCCAGCTTCCAGCCGTCGCGGTACTTCGGGCGCTTGATGAAGCGTTCGGCGTCGGGCGCGTTGGTGATGCGCATCGCCTTGTGGTCCCACGTGATGGCGTGGCCGACGCGGTAGGCGACGT
>NZ_JBIINP010000316.1:0-3646 GCF_044337415.1 Luteitalea sp.
CTGCCGCTGACGCGCGCCGGCTGGACCTACACCGAGCCCAACCCGTACAACCCGTCGGGCAACCTGCGCGTGGGCGATGCGCCGACGCTGAAGGTGGATCTCACCGATCCCTACCTGCCGCAGCCGCGGCTGCGGCCGTCCGCCTCGTCACCCGACGTGATCATGGTGCCGGCCTACACCGACTTCAAGCTGCACGACATCACCGATCCGGACGATGCCGCGGCCGCCGAGCCGGTGGACATGAACCAGAGCCTGGTGTCGGCGCGACTGCGCGGCGGCAACCGGCGCTTCGTGACGCGACGCCTGTGGGGGGCGGCCAACGAGCCGCCATACTTCCACCACGGCAAGTTCACGACGCTGCGTCAGGCCGTGCTCGCGCACCACGGCGAGGCGCTCGGCGAGCGCCGCGCGTTCGAGCGCCTGCCGGCGCCGTCGCAGGACGCGCTGATCGAGTTCCTCAAGACGCTGCAGGTGCTGCCTCCCGGCACCGTGTCGCTCATCGTCGACCAGCACGGCCGTCCGCGCACGTGGCCGTCGACGTCGGCGCCGCGCTCCAGCAGTCTCACGATGCCCTGACCTCGCAGGGCCACTGGCGTGCCTACGCGCCTGGCCGGAACACCTCGTCGCGTGCCGCGCTCGTCATCGCGAGGATGCCGGGGTGCTTCAGGCGGCGCTCGGCCGTGAGCACGTAGTACCGCTCCCGCACCGCCTCGATCCGCCCGACCATTCGCACGCCGTAGAAGCGGGTCACGTCTGCGGCAATCGCCGAGGGGGTAGGGAACGCGCAGCCGGCGGCCTGCCCGACGACCTTCATGAGGGCCGAGTCCTCGAACTCCCCGATGATCCGCGGACGGACCCCGAGCACGTCGAACCACTCGTCCAGCCCTCGACGCAGCGGACTGTCGGTCGTCGGCAGCAGCATCGGCGCGTCGTGCAGCGACATCGGGAAGCGCCGCCTGAGGCGAGCAGCGAGCGGCGCGGGCGCGAACAGCGCGACGTCGGACTCGCCGAGGAGGTGGTTGAACACCTTGACCGGCAGGTAGGTGGGCGCCGGCGCAGTCGCGATCACCACGTCCAGCAGGTACGTGCCGAGCTGCGCGATCAGCTGCTCGACGTTCCCCTCGCGGCAGACCAGCCGCACGGGCTCGGCCAGCGCCAGCACGGGCTCCAGCAGCCGATGCACGACGAGCTTGGGCACGGCGTCGGCCACGCCCACCGTCAACTGGAGGCCGCGCCCGGGAGTCTTCCCCTCCAGCGTCTCGAGCAGCTCCCGGCCGATCCCGAAGATCTCGTCGGCGTACCGGTACACGGTGCGCCCCGTTTCGGTGAGCGACTGGCCTCGCCCCTTGCGCGCGAACAGCGCCTGGCCGAGCGCCTCCTCGAGCAGCCGCACCTGCGCGCTCACCGTCGGCTGCGACAGGTGCAGTTTCTCGGCGGCGCGCGACACGCTGCCTTCGGTGACGACCGTCCAGAAGTAGAGCAGGTGGTGGTAGTTCAGCCACGTCATGGGCGTTTCCAGTAGTATAGGTTTATCAATCGTATAGTGAGCAAAGTATCTATTTGTCTATTCCTGTCTCCACGCCTAGGGTTGACGCAGTCTTCGCGCCCCCTGCGCGAGGCAGGAAGGGCATTCCGTTCGTGGCTGTCGACACACACGCTCCCGCAGCAACGCCTCACTGGCACCACATCGACGTCGGTGACGTCCTCACACAACTCTCCACGGAGAAGCCACGGGACTCCCGGCCGCCGAGGCGCGGCGGCGCCTGGATGTCCACGGGCCCAACGAACTGCAGGCCTTCGCGCGCCAGTCGGCGTGGCACACCCTTGCGGCGCAGTTCAAGAACGTGCTGGTCGTCATCCTGCTCGTCGCGACGGTCCTGTCGGGCCTGCTCGGTCACGGCCTCGAGGCCGTGGTCATCGCGGTCATCGTGCTGTTCGCGGTGCTGCTGGGATTCATCCAGGAGTACCGCGCCGAGCGCGCGCTCGAGGCGCTGCGCGAGATGGCGGCGCCGGTGGCGCACGTGCTGCGCGACGGCGCGGAAGTGGCCATTCCCGCGCGGGAACTGGTGCCCGGCGACGTCATCGTGCTGCGCGCCGGTGACCGCGTGCCGGCCGACGCGCGCATCACCCTCGCCATCAACCTGTCGATCGACGAGGCGGCGCTGACCGGCGAGTCCGCGGCGGTCGAGAAGACGGCCGTCCGCATGGAGGCCGCCGACCTGCCCATCGGCGACCGGCGCAACCTCGCGCATGCCGGCACGCTCGTCACGCGCGGTCGCGGGCAGGCGGTCGTCGTCGCCACCGGCATGTCGACCGAGTTCGGGCGGATCAGCCGCCTGGTCCAGACCGTCGAGGCCGGCCGCACGCCCCTGCAGGAGAACCTCGACCGGCTCGGGTCCATGCTCGGCAAGGCGGCGCTGGTCATCGTCGCGGTGATCGTCGCGCTCGGGCTGTGGCGCGGCATGCCGCCGCTCGAGATGTTCATCTTCGGCATCGCGCTGGCCGTCGCCGTCGTCCCGGAGGCGCTGCCGGCGGTGGTCACGATCTCGCTGGCCATCGGCGTGCGCCGCATGGTGAAGCGCCAGGCGCTGGTGCGTCGCCTGCCCGTCGTGGAGACGCTCGGCAGCACGTCGGTCATCTGTTCCGACAAGACCGGCACGCTCACGAAGAACGAGATGACCGTGCGCCACGTCGCCACCGCCGACGGCGCGTTCGAGGTGACCGGTGTCGGCTATGAGCCCGCCGGCCACTTCGTCAAGGACGGCGTCCGGATCGACGTGCCGCGGTCGGTCACCGCGCTGCTCGAGGCCGCGGTCCTTTCGTCGGACGCCACCGTACGGCTCGACGATCGGGGACGGCGGCAGGTGGAAGGCGATCCCACCGAGGGCGCCCTGATCGTCGCGGCGGAGAAGGCGGGCCTCGACCAGGCAGCGCTCAACGCACGCGAGCCGCGCCTGCACGAGATCGCGTTCACGTCGGAGCGCCGGCGGATGACGACGCTCCACGGGCCGGAGGACGCGGGGCTGTGCGCGTACTCGAAGGGCGCGGTCGACGTCGTGCTCCCCGGCTGCGACACCTGGGATCAGGATGGCGTCGAGATGCTTCTGACCGAGGCCGACCGGGACTCCCTGCTGCAGATGGAGCGCGAGTTCGCGCTCGCGGGGCTTCGCGTGCTGGCCATCGCGCGCAAGCGACACACGACGCCGGAGCATTCGGAACTCGGCATGACGTGGCTCGGCCTGGTCGGCATGATGGATCCCCCGCGTGCCGAGGCGCGCGCCGCAGTGCAGACCTGCCGCACCGCCGGCATCACTCCCGTGATGATCACCGGCGACCACCCGCTGACGGCCACGGCCATCGCCGGCGAGATCGGGTTGCTCGACGGCCGCCGCGTCGTCGCGGGGCAGGACCTCACGCGGATGACCGACGAGGACCTCGCGCGCGACATCGACCGCATCGGCGTCTACGCGCGCGTCTCGCCTGCCGACAAGCTGCGGGTGATTGCGGCGTGGCAGGGGCGCGGCGAGGTGGTGGCGATGACCGGCGACGGCGTCAACGACGCGCCGGCGCTGAAGAAGGCCGATGTCGGCATCGCGATGGGCATCTCGGGCACCGACGTCAGCAAGGAAGCCGCGGGGGTGACGCT
>NZ_JBIINP010000209.1:0-6645 GCF_044337415.1 Luteitalea sp.
GGCGTGGAGCGCATCCTGCGCTTCTCCTTCGCACTCGCGCGGACACGCCGGCACAAGCTGACCATGATCACCAAGTCGAACGCGCAGCGGTACGCCTACGTGCTGTGGGATCGCGTGCTGTCGGAGGTGGCGCCCGAGTTCCCGGACGTCGAGACCGACAAGCTGCACATCGATGCGGCGACCCTCGAACTGGTGCGACGTCCGCACACCTTCGACGTGATCGTCGGATCGAACCTGTTCGGCGACATCCTCAGCGACCTCACCGGCGGCGTGACCGGCAGCCTCGGCCTGAACCCGTCGGCGAACCTGAACCCCGAGCGCACGTTCCCGTCGCTGTTCGAGCCCGTGCACGGCTCGGCCCCCGACATCGCCGGCAGGGGCATCGCCAATCCGACGGGCGCCATCCTGAGCGGCGCGATGATGCTGGAGTGGCTGGGTGAGACGCAGGCCGCTGCGGTGATTCGCCGGGCCGTGGAGCGCGCGCTCGCCGCGGGTCCCACCACGCCCGACATCGGCGGCGCGGCCACCACGACGCAGTTTACCGAGGCGGTCCTGGCCCACCTCGCCGACTGATGCGCTGGCGCGTGGCCGTGCCCGTCCTCGCGGGCGTCGTCGTGGCACTGCTCCCGGCACCAGCAGGACTCGGCCAGGCAGCCTGGTACTACGTCGCGGTGTTCACGGCCGTGATTCTCGGCCTGATCACCGAGCCGCTGCCGCCGTCGGCGGTGGGCTTCATCGGCGTGACCGTCGCGGCCGCGGCGGGACTCCCCTTCTCCGAGTCGCAACGCGTGAGCCCGGGCTTCCGCCTGCCCGCCGAAGCCGTGCGCTGGGCCCTCTCCGGGTTCTCGAACAGCACGGTGTGGCTGATCTTCGCGGCCTTCGTGTTCGCGATGGGGTACGAGAAGACCGGACTCGGCCGGCGCATCGCCCTCCTGCTCGTGAAGAGGCTCGGGCACCGCACGCTGGGCCTGGGCTATGCCGTGGCGTTCGCCGATGTGCTGATCGCGCCGTTCACGACGTCGAACACGGCGCGCAGCGCCGGGATGATCTATCCGGTGATCCGCAACATCCCCGAGCTGTACGGCGCCGACACGGGGCGATCGACCCGCCAGTTCGGGACGTACCTGATGTGGGTCGCCTTCGCCACGACGTGCGTGACGAGCTCGATGTTCGTGACGGCGCTGGCGCCGAACCTCCTGCTGCTCGACATGGCCCGGACGACGGCAGGCGTCGAGCTCACCTGGACGGACTGGCTGGTCGGCTTCCTCCCCGTCGGCGCGGTGCTGGTGCTCCTGGTGCCGTGGCTGACGTTCGTCCTGCACCCACCGGAGACGCGCACGAGCGTCGAGGTGCCGCGCTGGGCGTCGGACGCGCTGGCCGGGATGGGCGCGATCAGCCGCAGTGAACTCGGGATGGCGGCGCTGGCGCTCCTCTCGCTGGCCCTCTGGATCTTCGCCAGCGCAGTCATCGATGCCACCCTCGTGGCGATGGTCGCCGTGTCGCTCATGCTGGCCACCGGGATCGTGTCGTGGGACGACGTGCTGGGGAACCGGCCAGCGTGGAACGTGCTGGCGTGGTTCGCGACCCTGGTGGTCCTGGCCGACGGCCTCAATCGCGTCGGCGTCGTGGCCTGGCTGGGCCACGGCACCGCCGCGCTCCTCGCAGGCCATCCGCCGCTGGTCGTGATGACGCTGCTGGTCGCGATCTTCTTCCTGATGCACTACGCCTTCGCGGGCATCACGGCGCACACGGCGGCGGTCGCGCCGGTGATGCTGGCGGCGGGCTCGGCGGTCGAGGGCCTGCCGATGCGCACGTTCGTGCTGCTGCTCGGGTTCTCGCTCGGCCTCATGGGCGTGCTGACGCCCTACGCCACGGGGCCGGCGCCGCTGTACTACGGCTGTGGCTTCATCGCCCGGAAGGACTTCTGGTGCCTGGGCTTCCTGTTCGGGATGCTGTTCCTCGTGGCGCTGCTGGCCATCGGCCTGCCGTGGCTGGAGGCACTCAGGGGCTGAGCGGGCGTCGCGCTGCGCCCATGTCCCCGTGGCATCCCCACCGACGCGCCTCCCGCGCCGCTACTTCACCGGCGCCAGCAGCGTCACCGTGAACGTGATCTGCGCCTTGTCGGCGCCGGTGATGTTGCGCAGGTTCCACTGCGGGTTGATGGCGAAGCGCATCGGCTGGCGCGCAATCGCGCGCACCACGCCGATCTGGAAGCCGACCGGCACGTTCACCCACCCGCCGCGCTCCCAGTCGTAGGTGAACTGCAGGTCGCCCAGGCTGAGGGCCCAGCCGTGCCCCAGCTGGTAGGCCGCGATCGGCTGCAGCTGCGTGATCGCGACGTCGGACGCAAACAGGTTCTGCGTGAACATCCCGACGTTGAGCGTCTTCGAGATCGGCACGATCGCCCCCGCCGCCGGCCCGATGGCGAACTTCGACGGCGCGGCGCTCGCGCTCTCCGACAGGCTCATCACCGGTCCCACGGCGAAGCGGCCCCATTTCTGCGGCAGCACCGCCAGGTCGAAGATCGTCACGCTCTTCAGGCCTTCGTTCCCCGGGCCGTCGATCTGGTACGGCACGACCACGCGCAGAATGTTGCTCACGCCGAAGGCCCGGAACGGCACCACCGGCTGGAACTTGAACGTGTAGCCCGAGTCGTCGACCCCGTGGTACGACGCGCTGACCGCGTTGATCAGGTTGAACGACATCAGCGACGCGGTGGGATCGGTCGCCTGGGTGCTGAGGTCCCCGGCATCGCTCGCCGGCTTGGCTGCCGGCGTCCCAGCCGCGGGCTGCGCTGGCGCGGTTGCCGCGACGGGCGCCGGTGCCCCCGCGGAGGCGGGCGCAGTGGGGGTCTGCGCCTGCGCGGCGGTGGCAACACACACGACCATCACCAGCGCCGCACCCCAGTGCGGACTGCGGCCGTTGAGGCTCACTTCGCGCCGGACTTTCCGCGGGTCGGCGTGTACCAGATCGGCGACGACCACGCGCGCTCCTGCACGGTCGCCGGCACGCCCGGCAGCAGCGGCACGCCGGCACGCACGGCGTCGTAGGTGCTCCAGCGCGGTGTGGGAATCTGCAGCACGCGCACGTAGTACACCGCGCCCTGTGCCGGGTCGAACGACGGGTCGGTCCACGTCCCCATCAGCTCAGCGCTGCCGATCGCGTTCGTGTACACGGCCTTGGTCACATCCACGGTGTTGCCGACGGCAGGCACCTTGCCGTCCTTGCCCGGCTTGCGGTCGCCCGACCAGGCCACGTCGAACACGCGGTCCTGCGGCTCGCCCTCGGCGTCCACCCAGCCCTTCACGATCTGGATCCGATCGAGGTTCGCGTCGTCTGGCCCCTTCATCGCCCACACGGTGAAGCTCGGCGTCGCGCCTGCGGCGGCGGAAGCATCCGCCTTCAAGGTGCCGCCCATCGGCACGCCCTGCGCGTAGCCGCTCTCCACGAGGCGCCTGGCGTCAGCCGGCTTCTCCATCGCGCCGAGGCGCCCAAAGAAGCGCACCTTGAGGCGGGGGCCGCTCGTCGCGAACGTCTCGCGCGCCTTCATCGCGTCCCAGATGGCCTCGCGCGTGTTCTGCGGCGCCCACACGCCGGTCAGCGCACCGGGATTGAGGTCCTTGCCCTTGAGCCAGCCGCCAATCTCGCTGGTCCGTCGACGTTCGACGGTTCCATCAGCGGAGCCATGACTGCCAATCGCGAAGTTGTCCTCATCGACGTTCGATGGCGTCCCATTGTGGGTGTCGGTGCCGCCGACGATGCCGTAGTGGTACGGGTTGACGCCGAGCGACTTCTGGTGCGCAAGCCCCTTGATCAGCCCCCACCGAACCCAGTTCTGCTTGCCGAACGCCTTGAGATTCCGGCCGCTGTAGTCGCCAAGGGAATCCGCGTTCTCGAAGTCGGCGAACTCGTCGGCCGCCCAGAACCACCGGTGCACCTCGGAGTTGCCCTTGATCTGCATCATCTCGATCAGCGGCTCGAAGCGGCTGCGCATCTCGGCGTATTCGAGGGTCAACGGGTCACCCTTCGAGTCCTGCGCCGAGAACATCGTGCCCTTGCTCGCGTTGGAGTTGTGCGGGATGGCGATGACCTTCATCCCCTGCTTCTCGAGACCGGCCATCCAGCTCCACAACGCCTCTTCCCTGTTGATGTCCACGTAGCTCATGGGACGTTCCGGCACGTTGGTGTCGCGGAAGAAGACGTTGCGGTGGAGGTTGCCACCCTCGGGTGCGGCGCTCCACTCGAAGGCCGGAATCGTCGTGAAGGTCCCCGGCTTGTAGTGCTCCGCTGCTGCGGCCAGGACCACCTTCCAGCCGCCAATCGCAGTCTCGGGACCGGCGTAGAACGGCGCGTGTTGCGGCGTGGTGCCGCGGTTGGCCTTCTGCACGTATTCGACGAACCACTTCTCGCGATCCTCGTACGACGTCATCCGGCGCAGTTCCTGGAGCTGTGGGTTGTCGTGCCCGGGCGCTCCGGCCACCATCGTCGAGTACATCTCGCCCAGATACTCGGCGTGATCGGTCACCGCCGCCCAGTCGAGCGGCGCGTGCAGCTTGACCTTGCTGCCGTTGACCTCCACCTCCTCGCCCTTGGCGAAGCGGTAGGCGTCAGACGGCGTGAGCCGCGTGCCGCCGAGGTAGGCATCCAGCGAGTACGCGGTGTGCAGGTGCTGTTCGCCGAAGTAGGCCTCCTTCAGCGGGTTCGTGGGAATGGACGTCGCCGCCGGCGACGCCGACGGCGTCGCTGCAGCCTCAGGTGCCTTCGGTGGAGTCGGGCTGCCGCACGCCGCCGTGAGGGCGGCGGCGACGATCAACGCGCTGGTGCTTACGTTCCGTGTGGACATGCTGAGTCTCCGGCCGGCACAGAGCGGCCACTTTCCATGGGTGAGATCAACGTCAGAAGACGAGGGCCAGCTTAACGCGCACCATGTGGAGGTCGCGCTGGTCGCCGGTTTTCAGTCGACGGGCGTACGAGGCCTGCACGGACAGGAACTTCGCGATCGCGTAGCCGGCAGACACCCCGGCGCCCGTCTCGTTGATGTGGTTGTCGTCGGAGATGCCGTCGGTCGTCGTCTCACCGCCGCCGAAGTACCGGAGGTCACCCGACATCCAGAACTTCGGGTGGAAGTTGTGCGACAGGTGGCTCTCGAGCTGGAACAGCGGGTCCTGCGACTTCAGGGTGGCGCCGCCGGTCGGCTCGTCGTTGTCCTGGAAGAAGCTGACGCTCGGAAACACCTCGAGGAACGTGGCGCGCGCCGTGTTGGTGCCCCACGGCATGACGATCGGCGTGCCGACGCGCACCGCCCATCGGTTCGTGCCGAGGTTGAGGAGACGGTCCCTGTCGTAGCTGCCGACGGGGATCGTCGTGGAGACGAACGCCGACACCTGGAACGTCTGCGGTTCCTTGACGAACGCCGGGATGCCCCGCGCCGGCGCGCCGACCAGGCCCACCTTGAACGAGGCGACCGCATCGCCGAGGCCCGACGTGTTGACGTTGACGGTGCGGTTCACCGCGCGCACGTCGGCGTCGATGCTGCCGAAGATCGGGTTGATCCAGATCTGCGCGTAGCGCCCACCAAGGCTGAAGGCACGCGTGTAGGTCACCACGAAGATGTCGCTCTTCACGTCGGCGTTGGGCTGCAGGATCGTGCCCGTGAAGTCGTAGTCGCCGTCCAGCCCGAGGTAGGCCGGGACCACGAAGTTGTAGCCGGTCGGCAACAGCGTCTGCGATCGCGGGCCGTCGCCCTGCGCGGCAGCCGGGGCCGGACACAGCAACACGAGCGCGAGCAGCGCGAGGCCGACACCCGCAGCGCGGGCGACATTGGTGCGGGTCGTCTTGGGAGTCATCGTCGATTCGTTTCCGTGCAGGCGCGCTCAGCGCCGCCCGTCGAGGCGCACGTCATGTGCATCAGCTGTCCTGTGACCACGTGCGCGTCCGAGCGTTCGAGCGCAATCAACGCGCGGCGCCGTTGCCGGCTGCCGGCGTGTACCAGATGGGCGAGGCCCAGGCGCGTTCCTGCACCGTCATCGGGACCTCGGGCGACATCTTCACGCCGAAGCGCGCGGCGTCGTAGGCGGTCCAGCGCGGTGTCGGAATCTCGATGACGCGCGCGTAGTAGAAGGCGCGCACCGAGGGGTCGAAGTCGGGATCGGTCCAGACGGTCGCCAGCGACGGGTCGCCGATCGTGTCGGTCCAGGTCGCGGTGGCCACGTCGACGGTGTTGCCGACGGGCGCGAGCTTGCCGCGGACGATCTTCCGGCGGTCGGCGTCGCCCCACGCGACGTCGTAGACCTTCTCCTGGCCCTTGCCATCCTTGCCGACCCACCCCTTCACGATCTGGATGCGATCGAGGTTGCCCGAGCGCGCGTCCTTCATGGCCGCGACGAGGAACGTCGGCGCCTTGGCGCCGCCGGGCGATGGCTTCAAGTCCCCACCCATCGGGACGCCCTTCTCGTAGCCCACCTCGGCGAGGAAGCGCGACTTCGCGTCGGCTGCGGCGAAGTCCCAGCCGCCGAAGAACCGCAGCATCAGTCGCGATCCCGACGTGCCGTACACCTCGCGACGCTTCATCGCGTCCCAGATCGCGGCGCGCGTGTTCTCCGTCGCCCACACCGCCGCATAGCCCGCCGCGAGGTACTGCCAGGT
>NZ_JBIINP010000217.1:0-6307 GCF_044337415.1 Luteitalea sp.
GGGGCTTCGCTGTTCCACGAGGAGAAGGGGAACACCTGATCGGCCTTGTCCTTGCCGTCGCGGAAGATCACGTTGCGGTGCAGGTTGTTGCCGCCCGGCACCGTCGTCCACTCGTAGCCGATGATGGCGCTGAACCTGCCCGGCTCGTTGTACTTCTCCGCGGTGGCCGTGTACCGCTGCCACACCGATGTCATGATCGGGCCGACGACCTTCGGGTCCTTGAAGGTCTTGGGCAACGTGCCGTTGCCCTGGCGCACGACGATGTCGGCCGCGGTGGCGGCCCGCTCTTCCGGCGTGCCGCTGCCGAGGGTCTTGGCCCACTGGGCGGCCAGCGGATCGGTGACCAGGCCGGGGTTGCCGGCCTCGAGCTGCGACATGAGGCCGAGGCCCTCGGCGTGGTCGGCGACGACGAGGAAGTCGAGCGGCCGCGAGAGCTGCACCGGCACACCCGTCGACGACACCACCTGTTCGCCGCGGGCGAACCGGTAGGCCTCTTCAGGACCCAGCCTGGCGCCTGCCATGTAGGCGTCGCCGGAGTTCGACGTGTGGTTGTGTGTGTCACCGAACAACACCTTGGTGGGATAGGTGCGGCCGGCGAAGGGCGAGTAGGCCTGGCGCGCAGCCTCCAGCTCGGCCTTGGTTCTCGGGACCTCGACACCGGTGCTCTCGTCGGTGTCGAAGGCGTCCTGAACCGCGCCGATGTCGGTCACGGCGGGCCCACCGGCTGCCGGTTGCGTCCCCTGCGGCGCCGTTCCCGGCTGCCCGCAGGCCATCGTCCACATCACCACCGCGCCCGTCATTGCCAGGGCGCCACCCGCACGTCGCTTCGTCACGTCGGCCTCCAACTCGAAATGCGGCCGGGTGTGACACCCGGCCCTACCCCTGCCTAGAACGGCGAGTTGACGACCACGTAGGTCGTGCTCGTGCCGACGAACTGGGGCTGGTAGTACACGCTGCCGCACTGCTGGTACGTGATGCCGTTGGCGTACACGACCGTGCAGGCCGGTGGCAGCACCGTGACGCGCGTGCCGACCACCGCCGCCGTCACCACTGCCGTCGTGGCGACCGCCGCAGCCACGCCCCAGCCGTTGTTGTGGTAGCAGCAGCCGTGGTGATCGACGTCGATGTCGACGTCGATGTCGCGATCGACGCGACGGTTGTTGTTCACGTTGACGTTGGTGTTCCGGTTGACGTTCGTGTTGCGGTTCACGTTGGTGTTCCGATTCACGTTCGTGTTGCGGTTCGCGCTCTTGTTGTTGACGCTGGTCCTGGCCTTGTTGCGGTCGCCGGCCTCGACGAGCGTGACGGCGGGACCACAGAGGACGATGGCCAGCGCGAGGGAGATGTAGGCGCGGAAAGTGCGAGACATGTCGGTGTCCTTACTGCGCCACGGTGGCGAGGATGATGCGGTTGGCGCCCTTGGGGGGCGTGAAGGCGAAAGCCGCGTCGTTGACCGACGGCGCGAGGTTCCAGCGGTAGACCGCGGCATGGCGCGGACGCGCCTCGTCGTCGGTGGTGGTGATCACCAGCTTGCGCGGCAGCGGGAAGTCGCCCTTCTGGATCCACACCTGCCAGTCGAGGCCAGCCTGGCGGAACGCGTAGTGCTGGCACGTCGTGCCGTCGATCACGGCCGGGCCGAGGTCGATCGCGGACGTCAGCTCGCCGTGGCTCCAGCCCGGGGCGCCCCAGAGGAACAGGTCAGCGAGGGGGATCTCAAGGTCGTACTTGTCGCTGAGCACGTCTGCCAGCTCACGCACCGTCGGCGGCGCGGGTACCGTGGCGTAGTACCCGGCGCGGCGGGCCGACAGCGTGAACGTCTTGCCGTCGTACACGTAGGTGCGCGACATGCGGTCGCTCGTCGTCTCGGCGAAGAGCCGGTTGGGCATCTGCGCGACGATGATGGTGCGGCCGGTGCTCTGGTCCGTCTGGCCGTCGTCCAGCACGTCGTCGGTGGCGGTCAGCGCCTCGACCTCGAACGTCTTCACCGTGCGGAGGTAGGCCGACATGTCGTCGAGCGCCTTCACGGCGGCGGGATCGACGGCAGGCGGGGTCTGCTGTGCCCCGGCCGGGATGGCCGCCATGGCCATCGTGACGGCGAGGACTGCGGACAACGGGAGACTGCGCATCATCTGGACTCCTTGGTGAACCTTCATTTCGAGCCGGGACCGTCCGTCGCCCCGGGGTGGGACGGCAGGATGCCGGGTGGTGAGAGGGCGGCAGCCAGCGCAGGTGGCGCGGCAGTGTTGCCAAGCCGGCGCAGGGTGCGGATGCTGTCGGCGGCGTTGCCGCCTTCCTGGCGCGCGATCGAGAACACGGCCGGGGCGCCCACCGCATCGAGCGCGCCCATCAGGACGCCGAAGGCCGCGCCTCGCAGGTGCGTCGTCATGGCGTCGATGTCGGTCCAGGCACTCACCGCCAGGAAGCGCGGCGCGGACTCGAGGTCTTCGTAGACGTGCACGCGCTCCGCGCCCGTCTCGCGGCCGGCCGCGGCCACCCATTCGAGGAGGGCCTGCACCAGCTCGCGCCGGCCCGAGGCATGCGCCTCGATCTGGGCTGACAGCACCACGACTGCCGAGACCGCTTGCATCTGCTCTCGGGTATCGCAAGGTCCACGCCATTCCGCGGGACCACCGTCGGATAGCCACGTAAGTAGCTGCGCAATTGATGTTTAGTTCTCAGGTGGCGCACTGGGGTGCGGCATCGCTGACAGGCCGTGAGCCTCGTCATGTCGCGGGCCCGCGAAATGGCACGGGCGGGGCGTGCTAGCATCACCCCGCCCCGGGGGTGGGTCTCGATGCGAACTTCGCGACCATGGCTGGCGGCGCTCGTCGTCGTGCTGGTGCTGGGCCACTGGCCCGGACGCGCCAACGCGCATCAGGCGCCCACGCCCCGTTCGGTGCTGATGCTGTTCTCCCTGAGGTCGACGGCCCCCTCGGTCGCCACCTCGGAGGTGGCGTGCCGCCGCGCACTCGAAGCGTCGAGGGGCGCGCCGATCGACTTCCACCTCGAGTACCTGGACCTGCCCGACGGCACCGATGTGCCGTACGGGGAGCGCGTCCGCGACCTCCTGGCGGCCAAATACACCCGGGATCGATTCGACCTCGTCGTCACGCAGGGCACCGAGGCCCTGACGTTCCTGCTCCGTTACCGGTCCCAGTTGTTCCCCGGGGTGCCGGTGGTCTTCAGCCACCTGTCACCGGACGAGCTCGCGCGTCTGTCGGTACCCGAGGACGTGACCGGCGCGCTGCTCGTGCTGGCCGGCCAGCGGACCGGCCGCGTCGCCGCCACCCTGCTGCCCGACACCAGGGCCGTCGCCATCGTCGGGGGCGGTGCGCCTTCGGACCTGAGGAACGCGGCGTTCGCCCGGTCGCTCGTCGAGAAGGGACGGACGCCGGCGCCGGAGGTCATCTGGCTCGCGGGACTGCCCCTCGGCGAGCAGTTGCGCCGCGTGGCGTCCTTGCCGCCAGCCAGCGTCGTGTTCTTCACGAGCTATCGGGGAGACACCACCGGCCGGTCGATGGTAGGCCGCGAAGTCCTGAACGCCATCGTGCGGGCCGCGAACGCCCCCACGGTGGCCGCGGTGGACACGTTCCTCGGGGACGGCATCGTGGGCGGCGACCTCATCAGATGGGACGCGATCGCCGAGCAGGCCGCGGCGCTCGCCGGGCGCATCCTGAAAGGCGAACGTGCGGAGTCGATCCCGCCGATTGCCGTGTCCGCGGCGACCCTGACGTTCGACGCGCGTGAGCTCGAGCGCTGGCGCATCGACGAGTCGCGCCTGCCAGCAGGCAGCGAGGTGCTCTTCCGCCCGCCGACCCTCTGGTCGCAGTACAAGCTGCAGGTCCTGGGCGCCAGCGGCCTGCTGCTCGGACAGGGCGTGCTGATCGGCGCCCTGCTGTTCGAGCGACGCACACGGCGTCGCGCGCAAGCCGGCCTGACCGAGGCAGAGGAACGCTATCGCACCGTCGCCGACTTCACGGCCGACTGGGAATACTGGGTGCGGCCCGATGGCTCCTTCCTCTACAACTCGCCGTCGTGCGTGGACGTGACCGGCCGCCCAGCCAGTGAGTTCGCGGCCAGGCCGTCGCTGCTGGCCGAGATCGTGGTCGACGACGACCGGGCACTGTGGGAACGCCACATGCGTGAGGCGACCTCGAGCGAGTCACCGACCCGCGTCGAGTTCCGCATCCGGACGGTCACCGGCGAGTGGCGCTGGATCGATCACGTGTCGACACGGGTGGTCGGCGCCGACGGTCGCGACCTGGGGATCCGCGGCTCGAACCGCGACATCACATCGCGCAAGAAGTCCGAGGACGACCTGCGCGGCGCCCTCGAGGAGATTCGCCAGTTGCGCGACCGACTCGAGGTCGACAACACCTACCTGCGCGAGCAGCTGCAGCCCACGCCAGGCGTCGGCGGACTCGTGTGGTCGAGCGACGTGATGCGCTACGTGCTCGCGAAGACGCAGCAGGTGGCACCGACGTCGAGCACGGTGCTGCTCCTCGGAGAGACGGGCGTCGGCAAGAGCCTCATCGCGCAGGTGCTGCACGACCTCAGTCCACGCCGCGCGCGACCGCTGGTCACGCTCAACTGCGCGGCCCTTCCCGGCTCGTTGATCGAGAGTGAGCTGTTCGGGCACGAGAAGGGCGCGTTCACCGGCGCGCACACCCAGCGCCGCGGCCGCTTCGAGATCGCCGACGGCAGCACGCTCTTCCTCGACGAGATCGGCGAACTCCCGCTGGAACTGCAGGGCAAGCTGTTGCGCGCCATCCAGGACGGCGAGTTCGAGCGCGTCGGCGGCAACGTGACGCTGAAGACCGACGTCCGCCTCGTGGCCGCCACCAACCGGCACCTCGACGAGGAGGTGCGCGCGGGACGCTTCCGCCAGGACCTCTGGTACCGGCTGAACGTGTTCCCCATCACCGTGCCGCCGCTGCGGCAGCGCCCCGAGGACATCCCACTGCTGGTCACGGCCCTCCTCGAGAAGCACTGCCGCAAGCAGGGTCGGCCGATGCTCCAGGTGTCGCGCGCGGTGATGAAGACGCTGCAGGCGCGGGAGTGGCCCGGCAACGTGCGCGAGCTCGAGAACGTGGTCGAGCGCGCCGTCATCTCGAACCCGGGACCGATGTTCGAGATCGGCGAGGAGACCGCCAGTCCGTCGCGTGTGACGGGGTCGCCTCGTGACCGCGCCGACGATCGCCGCACGCTGGCCGAAGCTGAACGCGATCACATGACGGCGACGCTCGAACGCCTCGCCTGGCGCATCGAAGGCGAGGGCGGCGCGGCCGACGCGCTCGGCATCAACGCGAGCACACTCCGCAGCCGCATGCGCAAGCTGGGCATCCAGCGCCCGAGGCCGTCGACGCTCAACTGAGCCTCGCGGCCCCTGCATTCTGAATTGTGAACTGTGAATTCAGGTTGCTGGCTCTTCCAGCAACCTGCTAGAGGTACACCAGCAACACGCCCTTGTTGGTCGGATGCGGCCGCACCGATCGCACCGATGGCACGTCCTTCACGGCGGCCATCACCGCCCCGCGCACGCGGCCAGTGCCGATGCCGTGGACCACCTCGACGAGGGCGTGGCCGGCACGCAGGGCCACATCGAGGTGCCTGAGCAGGGCCTCGCGCGCCTCGACGGTCGTGCAGCCGTGCAGGTCGATGGTTGAACGCGGTTCGTCCGATGTGGCGTGCGGCTGGCGCTGGCTCGAGGACTTGGCCGGCGCAGACGACGCCTGCGGCCGGGATTTCTTCGACTTTTGCGTGATGGCGCGCAGGTCGTCGCGCCGACACGTGATGGTGAGCCCGCCGACCAGTACACGCCAGGCCTGACCGCGGGCCTCGACGATCTGCCCGTGGCGGTTGAGCGAGACCACCAGCACCTGATCCCCGATGACGAACGCCATGCCCGGGCGCGATTGTGTCACGTGCTGCGCGGCCCGGCCGAGGACCGGTCCGGTGCGGTCGCGGTTACCTTTCGCCCGTGCCACACGGCTCGGGGGAACGACACCGGCCGACCGCCCCGGTCGGCGCCCCCTGGCGCAACCGGCATCGCTGCGACCCTTCGCTCGGCTATTCCGCTATAGTGGCCGCCGGAGGCGTCTCTGGTGCATCTGGCCCGTCGTGTGTTCCCTGTCTTTCTGCTGCTCGCGGCCGCCTGTTCGCGCACCGACGAGACACCCGCCATGGGCGCCGGACGCGACTGGCGCAGCTATCTCGGCGACGCCGGCAGCACCCACTACTCCACGCTCGACCAGATCACGACGGCCAACGTCGGCCAGTTGCAGGTGGCCTGGACGTTCGACGCCGC
>NZ_JBIINP010000317.1:0-3639 GCF_044337415.1 Luteitalea sp.
GCGCCGGCGATCGCGACGATCACCAGCACGTTCATGTCGAGGCGGCGGTGGCGGATGGCGCGCAACGCCTTGGGCAGGGTGATGGCCAGGCCCGCGGCCGCGGCCAGGGCGTAGAGCGCCATCGGCACGGGATGCGAAGGCCCCTCGTGCTCGCCGCCGAGCAGCGCATGCCGGAGGCTGCCGGACTCGATGACGTGCCACGCCAGCGCCAGCAGCAGCGCGCCGCCGCTGACGGCGGCGAGCCAGATCCGCTGCGTGCCCTGCGCCCCGGGGCCGACGGCGTCGGTCCATGGCTCGGCACGCATGCCGAGCGCGGCGATGGCCGCCTCGATTCGCCCCGACGCGGCCGCCTCGGAGGTCGCCTGGAGCACGAGGCGTTCGGCGAGCACGTCGAACTGGAGGTCGGTGACCCCCGGCATCCCGGTGAGCGCCTGCTGGATCGCCCGGACCTCCTCGGCACAGTGCAGACCGTGGACGCGATATCGGTGCGCAGTCATCGACACTACCCCTGGCTCCAGGCGCGACTGTGGCGAATTGCACAGTTGCACGATTGTGCAAGTGATGAGAACATCGCGCCGTGTCTGACCGCGTCGCCGACCTCGACTCCCACTGTCACCCCGGGGATCACGGGAACGAGCCGACGTTGACGACTGATGCCGCCGCCATCGAGCGGGCTGCGCGACTGTTCCGGGCCATCGGCGACGATGCCCGCCTCCGTCTGCTGGCCCGTCTCGCCAACGGACCGCACTGCGTGACCGCCCTGGCCACGGCCGAGGGCGACAGCCTCTCCACCATCTCGCAACGGCTGCGTGTCCTTCGCGCGGAGCACCTGCTCGTGCGCCGCCGCGAGGGCCGTCACATCACCTATGCACTCGCGGACGACCACGTGCTCGACATCGTCCGTAGCGCCCTGGCACATGCCGGGGAGGGCGTCTGACACACCTCCGTCCACGCGGCGCCAGCCGCCCCACCCCAAGGAGTCGAGCTCATGAGCGACCATCAGATTCACGCTGACCACCCGCACGCCCACGGCCCGGGCTGCGGCCACACCGCCGTCCTGCACGACGGCCACACGGACTACCTGCACGACGGGCACCTGCATCACCCGCACGAGGCCCACATCGACGAGCACGTGCTCGCCGTGTCCACGGCCAACCCCGCCGACTGCACGCCTGCCCACGCCTGCGGTGCGCACGCCGCCGACCACGTGCACGGCCCGAACTGCGGACACGAGGCCGTCCCGCACGGCGATCACGTCGACTACCTCGTCGACGGGCACCTGCATCACCCGCACGGGTCGCACTGCGACGACCACGGCGTGCTCGCCCTGGCCTGACCGGCCATTGACGTCAGCCGGGAGGGTCAGCGTTGGCCCGCATCCGACTCCCGACCGACGGCCGCATGTGCGGCAGTGTCACTCTCGTACGTGCCAGAGCAAGCCCCAAGGACTTGTCGGCGAGCGGTCTCTGTCCGCTCATGAACGTCCTGCGCGCCCCCACGAGCGGTCGCGCCCCAAGACACCACCCGTAGCAGCAACACCGTGCCGGGCCGCATGGCCTGATGACGCGCACCCGGTGCCCGCCCTTGCCTGCCCACGTGCACCTCGCAGGCCACTGGTTGGCGTGCGGCGGCCGTTCACGCCGCGGCCCCGACTGGTCGTGCGATGGTGCGTGAACCCGGACGGCACCCTGAGCCACCCTGCTGGTCTCTCAGGGGTAACACGCTCATGCTCGAGGCCCACAGGCTCTCCAAGCGGTACGGCGACGTCGTCGCGCTCGACTCCCTCACCCTCCGGGTCGCGCCGGGCGAAGTCTTCTGCCTGCTGGGCGCCAACGGGGCGGGCAAGACGACGACCATCAACCTGTTCCTGAACTTCATCGAGCCGTCCTCGGGCACGGCGACGATCGACGGGCTCGACGTGACACGGGCGCCGCTCGAGACCAAGCGAGTCCTGGCCTACATCCCGGAGACCGTGATGCTCTACCGGAACCTGACGGGCCTGGAGAATCTCGAGTACTTCGCCGCCCTGGCCGGGCGTGCGGACCACACACGCGCCGACCTGCTGCGGATGTTCCTCGAGGTGGGCCTCGGGGCCGAGGCCGCCTACCGCCGCGTCGGGACGTACTCCAAGGGCATGCGGCAGAAGGTCGGCATCGCGATTGCCCTGGCCAAGGGGGCCAAGGCCCTGCTCCTCGACGAGCCGACCTCCGGCCTCGACCCTCAGGCATCCAACGAGTTCTCTGCGCTGCTGACACGCCTGAGCGGCGAGGGCGTGGCCGTGCTCATGGCGACGCACGACCTGTTCCGCGCCAAGGAAAGTGGCACGCGCGTCGGGATCATGAAGCGGGGGGCCCTGGTGGCCGTCCACGGCACCGCCGAGTTCAGTCACACCGATCTCGAGCGGATCTACCTCGAACACATGCACGACTGACATGCTCACGACCATCGCCCGACGCGAGGTACGCGACCTGCTGCGAGACGGCCGGTTCCGTGTCCTCTCGGTCCTCACCGTGCTCGTGGCCCTGGTCGCGCTGGCTGCGGGGTGGAAGCAGTACCGCGACGTGAGCACCCAGCACGCGCAGGCACAGGCGGCCACACGGCAGCAGTGGGTGAGCCAACCGGAGAAGAACCCCCACTCGGCCGCGCACTATGGGGTCTACGCCTTCAAGCCCAAGAGCCAGCTCGCCGTGCTGGACACCGGCATCGACCCCTACGTCGGGGTGGCGACGTGGCTCGAGGCGCATCGCCAGAACGAAGCGGCGTATCGCCCAGCGCAGGACCGGACGGCGCTGCAGCGATTCGGCGAGCTCACCGGCGCGGAGGTCCTGCAGGTGCTCGTGCCGCTGTTCATCGTCCTGATGACGTTCTCGGCCTTCTCTGGCGAGCGAGAAGACGGCCTGACACGTCAGGTGCTGAGCCAGGGCGTGCCGCGCCGGGCCATGGCCCTCGGCAAGCTGCTCGGTATCGCCGCAGGCCTGCTCCTCGTGCTCCTGCCGGTGCTGGTGATGGCGACCGTGGCGCTCGCGCTGTCGAGCGGCGGCGTGCTCGCCAGCACGCCAGCACGCGCGGCCTGGATCGTGGCGACCTACGTTGTCCACGTGGTGATCGTGATCGCGGTGGGCCTGACCGTCTCGGCGATCGCCCCCTCGTCGCGCGTCGCCCTGGTGACGCTGCTGTCGCTCTGGTTCGTGAACAGTCTCGTGGCGCCGCGGGTCGTCGGCGACGTGGCCTCCGCGCTGTATCCCACGCCGTCGGCCCCGGAGTTCCGGCAGGCCCTGCAGCGCGATCTGGCGGACACGAGCCTGGTCGAGGCGCGGCTCGCACGACGCAAGGACGAGCTGCTGGCGCGCTACGGCGTGCCAACGGTCGACGCGCTGCCCGTGAGCTTCTCCGGTATCTCGCTGCAGGAGGGCGAGGAGCACGGCAACGAGGTCTTCGACCGGCACTACGGGCGCCTGCACGAGCAATACGCCCGCCAGGACGTCGTGTACCAGTGGGCGGGACTGGCGGCCCCGACACTGGCCGTGCGGTCCCTGTCGATGGCCCTGGCCGGAACCGACGGCCGGCACCACCGCGACTTCATCGGCGCAGCCGAGCAGTACCGCCGCGAGATGCAGCGGACCCTGAACGGTGATCTCG
>NZ_JBIINP010000318.1:0-3637 GCF_044337415.1 Luteitalea sp.
TCGGGCACGGCTCGGTGACGATCCCCGACGTCGAGGCGCTGCGCGCATCCGCCGCCGGGATGCCCTGACGCACGACGAGGGCGCCCGCGATGCCGCCGACGCCCCCGTCACTCTGAACGCTGAATTCCGAATTCCTCGAGGTCCGCGGCGACAGCCCCTACCCTGCCCGCCCCGCCCTTCATTCCGAACTCTGAATTCTGAATTACTGAGGTGGGTAGACGACCTTCCAGTCGGCCTTCATGTCGACGACCGTCCAGCCGCGCGACGGCGCCTCGTCGAGCGCCTTCTCGAGGTGTCCGATGGACGACGCGCGATCGTAGGCGAACTCACGCTCGGCGTCGGTGTGACGCACGATCAGGCCGAAGCGCGGGCCAGCACCGCTCGTCGTCCACTGCAGCATCTGCAGGTCGCCGTCGGAGTTGCCGAACGCCATCACCGGCCGGCGGCCGATGTGCTGCTGGATGCCGACCGGCTTGCCGGCCTTGTCGTCGATGAAGTTCAGTTCGGGCAGCCGCACGAGCACCGGCGTGCCGTTGCGGAGCTCGAACTTCGTCTTGATGCTGCTGCCGATCACCTGCTCGGGCGGGATGCCGTAGACCTGCTCGGCCCACGGGCGCATGAACTCGATGCCGCCGCCCGACACGATGAAGGTCTTGTAGCCGTTGGCGCGGAGGTATGCGAGCACCTCAAGCATCGGCTGGAACACCATCTCGGTGTACTTGCGCCCCGTCTTCGGGTGACGCGCCGTGGCCACCCACTCGCTGACGATGGCGTTGAACTCCTCGGTGGTGGTGCCGGCATGCGTCTCCATCACGAGCGACACCAGAGCGTGTTCGCCACCGGCCATGACGCCCTTGAGGTCGCCCTTGAGCACCGAGGCGAATGGCTCCTTGGTCTTCCACTCCGGATGGCTCGGCGCCATCGCCTTCACCCGATCGAGCGCGAAGGCCAACTGGAAGTACATCGGCTGCTCGGACCACAGGCACCCGTCGTTGTCGAACACGGCGATGCGCTCGGCGGGCGCGACGAACGACGCCGAGCCCGGCGTCGTCGTCTTCGTCACGAAGTCGACGATGGCCGCCTTCGCGGCGCCGGCGTTCCACGACGCCAGGACGGCCTCGGCCGGCGCCGGGGTGGCCGCCGCGGCGGGCGCAGGTGCAGGCGATGCCGCAGATGTCGGCGCGGGCGACGGCCCTGAGCACGCCAGTGTCCCGAGGAGGATGACGGTGACGCCAGAGGCGACGGCGATCGAGCGGAGTGATGGCATGCGGGAGGGCTCCTGCAAAAGAAAAGGGGCCGCACATCTCGCGATGGCGGCCCCGTGTTGTCGTGAGACTACTGCTTCGAGCCGCCCATGACCGATTCCATCACGCGGTCGAGGTTGAAGCTGCCCGGCTTCTGGCGCGGCGGGTAGTCCTTGAAGGACTGCAGCCACTTGCCGACGAAGCCGCCGGCCGGCGCGATGGCGAACATGTGCTCCATGTACCAGCGCTGGTAGCCCATCGCGTTCTCTTCCTCGGCGCGCTCGAACGGATCCATGCGCAGGTTGGTGACCTTGGGGGCGCGCAGCGGCACGAAGGGCTCCTGCCACACCTTGAGGCCCTCGGCCTGCTGCTCGAGGAACGTGACCTTCCAGTTCTCGTAGCGCAGCGCCGCGACGCTGCCGTCGTCGGTCCAGTAGATGAACTCCTTGCGCGGCCACTCGGCCTGGCCGCGGAGCGCCGGGCCGAGGTCGTAGCCGTCGATGTGCACCTTGTACGAGCGATCACCGATCTTCATGCCCGTCAGGAGGCTCTTGACCGAGGTCGTGTCGCCAGCGGCGGCGAGCAGCGTCGGCAGCATGTCCTCGTGCGCGCCGATGTCGTTGATGATCGTGCCCGGCTTGATCGTCCCCGGCCAGCGGATGAACGAGGGCACGCGGTAGCCGCCCTCCCACTGCGTGTTCTTCTCGCCCTTGAACATCGTCGTGCCGCCGTCGGGCCACGTGAAGGTCTCGGCGCCGTTGTCGCTCGAGTACATCACGATGGTGTTGTCCTCGAAGCCGAGCTCCTTCAGCTTGTCGAGCATGATGCCGACGTGGCCGTCGTGCTCCACCATGCCGTCAGCGTAGATGCCGAGGCCGGTCTTGCCCTCGGAGCCAGGCTTCAGGTGCGTGAAGATGTGCATGCGGGTGGAGTTCCACCAGAGGAAGAACGGCTTGCCCGCGGCCTTGGCGCGCGTCATGAAGTCGATCGCCTTGGCGTTGACCTCCTCGTCGATCGTCTCCATGCGCTTCTTCGTGAGCGGACCGGTGTCGGTCATGCGGCCATCGGCGAAGCTGTGGATGACGCCACGCGGACCGTACCGCTTCTTGAACGCGGGGTCCTTCGGGTAGTCGGCATTCTCCGGCTCCTCCTCGGCGTTGAGGTGGTACAGGTTGCCGAAGAACTCGTCGAAGCCGTGGTTGGTCGGCAGCGTCTCGTTGGAATCGCCGAGGTGGTTCTTGCCGAACTGGCCCGTCATGTAGCCCTGCGCCTTGAGGAGCGTGGCAATGGTCGGGTCTTCCTTCTTCATGCCCTCGGGCGCGCCCGGCAGGCCCACCTTGGTGAGGCCCGTGCGGATCGGCGACTGCCCGGTGATGAACGCCGCGCGGCCGGCCGTGCAGGACTGCTGCCCGTACCAGTCGGTGAAGGTGGCGCCCTCGTTGGCGATGCGGTCGATGTTCGGCGTCTTGTAGCCCATCATCCCGCGGTTGTTCGCGCTGATGTTGAACTGGCCGATGTCGTCGCCCCAGATGATCAGGATGTTCGGCTTCTTGGCCTGGGCCGCCGCGGTGCCGGCCCCGAAGGCCAGCATCCCGGCGCACGCCAGGACGGCGGCCGTGAGCTTGGTGGTGAACTGCATGCGTCGTCTCTCCTCGGCAAACAGGGTGAGCCGCCCCGCGTTCGGGGTCGGCCAGGGGCGGTTGGCGTCATCGGCGCCTCGCGCGTCTGCGTGACTGGCGTCGGCCACGGGCCGGCGTCGTGCCACGAGGACGGGTGCCGACGGGCGATGCCGCCCTGTCGATACCAACCCGCGGGCATCATCACTCGATAGCAAGCGCGGAGGAAGTCGAACGAGGGGCAGGTACCTTGCCCGAAAGGGCACACGCGCGAACAGGGGCAGGACGCCTCACCGGACTACCCACCGCGCGCGCACGGCTGCCGCACTCCCCAGCACGGTGACCTGCACGACCAGGTAGACCGCGGCGACCCACAGAAACTCTGCCTGCCGACCGAGGGCCATGGCCAGCGCCACGGCCACAGCGAGGTTGCGGGTGGCGAAAGCGACCGCAAACACGAATCGGTCGTCGGCGCCGGCGCCGACCAGCCAGGCCGACAGGATCCCCGCAGCGAACGCCCCCAGCAGAAAGGCGCTGAGCAGCGTGAGTGCCGAGCCCCATGCCACGCCAGGACGGCCCATGGCGTCGGCCAGCACCGCCACGACGAGTCCCACCAGGAGAACGAACCCGAGGCGCTGCACACCCGGCAGCGCACGCACCGCCGCCGCGGGCCAACGCGCCCTGATGGCCATGCCGAGCAGGACAGGCGGTGCGAGGCCGACGAGGATCTGCCGCGCCAGCGTGGCCACGGGCGGGGTCATGGACGACGATGTGCCC